>NZ_JAZHPF010000001.1:0-300000 GCF_036543075.1 Deinococcus sp. YIM 134068
ATCTGGGTGGGTGGGGAACGCATGGTGGGACCTCTGGAATCGGGCGGGGAATGAGTGAGTGAGAACTTGCTTACGGGCAGGGCAGCTTACGAGGAGTGCATACGCCCCCAGGCGGGCTGGGGTTCCGGTTCAGGGTTCCAGCCCCGGCCACAGCAGGTCGAGGAGACCGCGCACGTAGCGTCCGGCGTCCAGCGTCTCCGGGTTGCCCCGGTGGGTCATCAGCCAGAAGTGGACGAAGTGCAGCAGGGCACCCAGCAGCGCGAGGGCCGTCATCTCGGCGTCCACGGGGCGGATGCGGCCCCGCGCCACCTCCGCGCGCAGGTAGGAGGCGAGGGCCTGGGTGTCCTCACGCATGGGGTTGTCGAGGCGTTCGAGCAGGGGATTGTGGGCCGGGGCATAGCCCCGTGAGAAGACGAGAAGCAGGTTGGGCACAATCTGCCGTGCCGAGTCGAGATACAGCAGGAAGGCCCGTTCCAGGTTGCGGCGCACGTCGCCCTCTCCCACCCGCGCACTCAGCTCCGCGTGCCAGGCGGGTGACTCGCGCAGCCCCATGACCTCCTCGAACAGGTCCTCCTTCGTGGCGAAGCGTTTGAACAGCGTCCCCTCGGACACTCCCGCCCGCCGCGCGATTTCGGCGGTCGTCGCGGAAAAGCCCTGCTCCAGAAAGGCCGCACGCGCCGCCACCACAATCTGCTCGTCGGTGATCGTTCGGGGGCGGGGCATTGGGTGAGTATCCACTCACTAACCGTCGGCGGAGGGTGAGGTGGGACACAAGGGGCGGTCAGCCGTCAGCTTTCAGCGGTCAGACTTGAGGCTTTTGCTCCCGCGTCCCCTACCGCTTCTCCAGTGCCAGGTCCACCAAGCGCGTCACGAGGTCGCTGTAGCTCAGACCCGCCGCCTCAAAGAGTTTGGGATACATGCTCGTGGTGGTGAAGCCGGGCATGGTGTTCAGCTCGTTGAGGAAGAGGTCGCCCGTCTCCTCCACGTAGAAGAAGTCCACGCGGGCGAGGCCAGCACAGTCGAGCGCGCGGAAGGCCGTCAGCGCCAGCGTGCGGACGCGCTCGGCGACCTCGGCGGGCAGCGGCGCGGGAATGTGCATCGTCGCGCGGCCCTCGGTGTACTTCGTCTCGTAGTCGTAGAAGTCGGCGTCGAAACGCAACTCACCGACCGGGCTGGCGATGGGCGCGTCGTTGCCGAGGATGCCGACCTCCACCTCACGCGGCTTGTGGCCCGTCATTGCCTCCAGAATCACCCGACGGTCGAGGCTGAAGGCGAGGTCGAGGGCGGCATCCAATTCCTCCGGGCGGCTCACCTTGCTGATGCCGACGCTCGACCCCAGGTTGGCGGGCTTCACGAACACAGGGAGGCCGAGTTCGGCGGCCCTGGCCCTCACTTCCTCCGGACGGTCCTGCCACTCGCGGCGCACGGCGAGCCTCCACGCGACCTGCGGCACGCCCACCGAGGCGAGCACCTGCTTCGTCATCACCTTGTCCATGCCCACCGCCGACCCCAGCACGCCCGACCCGACGAAGGGAATTCCGGCGAGCGTCAGCAGCCCCTGAATCGTGCCGTCCTCGCCCATCGGGCCGTGGAGGAGGGGAAACACGGCGTCGTAGCCCTCGGCGCTCGCCGCGCGGTGCAGCACGAGGTCGCCGCCGCGCACCGCCTGGCCCGTCTCCAGCGCCCGCTGGGTGTCGGTGGGCGGGAGCCAGCGGCCCTGGGGGCTGATGACCACGGGCGTCACGTCGAAGCGGTCGCGGGGCAGGGCCGCGAGGACGCTGCGGGCGCTCATCAGGCTGACCTCGTGTTCGCCGGACTGACCGCCCGCCAGCAGCAGGATGCGTTTCTTCACGCGCGGCAGTATCGCACTCCCGGTGTGCAGGCGACTCAAGACGCTCAGACTGAGTACAGAACGGTGGAAAAACTGTGACTCAATCCGCGTTTTCGACCTTCCAACGTTCTTTGAAAACTCTCACATCTCCTGCTCAGGCTACGCTATATTGCTGAGCGAAGAACCACGACAAGGCACCGGACCCCAACATCCCAGGCTGTAGGCGGACGGTGCCCCTTTCACGGGAGGCTCAATGAAGAAATTTGCCTTGCTCAGCTCCTTGCTCCTCGTCGGCTCGGCCCTTGCGGCGGCCCCCAGGGACACCCTCGTCGAGCAGACGGCGGCGGACATCCCCACGATGGACCCCGGCGTGACGTATGACACGGCCTCGGGCGCGGTCGTGGAGAACATGTACGAGACGCTGCTGACCTACCGGGGCGCGAGCCTCACCCAGCTTGAGCCGCTGCTCTCGACCAAGTGGACGATCAGCAACGGCGGGCGCACCTACACCTTCGACCTGCGCCGCAACGTCAAGTTCCACTCGGGCAACACCATGGCCTGCGCCGACGCCGAGTACACCTTCGAGCGCAACCTCGTGACGAACTCCGCCGAGAGCGGCAACTGGTTCATCAGCGAGTCGCTGCTGGGCACCGGCAGCAACGCCAACGACGACAAGACGATCACCTGGGCCAGGATCGACCGCGCGGTGGAGTGCAACAACGCCGGGCAGCTCGTCTTCACGCTGCCGAAGGTGGACCCCGCGTTCCTCGCCAAGCTCGCCTACACGGGCCAGAGCATCGTGGACCGCCGCCACGCCATCGCCATCGGTGAGTGGAAGGGCACCCAGGCCGACATGATGAACTGGGTCGGCAAGGACCTGACGAATTCCAAGCTCAGCCAGCAGCCGAGCGGCACGGGTGCGTACCGCTTCGTTCGCAAGGACGCCAACGCCTTCCTGGCGACCGCGTTCGACGGCTACTGGGGCAAGAAGCCCGCGATCAAGAACGTGATCATCCAGAAGGTGCCCGAGCTGGCGGCGCGTCAGCAGGCCTTCTTGCGCGGTGACGCGGACATCATCGAGGGCGGCGGGCGCGCGGTGGACGAGGAGCAGATCAAGGGCAAGCCCGGCGTGACCTGGATCGACGACCTGCCCAACACCACGGCCACGGCCATCTTCATGAACCAGAACATCAAGGCGACCGGGCTGCTGGGCAGCGGCAAGCTCGACGGGCGCGGCATTCCCGCCAACTTCTTCACGGACGTGAACGTGCGCCGGGGCTTCAGCAACGCCTTCAACTACGGCCAGTACATTCAGGACGTGCAGAACGGCAAGGGCAAGCAGCGCACCGTGCTGCTCCCCGACTCCTTCCCCGGCTACGACGCGGAGGTCAAGACCTACCGCTTCAACGCCGCGCAGGCCCGCACGTACTTCCAGCGCGCGTGGGGCGGCAACGTCTGGAAGAACGGCTTCGTGCTGACGGCGAACTACCGCCAGGGCAGCGTGGCCTCGCAGACGGCGATGGAGATCTTGAAGCGCAACATCGAGTCGCTGAACCCCAAGTTCAAGGTGAACATCCAGGCCAAGCAGTGGAGCGAGATGCTGGAGTCCTCCAAGAAGGGCGAGGAGGCGATGATCGTCATCGGCTGGGCACCCGACTACGCGGACCCGGACAACTTCATGTACACCTTCTACTCCAGTAACGGCTACTACTTCCCGCGCAGCAACTTCAAGGACGCGCAGGTGGACAAGTGGCTGGATCAGGCCCGTCAGACGGTCAACGCCCAGCAGCGCAACCGCCTGTACAGCCTGGTGGGCAACCGCGCCTACGAGCAGGCCCCGTACATCCTGGTGCCCGCCGGCATCGGCTACAGCTTCGTGCGCGACAACCTCGTGGGCGCGGGCAAGACCAACTTCAACCCCATGATCTCGTTCGCCACCGGCACCTTCTGGAAGGAACTCAGCAAGCGATAAGCGCCTGAGCCGGTCGAAGAAGCGCAGCAGGGCGGGGCAGTTCCCACGGTGGGCTGCCCCGCCCTTCCTTCGTTCCCCCGACCTCGCTCCGGGCTGGCGGCGCGCGCCCCTTTGATTTACCCTGACTTGTTCACCCTACCCGGACGCCCGGCGTCCTTCGTTCGACCCCCCGGCCCCCGCCTCTTTCCTTCAAGGTCCGTGTGTCGGTGTCTCTTGAAGCGCCCCTCCCGAGGCCCCCATGCTCAACTTCATCGTGCGGCGGCTGATCCAGATTCCGCTGGTGATGCTCGTCCTCTCCCTGCTGATCGTCGGCCTGACGCAGCTTCTGACGCCCGAACAGCGCGCCGCGCCCTACATCCGCAGCGAGCAACAGGCGGCCCGCCTCGAGCAGATCATCGAGGAACGCGGACTGCGGGACCCCTTCATCGCGCAGTACGGCAACTGGGCGACCAAGACCTTGCAGGGCGACCTGGGCTACTCGCGCGCCAGCGGCAAGGACGTGTGGCCTACCATCCGGGAGCGGCTGCCCGCCACCGTCGAGCTGACGATCCTGACGGCCATCCCCATCCTGCTGCTGGGGGTGTGGCTGGGCACGCTGAGCGCCCTGCACAAGGACAAGCTCATCGACCAGATTCTGCGTGTGCTGGTGGTGCTGGGCTACAGCCTGCCGAGCTTCGTGGTGGGCATCGTGCTGCTGGCGACCTTCTACGAGCGGCTCCAGATTCTGCCCGGCGCGGGGCAGGTCAGCGTGATCAACCAGTTCACCATCGGCGACCTGCGGCGTCCCACCGGGATGCTCTCCATCGACGCCATGCTCAACGGGCGCTGGGACGTGGCGTGGGACGTGATCCAGCACATGATCCTGCCCGCGCTGACGCTGGTGATCGTGCTGTCGGCGAACATCATCAAGGTGATGCGGAACAACATGCTGGAGGCCCTCACGAGCGACTACGTGCGGACCGCCCGCGCGAAGGGCCTGTCGAGCCGCGTGGTGAACAACAAGCACGCCCGGCGCAACGCCCTGCTGAGCATCGTGACGCTGGCGGGCTTCCTGATCATCGGGCTGCTGGGCGGCTCGCTCATCACTGAGACGATCTTCGCGTACCCCGGCGTGGGGCAGTGGGTGGTGCTGGCGGCGCAGCAGACCGACCTCGCCGCCGTGCTGGGCTTCGCGCTGATGTCCGCCGTGATCGTGGTGGTGGTGAGCACCATCGTGGACATCCTGTACGGCGTGATCGACCCGCGCGTGAGGTTCGACTGATGCCCGCCCAACGCCCGCTCTCCCATTTCAAGGAGGCCCGATGACCACCGTCTCGACCGCCCCGCAGCCGAAGGCGCAGGCCCGCAGCCGCTGGCAGCTCTTCTGGACGAGTCCCGCCGTCCGCAAGCTGCGGCGCAATCCGCTCGCCATCACCGGGCTGGTAATCACGCTGCTGTTCTGTCTGCTGGCCCTGTTCGCCCCCCTGATCGCCAAACCCAGCGGCAACTGCCTGCGCGACCTCAACCTCACGAGTCCCAATCAGGTGTACAACCCGCTGGGCGCGGGCTTCTGGCGGGCGACCCTCGCGCCCCCCGCGAGCTGCTACGCGACCGAGCGCCTGAGCTTCGAGCAGCGCCCCCGCAAACCCAGCGCGCAGGCCCCCTTCGGCACGGTGAACGGCTACAACATCTTCTACGGCCTCGTGTGGGGCACCCGCACCGCGCTGAAGATGTCGTTCATCATCGTGGCGATCACGCTGGTGATCGGGGTCATCGTCGGGGCCGTCAGCGGGTACTACGGCGGCTGGATCGACAACCTGATCCAGCGGTTCATCGACGTGCTGCTCGCGCTGCCGCCCCTGATCCTGACGGTCGTGATCCTGACCATCCTGCGCGCCCGGTTCCAGAGCGGCGCGGGCAGTTACGACCCGACCATCCCGATCATCGTGGCGTCGTGTATCGCCGGCTGGGCGGGGTACGCGCGCATCATTCGCGGCGAGGTGCTGAGGACCCGGCGGCTGGAGTACGTGGACGCCGCCCGCAGCCTCGGGGCGCGCGACTGGCGGCTGATCATGAAGCACGTCGTCCCCAACAGTGTGGCCGCCGTCTTCACCATCGCGGTGCTGGACCTCGCCACCGTGCCGCTGAGCGTGGCGGGGCTGTCGTTCCTCGGCCTGGGCTTCGAGTCGGGCTACTCGGAGTGGGGACAGATGGTGGACTTCGCCCGCGCGTGGCTCAAGCCCGAATACTGGTACGTGCTGGTCTACCCGGCGGTGTTCATCGTGCTGTTCAGCCTCGCCTTCAACCTGTTCGGTGACGGCCTGCGCGACGCGCTCGATCCCAAGAGCCGTTGAGCGTCGGAGAGTCGGAGAGAAAAGAGAAAACCGCCCCCTGGTGTGGAAGCCGGGGGGCGGTTTCGGTTGTGGGCTGTGGTTGTGGGTTATGGAAAAGGTGGGGATTAACGGGAACGTTCGCTCGCCGCGCGGAGGAGGGCGGGAAGGCTCATCCACGCGGCGAGGAAGGCCAGCGCCGACACGAGCCACAGCGCGAGGAAGGCGGCGGGCTGGTGGAGACACGCGCAGCCGAGCAGGAAGGGCACGGCGGGCGCGGTCCCGGACTGGAAGGCGGCGGTGAGGGCGGCCCCGGCGGGCGGTCCCTTCGGGTCGCGGGCGGCGAGGCGGGCGAGGGACAGGGCGGCGGCGGCGAGGACGGCGGCGAGCAGGGCGAGGGCCGCCACCCACCCGGCGGGCAGGGGCGCGGGCCGGGTCAGGAGGTACAGCCCACCGAGCGGTAGCCCCGGCAGCGCGAGCAGGAGGAAGGCGGCGACGAACGCCCGGCGCGCGGCGCGGTTCAGGTCGGCGGGCGTTCCGGCGCGCAGGTCGCGGGCGAGGGCCTCAAACATCGGCGGGCGTGGGCGTCAGGCTCCCCACGGTCGCGGGCACGCCGCCCACCTCCACCCGGTCGCCGGGGGCGAGTTCCTTCCGCAGCCGCGCGAGGCTCAGGCCCCCCGCGTGTGCCCCCGCCTGCCCAACCGTTTTGCCCTCACGGATGACTTCGGCGTGGGCGGGCAGCCCGTCCCCCTCCAGCCCCGCGAGGTGGTAGCGGGCATTTCCCCGTGCCTCCAGCCGCGCCATGATCTCCTGCCCGACGTAACAGCCCTTGCGGTAGCTCATGACCGGGAGGAGACCGCCCACGTCCAGCCCCACCTCCTGCGGCAGCGTGCCCACGAAGCCGTCGCGCACCACGTCGGGGATGCCCGCCCGGACGCGCAACTCTTCCAACTCGTCCAGGGGCGTTTCCCCTCCCCCGAGTGCCTCCCGTACCCCCTCCCCATACCGGGTGAGGAAGTGGAGGTCCACGCCGGGCGTTCCCGTGCGGTTTATACGACCGGCGAGGACCGTCCCCCCGCTCAGCTCGAAGGTCTGCGCGTCGGGGCCGTCCGGGTTCCAGCCGGATACATCCTGCCCCCAGACGTGAACTGTGCCCAGCTCCTCGGTCACATCACCAATCTCGACCTGATCGAAGATAATATAGCGCCGAAGCCGAGCGGCGAGGCCTACCGACTGCCCGGCGTCGAGGTGAAGGTACACGTCGTCCTTCCGTTTGTACGCCCGCGCGAAGAACTCGATCTGGCCGCGCACGTTGAGGAAACAGCAGGCAACCATGCCGGGAGTCGGGGCACCGCGCAGGTCGTTCGTCATCTGCCCCTGCACGAAGTCCACCCGGTCGGTGCCCGTCAGGCGCAGGGCGCTGGAGGGGAGGAGGGTCCACATGGGGGCAGGGTACGGGAAATGGGGGAGGCGGTTCGTGGTGCGCGGTACGCGGGAAAGACTCAGGAACCGCGTCCCGCGTCCCCTCAGGCGCTCGCCACCGCCAGCTCCCGCCGCTGCCGCCCAAGCTGCGCCTCTCGCGTCAGATGCCAGCGGCTGAGGTCGGCGACGGCCTCTCGGATAATGGCCTCGGCGTGGGGGAGGGCGGCGCGGCGGCTTTGCAGGTTGCGGCTCACGATGGCGGTGAGATCGTCGAGGTTGTAGAGGTGCGCGCCCGCCACGTCCGCGATATTCGGGTCGAGGATGCGCGGCACGCTGATGTCGATGAGGAACATGTCCCGCTCGGGCCGCCGCCCCAGCGCCGCACGCACGCCCTCGCCGTGCAGGACGTAGTGGGGGGCCGCACTCGATGCGATCACCACGTCGGCCTCTGGCAGGACCTCGTGCAGATACTCGGCGGCGCAGACCCGGCCCCCCACCTTCTCGGCGAGCTGGCGGGCACGGGCCTCGGTTCGGTTGACCACCACCACGTCGCGCACGCCCGCCGCCCGCAGGTGGGTGAGGGTGAGTTCGGCGGTCTCGCCCGCACCGAGGATGAGCGCCGTGCGGCTGGCGAGGTCGCCCAGCGCCGCCTGCGCGAGTTCGACGGCGGCCCCCGACACGCTGACCACCCTGTCGCTCAGGCCCGTCTCCGAGCGCACGCGCTTCCCGGCGGCCAGCGCCCCCTGCGCGACCTTGTTCAACAGCCGCCCACCGGGGTTGTGCTCGTGGGCCGCCTGCCACGCCCGCTTGACCTGCCCCTGAATCTGCGTCTCGCCCACCACGAGGCTGTCGAGGCCCGCCGCCACCCGGTACAGGTGCGTGACGGCGGCGTCCCCCCGGTAGACGTACAGGTAGTCGTCGAGGGCGTCGCCCCACGCGTCCTCGAAGGCGCGCACCGGGTCGCCCCGCAGCCCCGCAAGGTAGACCTCCGTGCGGTTGCAGGTGGAGAGCAGCATGACCTCGGCGGCGTGGCGCGAGAGGTGGGCGAGGATCGCGGCCTCGTCGCTCGCGCGGACGGCGGCCCGCTCCCGCACCTCCACGGGGGCGGTCTGGTGGTTGAGGCCCACCACGGCGAAGTCGAGGGGCGCGGGGTGCGCCGAGCAGGGCCGGGCGAGAAAGGCGCGGGCGGTCGGGCAGGCGAGCGTCACGCGGCTCCCCCGGCGGAGAGGCCCATCGCCGCGCGGATGTCGGCGCGCAATCCGGCGAGGGCACGCTCACGGGCGGGACCGGACAGCCCCAGCGCCTGTTCCCGCCGTGCTACCCAAACGTCCACCTCTTCGGACGAGGGCAGCAATCCCATAATGCGCTCGCGCACCGCCTGGGCCAGCATGGGCAACTCCCGCCCGGTGCTCACGGCCACACGAACGCCGCCGCGCTCCGCCACGGCGGGAAAACGCAGGGTGCCCCGCGCCGCGTCGCCCGCGTGGTTGACAGGTAGACCCGCCGCCCGCGCGTCCCCGGCCACGGCGTCGTTCACGTCCTCGCGGTTCGTGGCGGCCACGACCACGCGCTGCCCCTCCACGTCGGCGGGGCGGTAGGCGCGGCGCTCCACCCGCACGGGCAGGGTGCCGAACTCCGGCAGGAGGTCCGGCGCGACGACTGTGACCCGCAACCCGGCGTCCAGCAGCGTCCGCGCACGGCGCAGGGCCACCGGGCCACCCCCGACCACCAGGGCCGGTTCGCCACGCCATTCGAGGAAGACGGCCAGACTCACGAGGCGCAGCATAGCGTCTGAGGCCGGGGCGCGCGTCCCCGACCGAACGGTAAGAAATGCGGTAGGGACGGCATTCTTGAGCTTGCTTCGTGCTTGGCTGGGGGGACAGCAGGAGGGATCAGGAATGAGAGATGAGGGGATGGAAGCGAGGGCGAAAATGAGAGGCTTTCCCTCCCGGCGAGCCTCCGACGGTCAGCCTTCCCTCTCCCCCAACCCCTCTCCCCTTCCGGCAACGGCCCACGCGGCGGCGTCCGCCAGGGCCTCCAGGGTGGCGGTCTCGGCGACGGTGACGCGGGTGAATCCGGCACGGCGGGCGGCGTCGGCGGTCTGGGGACCCATCGCGGCGACAGTGAGATCGATTCCGGCGAGGGCGGCGAGGTGGCGGGCCGCGCTTCCCGAGGCGAGCGTCACCACGTCGGCGGCCCGCAGGCGATTCAGGGCGTGTTCGCCGGGCCGGGCGGGTTCGGTGCGGTACAGCTCCGCGCGCTCGTAGCGCAGGCCGCGCGCCTCCAGCTCACGCGCGAGGTCGTCCTCGGCCACCTGACTCGTGAGGTGCAGGGCCACGTCGCCGGGCCGGGCGGGAAGTTCTGCGCCGAGGTGAACGGCACCTGGGGTGGACGGCACGAAGTCGGCGCGGAGGCCACGCTCCGCCAGAGACCGGGCCGTGCTCGGCCCGACGGCGGCGATCTTCATACGGGCGAGCGCGCGGGCGTCCAGACCACGGCGCTCCAGAAAGGAGAACAGCGATTTGACCGCCTGATTGCTCGTCAACAGCAGCCAGCCGCCAAAGTCGTGCAGGGCGTCTTCCACGGGTGAATCGTCGGGAACCTCCGCGAACCGGATGAGGGGCACCTCCAGCACGTTCGCGCCGCGTGCCCGCAGCACCTCCGAGAGCGCACTCGCCCCGTCCCGCGTGCGGGTGACGGCGACGCTGCGGCCCGCGAGGGGTCCGCCGAAGCCCGACCCCGCGTCGAACCAGCGTAGGGTGTCGCGCAACCGGGCGACCTCGCCCACCACGGTCACGGCGGGGGCCTCCAGCCCGGCCTCACGCACGGCCCGCGCGATGGTTGCCAGCGTGCCCGTCGCCACCCGCTGCTGCGGCGTGGTGCCCCATTGCACGGTGGCGGCGGGGGTATCGGGCGAGCGGCCCGAGGCGATGAGGTCGGCGGCGATCCCGTCGAGGTTCCGCACCCCCATCAGCAGCACGAGGGTGTCCACGCCGGACAGCCGCTCGTAGTGCGCGCCCCCCTCCTTCGTGTTGCCGGTCAGGACGGCGAAGGAGCGGGCCGACTCGCGGTGGGTGACGGGAATCCCGGCGTAGGCGGGCGCGGCGATGGCGCTCGTCACCCCCGGCACGACCTCGAAGGGCACCCCGGCGGCCACACACGCCTCGGCCTCCTCGCCGCCGCGCCCGAACACGAACACGTCCCCGCCCTTGAGCCGCGCCACCCGCCGCCCACCGCCCTCCCGCGCCTTCGCCACGATCAGGGCGTTGATCTGCTCCTGCGAGATGTACTCGGAAAAGCCCTTCTTGCCCACATAGATCGTCTCGGCGTCCGGGCAGTGGCGCAGCAGCTCGGGGTTGGCGAGGTAGTCGAACAGCACCACGTCCGCCCGCGAGAGCGCCTCCACGCCGCGCACGGTGATCAGCCCCGGATCGCCCGGCCCCGCCCCGATCAGGGACACGAACGCGCGGGAGGCCGGGGCAGAGGGGTCGGGAAAGCTCATGCCGACAGGCTAGCGGCCCATGCGGGGGACAAATGCGGGGAAGGGGCAATAAAAAAGCCGCCTCTTCGGCGGTGATAGGAAAAAGATAGCGTGATATGCATGGGAAGTCAACTCGTGCAGCCGGGAGGAGGGGGGAGCGTACTAGGATGCGTCTGGAACGGCGTTTTCTTCTGCCCTTCCAGGGAGGGCAAGAGTGAGGCGGGTGAATAGGGTGGCGCTCGCAGAGGCGGCGGATGATTCGTTGACCTTCCAGGGACGCCAGGCCCGCCCCCCCCACCTTCCCCCTCAAGACGCCTGATATGAATTGCAGATTGGGCAATGAAGGCGTTTTCGTCGTCCAGCAAGAGGAGGAGCGTCGCTCGTCACCCCTCTCCCCGACCCTCTCCCGCAGGGGGAGGGGGAGCAGAAAGCACATCCGGTACGCCTATTTTCTCATTCACATCAGGCGTTCAAGGGGGAGGAGCAAAAGAGAAAGTCCCGCGCCTCCCTGTGGTCATCCGTTTAGGGCCGCTTTCCAATGCGGTGCTGGCGGCTGGAAGCTGGCCGCTGGCAACTCCTTATCCCGTCTGCACGCACCCGCTCAGCGCGAGCCTGCCGCTGACGTTCTCGCGCATGGCAGCACCCGCGCCCTGCTTGACCCAGGCGAAATCGGTATTGCGGTACAGCACGTCTCCCGCGTTCTGCGCGAGGTTGAGAATGTGCGTGCGGCCCGCGAACTCCACGCGCGCCCGGCCCGGATACAGGGTCACGTTGACGCGGATACCCCCCTGACAGCGGAAGACGGCCCGTCCGACGACCCCATCGCTCGCCGCTCCAGCAGTGGCGGGGCCTCCGTCGGCGAGGGCCGGGGTGCCCGCCAGCAGCACCACCGGGAAGAGGGCGACACGGAAGGAGGCAGCGGGTCGTCTCATGTGGCGAGTATTTCACATTCCGGGGAGGGTGGGTACGCTGAGACCGTGGCCGACCCCTTCTCGCCCGACCCTCTGCCCCGCCTCGCCCGCGTGGAGGCGGTGGGGCACCTCGCTTATGGAGTGTTCGGGGCGGCGGCGCGCTTCGGCCCCCTGACCGCCGTCCATACCGGACCGGGGGTACCCGTGAACACGGGATGGCACGACGGCGGCGACCCACCGACCGAGACCGACCTCGCGGCCTTCGAGGGCTTCTGCGCGGGGCACGGGCAGCCCGCCATCCTCCATCTCCTCTCGCACGCAGCGCCGCCCCTACTTGCGCTCCTCTCTTCTCGCGGCTACGGGTTGACGGGGGTGCTGCACGCCTACACTCGTCCTCTGACGGACCTGCCCACCCCGCCCACGTTGGACGTGCGGGAGGAGGCGGGCGCGGAGACGTGGGCCGACCTCGCCTCACTCGCCTTCGGGCCGGGAAGTGGGGCGATCATGGGCTTGAACGCGCGCCTGCCCGGCACCCACCGCCTCGTGGCGCGGGTGGACGGGACGCCCGCCGGAGTCGCGGCCCTGAGCGTGCGGGAGGGGGTCGCCGCCCTCTACAGCGCCGCCACCCTGCCCGAGTTCCGGGGCCGGGGCGTCCAGACGGCCCTCCTCGCCGCCCGGTTGCACCTCGCCGCCGAACTGGGGGCCGACCTCGCCAGCGTGGTCGTGACGCCGGGAAGCGGCAGTGAACGCAACGTGCGCCGGGCCGGGTTCGGGGTGGCGGGGGCGCGGCTGACGTTCACGCGGGAGAGGTGAGGTCGGGAAGTTCACCCGGCCCGGTCGCCGCAACGTCCCCGTGGGGCCGGGTCAGTTCTCCTGCCGTGCGCCCTCTCTGAGCTTGAGTGCGTCGTGCGCCAGCAGGCTCGCGTGCCCGTGCCCGAAGCCGTGTTCGGCCTTGAGCCAGTTCACGATCTCCATGAATCTTGTGAAGTCACGCTCCCTAATCCGGCCCATCCACTCGTCGATAGGCACCCCCGTCTTCTGCTCGATGTTGCGGTAGTAACTCTGCTTCACCTTGTCGGGCGTCTCACTCATAGGTCTTTCCTTCCGTGAGGTGGTCGCCGGGGCGTCTCCACGTCCGTTCCGTCTCTGGAGGATGTTGACCCATTTTACCTTCCCGCCATCCGCACCCCGTCCCGCACCGCCGCGCATACGGCCTCCTGCACGAGCGCCCCCAGGAGGAGGGGGTCGGCGGGGGGCAGGGCACACGAACTCAGCACGAAGGCGCTGTCGCCGTCCCAGAACGTGTGGCTGGGGTGGATGACCCGGCCCAGCGCGGCCTGAGCGGCGTCGGCGAGGCGGCGGGCGTCGTTCTTCGTCAGCGTGTGTTCGGTGACGACGGCGAGAAGGGTCGTGCTCTCCACGTCCCCCGGCGTGAAGGCCACCGCCCCCGGTCCCACCCCCGGCCCGGCCAGCACGCCGCCGCGCTCATCCAACACGTCCCCGATGGGATTGACGACGGCGAGCGCCCCGACCCGGACCCCGTGCCGCTCCACGCACACGCTCCCGAGGCCGCCCGGCACCGCGCCCACCCCCAGATACTTGCCCGCCGTCGTGCCCGTGCCCGCGCCGACGCGCCCGCGCTTCACCGGGTCCGCCGAGGCCGCCCGCGCCGTCAGCTCGCCCTCCCGCTCACCGGGCCTGGCCCCCGGATCGCCCACACCGAGGTCGTACACCACCGCCGCCGGGACGATGGGCACACGCGCCCACGGCGTCTCGTGGCCGACCCCGCGTTCCTCTAGCACGCGCACCACGCCCGCCGCCGCCGCCAGCCCGAAGGCGCTCCCGCCCGTCAGGAGCAGGGCGTGGACGCGCTCGACCTTCTTGTCCGGGGCGAGCAAAATCCCCTCGCGCGTGCCGGGACTCGGCCCCAGGAAGGACGCCGAGGCCACCGCGCCCGCATCCGGGCACAGGATCACCGTGCAGCCCGTGAGACCCACGGGGTCGGTCCAGTGGCCGACGCGGAAGCCGGGCACGGCGGTCAGGGTGGGGTTGGGGGACATGGCCGCTAGTCTGGCAGGTCACCCGCTGGCACAGGGCCAACGACCGCCGCTTATGCCCCCAGCAGCGCCAGCACCCGCCGCAACGCCTCCGCGCTCGGGCCGCCTTCCGCGTAGGGGTTGCGTTCGGGGTCCGCCGCGACCGCGCGGGCGAGGGCGAGGCCGCCGGGCAGCATGAAGCCGTAGCGGGCCAGGGGCACACTCGCCGGGCCGTCCTGCATGGCGAGGCGCACGCGGCTGAGGTTCAGGTTGGCGCGGCGTTCGAGGTCGGCGCGGGCGGCGTCCAGCGTGCCCCGCTCCGTGTCCGTCAGCGCCCCGCGTACCCGCTCCAGCGTGCGTTCGGCGGCGAGCGGGCCGAGGGTGGGCTGGTCGGGCAACCCCTCCAACGCGGCCCTGAGTTCGGCGCGGGCCTGTGCCCCCGGCGCTAGCGTGCCGCGCTCCAGCAGCCCGGCGAGGAGCCGCACGGTCACGAGCAGGTCGAGGGTGGGCCTCGCCTGCCTCAACTGCGCGACCGCCGTGAAGGATGAGGGGGGCTGTTCACTCTTGCGGCTGGGATCACTCATACGGGCGGGGTCACTCGTGCGCGGGGGGGCCGCCAGCGCCGGGCCGAGGCACAGGGCGGCGAGGAGCAGGGCACGCTTCATGCCCCCAGCCTAGCCGCGCCGGGTGATAGGCGGCTGACGGGGGGACATGGGAAGGGGCGGCTTTCCTGCCCGCCGCCCCCTTCCGCCTCTCCCCCGTTCCGCTCAGGGCGCGAGGCGCTTGCGCCGCTGCTCCGCCGTCTCCTCGGGGAAGATGACGGCACCGTTCTGCGGCAGGAACGTCTTGCTCACGCGCGGCTTCCTGCCGGAGGTCGAGAGGCCGTTCAGGTTCTCGTACCACTTGTACGCCTGCACGTCCACGCCAGCCGTCAGCGCGGCGTTCAGCACGGCGCGGTAGCCGCTGTGGGCGAGCTGCGCGGCCTCGAAGTAGGACATGCCGGCGTAGCGTGCTTTGGCCTGCACGAACTGGCTGTCCGCGCTCACGGCGGCGCTCGACACCGCGCTCGCCTTCCCGGCGCGGCGGGTGAGTTCGAGGATGGCGTTGGTGTTGTTCAGGTACGCGGCGGTCAGGTAGCGGTACTGGGCGTCGAGGTTGAACTGCCCGAAGGTGACGGCGAGGCTGTTGTACGTCATCACCGTCTCGCTCTGGTCGCCCGTGAAGACGTAGTAGAACTCGCCGTCCGGCCCGTAGGAGAGGTCCTGCTCGCTGTCGTAGCCGTCGTGCGGGTGCGAGAGGCTGAGGTGGTGCCCGATCTCGTGGACGGTCGTGTCCGTGAAGCCGAAGCCCGCGTCGATCAGGTCGGGCGTCAGGAACGAATACACGAAGGCCTGGGTGCCCGTCTCGTTGTCGTCGTAGGCGACGCCGAGCAGGCCATCTTGCCCGTTCGCCGCGTCGTTGAAGACCCGCACGGGCAGCAGGTAGCGGTTGTCGGGCACCGACTGGTACAGCCCGCGCAGCTCGTTCACGCCGTACTGGAACAGCAACTCGCCGCTGTAGTCCGCGTACTGGGGCGTGCAACTGTCCTCCGGCTCCACGAAAAAGCAGCGGTACGCCTCGGCGAGGTCGCCGCTCAGGGGCGTCTGGCGCACCACGTTGGAGAAGGTGGCGAAGGGCTGGAGCGTGGAGATGCGCTGCTGCGTGAGGGGCACGTTGAACAGCGTGGCGGGATCGGCGGCCCCGGCCCCCTGCGCCACGGTCACGTCGAGCTGAATCTCCTCCGGCTGGCGCGGCGGCGTCAGGGCCACCCGGTAGATCGGGCTGGGCGTGAACAGCAGGTTGACGCCGATGTAGCGCACCACCCGCGCGAGGTCGGGGCTGACCTTGCGCCCGTAGCCGACGCTGTACTTGCGGGTGCCGTACTCCCAGATCGGCGGCATCCGGTAGTCGGTCACTTCGTCGTTCGTCAGGTCGAGGTTGGTCACGTCGTAGGCGTCCGTCCAGTAGTCGGGGTTGGCCGACAGGTCGTAGAACCACACCCGCTGCGCCGCCCCCGCCGTCTCCCGCACGTTCCCGCCCCACGCGATCAGGCGGCGGCTGCCGCGCTTGCCGAACTGCCCCGCCGTCGTTCCCGCCCGGTCGGTGTCCACCCCGTCCGCCCGCGTGTACGAGTGGAACTCGAAGTCCGGGCGGTCGTACCAGTTCACGAGGAAGATGGTGTACTCGCTCCGGTTCACGCCGAGGCGGCCCGCGTTGTCGGCCAGCCAGTTCTCGGTGGACCGCCCGTCGATCTCCAGGTTCGAGGTAATTTCCTGATTGATGTTCGCGGCGGGCGTGGGGCAGACGTACCCCGCCGTCAGCGTCGTGGGGTCGGCGGGGGCCACGGCCTCCACCTCGTCACTCTGGCAGTTGTACAGCGCCGCCGGGAGGGTGAGGGACTGCTGCTTGCCGCTCCCCTTCAGGTACGCGAAGAAGTCGTCCTCGAACGTCTGGTCCGCGAAGACGTAGTTGTACGAGTAGTCGAAGGCGTTGCCCGTGCGCTCGGTCGTGCCGTAGGCGCTGGGAATGCGGGCAATGGTGTCATACGTCTTCGGCAAAATCCCGGCGAAGTCGGCGGTGTTCACGTCCCGCGCCGTCGCCACCTGGCCCGGTGCAGTTTGGCGGTAGCCCACGAAGACGACGTTCACCTTCAGCGTGGTGCGGATCGTGGCCTCCTGGCCGGGAGTGAGGGCCGACAGGTTTCCAAAGTCCGTCTGGGTGCCGCCCGACGTTTGCCCGCCGCACGCCGCGAGGAGCGAGAGGCTGAGGAGGGACAGGGCGGCGACGCGCAGGGTGTGGCGACGGTTCATAAGCCTCCTGTGGAAAGAAAGAGGTGTGAGGGGGAGGTGACGGAACGATGACGTGACGCTGTGGAGTTTACGACTTTCCCAAAGCCTTCCCATGAGCCGGTCGAGGGCAAAGAAACGCTCAAGGAAGTGGGACGCGGCTGGGACGCGGCCCCCTGCCCGCCTTGACCCCCCAGGGCGGCCCCTGCTACCTTGGGCGCAGCTCCCGCGTGGAGCGACCCTATCCAGAGCGCCCGAGAGACCTGGCTCGCAGACGGCGCGGCAACCGGACCCCATAGCGTCACGGTGCCAAGGCCAGCCCGATTGCGGCGTCAACGATGACGCGGCACGGGACCGATCAGGGAAGGTCACGCGGAGGAAGTTTCCACCCCGTCCCTTCTCCTCCCCGAGAGGGGGCTTGCCGTCACGGCGTCCCCCATGTTCTCCCCGCCCCCCGGCCCCCGAGGAGGCCCGCCGCACATGGCCGACCCCGATTCCTGTTGTCCCTGTTCTTCGTCCCCCACCCGGAGAGGCGCGTGACGGCCCTGACACGTCCTGCCGCCGTCCTCCCGCTCGCCGCGCCTGCGGACCCGACCCCGGTTCGGCGGACCGTGCGCCTGTTTCGTCACGAGCCGTTGCTGTTGGACTGCGGGCGACCGGTGAACGATGTGCGGCTGACGTACCACACCTACGGAACGCCGGGGGACCACGCCATTCTCGTGCTGCACGCGCTGACAGGCACGAGCGCCGTGCATGAGTGGTGGCCGGACTTTCTGGGCGAGGGCCGTCCGCTCGACCCCACCCGCGACTACGTGGTGTGCGCGAACGTCATCGGCGGCTGCGCGGGGAGCAGTGGGCCGGGGGAGCTGGGCGACGGCGCGGACGTGCCCCTCAGCCTGCGCGACATGGCGCGGGCGGGCCGGGCGCTGCTGGAGCATCTGGGCGTGCGGCGGGTGACGGTGGTGGGGGCCAGCATGGGCGGGATGCTCGCCTACGCGTGGCTGCTGGAGTGCCCCGACCTCGTGGAGCGGGCGGTGATCGTCGGGGCACCCGCCCGCCACTCGCCGTGGGCAGTCGGGCTGAACACCGCCGCCCGGAGCGCCATCCGCGCCGCGCCGGGGGGCGAGGGCCTCAAGGTCGCGCGCCAGATCGCCATGTTGAGCTACCGCAGCCCGCAGAGTCTCGCGCTGACGCAATCGGGGCCGAGTGCGCGGCGGCCCGGCACGCCCGCGATCACGACCTACCTGGAGCATCAGGGCGAGAAGCTGTGTGCCCGCTTCTGCGAGCGCACCTACCTCACGCTGACGGAGGCGATGGACCGCTTCCAGCCCACCGACGCGGAATTACGGGCCATCCGCACGCCCACGCTCGTGGTCGGCATCTCCAGCGACGTGCTTTACCCACCCGCCGAGGTGCAAGCCCACGCCGCCCTCCTGCGAACCTCGGAGTACTGGGAGCTGGAGAGCGTCCACGGGCACGACGCCTTCCTGATGGACCCCGGCGAGTTGCCCCGGCGGGTGCGGGCCTTCCTGCATTCGGAGTGACCCCGGCGGCGACAGGGTGAGCGCGGGAAGTGGCGAACTCGGACAGTCTTGCGGGGGCGGGCCGTGCATGGTGGGGGGAATGCTCCCGACCCCGCGCGCGGCCCGAGGCACCCCTTGAAGACCCTGCTCACCGCACTGGATGTGGTAGGGCTGGTGCTGCTCAGCCTGTACCTCGTGCAGTCGCTGTTCGCCGCGCTGCTGCCGCGCCCACGCCGACGGACCCCACCCGACGCCAGCCTGCGCTTCACCGTGCTCATTCCCGCGCTCAACGAGGCGCAGGTCATCGAGGCGACGGTGCGGAGTGTCCTGACGCTGGCCCCCGAGGTCCGGGTCGCCGTCATCGACGACGGGAGCGAGGACGCGACCGCCGCCCTCGTGGAGGGGCTGGCCGACGACGACGGGCGGGTGAGCCTGCTGCGCCGCGCCCGGCCCCACGCGCGGGAGGGCAAGGGCCGGGCGCTGAACTGGGCGGCCCAGCACCTTGTCACGGGCCTGCGCGCCGAGGGCCGGAACCTGACGCGCGAGGTGGTCGTGGTGCTCGACGCGGACGGGCGGCTCACCCCCGACCTGATCCCCGAGGCGCGGGCGGCCTTTGCGGACCCGGACGTGATGGGCGCGCAGGCCCACGTGCGCGTCCGCATGTCCGGCACGCCCAATACTCTGCACGGCTGGATCGGGCGGCTGCTGGAACTGGAGCAGGACATCGAGTTCTTCATCGTGCGCCATACCCAGCAGCTCCGCACCCGCTGGCACAGCGTCGCGCTGTTCGGCAACGGGCAGTTCATGCGCGCCTCGTACCTTGCCGGGCAGCTCGACCGGGGACGGGACCCCTGGCCCGACTGCCTCTCGGAGGACCTCGCCAGCGGCCTGGAGATGCGCCTCGCCGACCCCCGGCACCGCCTGGCCTTTCTCCAGAGTCCCGTCACCCAGCAGGGCCTCCCGGACCTGCGCCGCTTCTCCCGGCAGCGGGCACGCTGGGCGCAGGGAACGATGCAGTGTGCGCGGTACGTGCCCCGGCTGTGGCGCTCGCGGGTCAGGCCGGTGGCGCGGCTGGACCTCACCTACTTCCTCTCGCACCCGTGGACGGTCGGCCTCGTCCTCACGTCGCTGCTGAGCCAGCCCGTGCGGCTGCTGTTGGGTGAGCGCGGGCTGGTCCTCGATCCGGCGGTCGTCACGACGTTCACCGCGCTCAACCTCGCCTTTCAGATCAACTGGGTGGCCCGTTACCGGCGGCAAAATCCCCTGTCACCCGGCATGGTGCTCTTCGCCTTCGGGGGCCTGTTCGTCTACGGCTTCGCCCTGTTCCTGAGCCTGCCGATGGCGTACAGGCACTACCTCACCGGACGCCGCGTCTGGGACAAGAGCACCCGCCACGCCGAGGCACCCATGCCCCACTCCCCCGAAGCCGACGCTCAGGACGCCCGCCGCTCGAAGTGGGCCTGAACCTGCCGGTGCAGTTTCGGGGGCAGACTGTGGGGGCATGACCGAGGCCAGCTTCCTCTCCACCGTCCGGCTCAACCCGGTCAACGCCGCCCTCCTCGCCCGCCTGCCCAGCCTCGGTGCACCGCAGGCCCACCTCGTCGCCGGGGCGCTCTTCCAGACGGTGTGGAACGTCCTGAGCGGTCAGCCGCCGGGTGCCCACATCCGCGACTACGACCTGTTCTACTGGGACGCCGACACGAGCTACGAGGCCGAGGACGCCGTGATCCGCCGCGCCGCCGCCCTCTTCGCCGACCTGGGTGCCCGCGTGGAGGTTCGCAACCAGGCCCGCGTCCACCTGTGGTTCGCCGAGAAATACGGCCTCTCCCGCCCACCCCTGTGCAGCGCCCGCGAGGGCATCGATCAATTCCTGGTCGAATGCACCTGCGTCGGCGTGAGCGCGGCGGGCGAGGTGTACGCCCCGCGCGGATTGGACGACCTCACGGCGGGCCGCCTGCGCCACAACCCCCTCAACCACACGCCCACCCTGTACGCCGCGAAGGTGGCCGACTACCGGGCGCGGTGGCCGTGGCTGGTGGAGGTGGAGTGAGGGAAGTTGGGCGGTCAGGTCGTCCCGTCGCCCCCTCACCCCGGCCCTCTCCCACGAGGGGAGAGGGAGAAGAACAGCAAAAGCTCCTGCCCTTCAAAAACCGTCACTCTCGATGACCAATCCTTGCCCTTAGGCCCGACGCCCCAGACCACCACCACGCCTTGCTCGCGCAGCTCCCTGGGTGGGCCTTCCAAACAGCACGCAACAAGATCAAACGTTGCCACGCTGAGAACTTGACCACGGGCGCGGCCAACAAGCCCTTGCCTAGCGCAGCGCCACTCCCCCTGCCCCCTCTGCTTCGCAGCTTTGCAAGTCTGGGGGAGGGGGCTGGGGGGTGAGGGCAAACCGTGGCAAGACGCCCTGCCCCACCACCCCTCACGCCATCCGTACCCGCTCCCCGTAAACGGCGATCATCCCCGCCGTCCACACGACCTCGCGGGCGTGGTCGAGCAACACTTGTTCTATCGTCCGCCCGTGGGTAACCCACAGCCCCAACTGCTCTGGCGTAAGTTTCAGAACAGCCTCTCCTTCCCACTCCGAGAGTCGTGTGAGGCCCGCATCGTCCGGCGGCGGAAGTGTGCCTGTCGCGTGCGCTACCCGGTGCCACACCTCACGCTTGCTCGCCGTAAGCCGCGAGACCAGCCCCGCCACACGGGGCGACGGCTGCCCGTCCACGAGCGCCAGCGCCGCCCGCAGACTGTGGTTCGGTCCACCGTGAGCGCCTTCAAGCAACCGCGCCAGATCAGTGGGAGATAGAACCACGCCGCTCACCGGACCAGCCGGAAGGTTTCGCCGTCCCGCGTCAGCCGCCCCGCCTCCTGCATCCGCCGGGTGACGGTCCGCGCCTGCTCCTCGCTCAGCGGCGAGGACACGGTGAGGTCCCCCAGCGTGAAGCGCCCGCCCTTACGGTAGGCGAGCCGCAGGACCATCCGCTCCTGCACGTCGCCGCGCCCGGCGCTCCCCGCCCGCGACCCGAACGCCCGCCACACCAGCCATCCGACAAGAAGGCCGACGAGCAGGGCCACGGGCAGCATCCGCAGCGCCAAGTCCGGCGCGGCGATCTGTGCGGCGAGGGCGGCGAGGTCCCGCTGCGCCGCCTCCACCTCGGCGGCCCCGGCTCCACTCGCCACGAGGTCGCGCACGTCTCCGCGCTCACGCAGGAAGCGCATCACGCCTCCCGTATCCCCCCGCACGTAAAAGGCGCTGTAGGCGATCAGCGCGGCACTCATCCCCGCCAGCACGGTCACGGCGACACGCGGCACGTTCATGGGGACATGCTAGCGGGCAGGAGTGCAGGCCGGGCGCATGGGGTCACGGTGGGGAGTACTCTTGAGAGCCGAACATCTCCCGAGCTTTCTCGCTGACCGCTGACGGCTCCCTCACCACAAGCCGGTGAAGTACGGTGTGCCCATGACCCTCTTCAGGCTGGAAGGACGGCACGCCCTCGTCACAGGGGGCAGCCGGGGCATCGGGCTGGCGGCGGCACACGCCCTGGTGCGGCTGGGTGCCCACGTCACCATCGCGGCGCGTGGGGAGGACGCGCTCAAGGCGGCGGCAGCCACCATCGGCGCGCGGTGGGTGGTGGCTGACGTGGGCACGCCGGAGGGAGTAAGGGCGGCGGTGGAGGCGGCGAACGCGGCGGGTCCGCTCGACATCCTCGTGAGCAACGCGGGCGGCCCACCCCCGGCCCTCCCCAGCGGCGTGACCGAGGAGGCGTGGCAGCGGGGCTTCGAGACGACGTTCCTCTCCACCGTGCGCCTCGCGGAAGCCGTGCTGCCGGAGATGCGCGAGCGCCGCTGGGGCCGCATCATCGCCGTGACGAGCCTGAGCGTCGGGCGGCCCGTCGTGAATCTGCCCGTCAGCAACGCCATGCGCGCCGCCGTCACCAACCACCTGCGGACGCTCGCGCTGGAGGTGGCCGCCGACGGCGTGACGTGCAACACGGTGGCCCCCGGCTACACCGCCACCGACCGCCTCAAGGCCCTGCACACCGACCCCGCCGAGGCCGAGCGCCTCCAGTCCCGCATCCCCGCCCGCCGCTTTGGTCAACCGGGCGAGGTCGGGGCCGCCGTCGCCTTCCTCGCCACCCATGAGGCCGGGTACATCACGGGGCAGGAGATTCTGGTGGACGGGGGGTGGAGCATCTGAGGGGGAAGGGGTGAGGGGTGAGGCGTCAGGGAGAGGGGCGACCCCACGGCTCCACCGCCCGTTCATGAAGAAACGCGCACCTCATCCGTCCACCCGGCGCGGGCATACACACGGGTAAGCCACCCCCAGGGTGTCCGGCTTCTGCACAGCCCCTTCACGCGCAGGCGCTAGGCTGACCTCACGCCGCCCATGCGCGGGACTTCCCCTCACTCTTCCTCTCTCAAGGAGACCCCCTATGTCGTTCGGACCGCTGGAAATCATCCTGATCGTGGTGGTCATCGCCCTGATCTTCGGGGCGCGCAAGCTGCCGGAACTCGGCAAGGGCCTCGGGCAGGGCATCAAGGAGTTCAAGAAGGAGACGCACACGCCCGACCCGGCCTCCACCCCCACCGTGACAGACGTGCCCTCCCGCCCGCTGGACCCCGTGACTCAGGACCGGGTGGTGACGGACGCGACCCGCACGGAGACGGTGGGCGAGCGCGACCACCGCGCGTAGGGTCGGGGGCAAGGGCGCATGACGAAGCCTTCTTCCGCCGACCTCAAAAGCGCGCCGCTGTTCGACCACCTCGACGAGCTGCGGCTGCGGCTGATCTACAGCGTGGTGTTCCTCGCGGTAGGGCTGGTCGTGGCGTTCCAGTTCCGCATCCGCCTGATCGAGTGGCTCAAGGGACCGCTAAGTGCCTCCGAGCAGTACCAGGCGGGCCGGGTGGACGTGGTGACGCTCAACCTCACCGACCAGTTCATGCTCAGCCTCAACCTGTCGTTCTGGTCGGGGCTGGCGCTGGCGCTCCCCTTCATCCTGTGGCAGGTCTGGGCCTTTATCGCGCCGGGCCTGTACCCCACCGAGCGGCGCTGGGCCGTGCCCTTCATCGTCGGGGCGGGGCTGTCGTTTCTGCTGGGCGGCGTCTTCGGCTACCTGTTCGTGCTGCCCACGATGGTCGGCTTCCTGCTGGACTTCCTCGACGGTGCCGTCAAACCCATCCTCAACCTCGCCAATTATATCGGCACGGTCACGACCTTCCTGATCTCCTTCGGCCTCGCCTTCGAGCTGCCCATCGTGGCGGTGATCCTCACGCGCATCGGGCTGGTCAACCACACCATGTTGAGGCGGGCGTGGCGCTTCGCGCTGATCATCATCCTGCTCTTCGCCGCCATCATCACGCCGACGCCGGACCCGGCGAGCATGCTCCTCGTCGCCGTGCCGCTGTATGCGCTGTACGAACTCGGCGTCATCCTCTCGCGCGTGTTCCGCGTGCGCCCGGTGGAGGACACGGGGGACGACGGGGCGCAGTTGGGGACGTAGAAGATAGCCAACCTGACTCTCTTCCCGGCTGATCTGGCCGGGTTTCTTCTTGGGAAGGGTGAGGTTCGCCACGTCACCCCCCCTCCCAGCCTCCCCCACGAGGGGGGAGGAGCAGGAAACGGCGTTCTATCCGTATTTTTTGATGTTTTGCCTCTTCTTGCCTGTAGCGCCTGACAACACCTTTTGAACTACACTGCGCCTGACTTATGGACCCCGTATTCCTTCAGATCGGCAGTTTCACGATTGCCTGGTATGGCGTGCTGATCACGCTGGGCATCGTCGCGGGCGTGTGGGTGGGCACGCGCATGGCCCGGCAGCGCGGCCTGAACGTGGACCTCTTCAACGACATGATCCTGTGGATGATCGTCTGGGGCCTCGTCGGTGCCCGCATCGTCTTCGTGGCGACCTCGTGGGACCAGTTCGCGGGCACGCCCTTTCCGCGCATCCTCCTCGACATCATCAACCTGCGGCAGGGCGGCATCTCCATCCACGGCGGCCTGATCGGCGGGATTCTGGTGCTGATCTACTACACGCGGCGCTACAAGCTCAACTTCTACGAGTACGCCGACCTGTGCGTGCCCGGCGTGGCGTTCGGCATCATCGGCGGGCGCATCGGCAACATCATGAACGGCACGGACACGGTGGGCCGCGTGACAGGCTGGGCGGTGGGCTACCGCTGGCCGAACTCGGCGCGCGCTTTCCACGACGGCGTGTGCATCCGCAATCCCAACCCCGACATGGACCTCTCGCGCTACTGCCAGGAGATCGGCGGGCAGCTCGTGATGACGGCCCCCGTCCACTTCACCCAGCTCTACGGCGTGTTCATCGGAGTCGCGCTCGCCGTCGCCTCGTACTTCTGGCTGCGGTCGCGCCGGGCGGGCTGGGCCTTCTGGCAGTTCTGGCTGTGGTATTCCATCCTGCGCGCCGGGCTGGAGGAGACCTTCCGCCTCAACCCCCTCGCTCTCAAGAGCTATCTCAGCCAGGGCCTCAACGAACCCGGCATCGGCCTGTGGACCGACACGCACCTCATCAGCTTCCCGCTGATCGTGGCGAGCGTGGTGCTGCTGCTGAGGCTGCGGAAGGAGCCGGAGACGAGGTAGCGGTCAGCCGTCAGCGGTCAGCTTTCAGCAAAAGACGAGGGAGGGGACGGGGGCGCAGGTGGCTCACCGTCCCTTCCCACTTCTGGCTGACGGCTGAGAGCTGAGAGCTGAAAGCTGATAGCTCAATCCTGGCCGCTTCCCGTACACTGCCCCCACAGGAGAACAGGCTGATGAACAACGACAACCGTCCGCTGGACGTGATCATTCTTGCGGCGGGGCAGGGCACCCGGATGCAATCGGCGCTTCCGAAGGTGCTGCACCCGGTCGCCGGACGCCCGATGGTGGCATGGTCGGTGAAGGTCGCGCGGGAGCTGGGGGCGCGCCACGTGGTCGTGGTGACGGGCCACGGGGCCGGGCAGGTGGAGGCGGCACTGGCGGGCACGGGTGCCCGGTTCGCCCGGCAGGAGCGGCAACTCGGCACCGGGCACGCCTTCCTCTGCGGGGCCGCCGCGCTGCCCGCCGGGGAGGACGACGCGGACATCCTCGTGCTGTACGGGGACACGCCCCTGCTGCGGCTGGAGACGCTGCGCGAACTGATCGCCGAGCACCATCGTCAGGCGTCGGCCTTCACGATCCTGACGGGCCGGGTGCCCGACGCGACGGGCTACGGGCGGATCATCCGGGACGCGGACGGCAACGTGATGCGTATCGTGGAGGAGAAGGCGGCGACCCCCGAGGAGCGGGCCGTGCGCGAGTTCAATTCCGGCGTGTATGTGATGGATGGCCGCGCGCCGAGTCTCGCCCAGCGCATCGGGAACGAGAACCCGGCGGGCGAGTATTACCTCACCGACCTGCTCGCCCTGTACCGGGGGGAGGGGGCGCGGGTGCGCGCCTACGTCATCGACGAGGTGGACGAGGTGCTGGGGGCCAACGACCGCCTCGGCCTCGCGCAGGCGGAGGTCAGCCTCCGGCACCGCATCAACACCGCCCACATGCGGGCGGGCGTCACCCTGCACGACCCCGACACCACCCGCATCGAGGACACTGTGACCCTCGGGCGCGACGTGACGCTGGAGCCGGGCGTCATCCTGCGCGGGGAGACGCGCCTCGCCGACGGGGTGACGGTCGGGGCCTACTCGGTCCTCACCGACGCCGTACTGGAGACGGGCGTGGTCGTCAAGGCCCACAGCGTCGTGGAGGGCGCGCATGTCGGCGCGGGTAGCGACGTGGGGCCGTTCGCGCGGCTGCGGCCCGGCACGGTGCTGGGCACGGGCGTCCACATCGGCAACTTCGTGGAGACGAAGAACGCGCGGCTCTCGGCGGATGTGAAGGCCGGGCACCTCGCCTACCTCGGCGACGTGGAGATCGGCGCGGAGACGAACGTGGGGGCCGGAACCATCGTCGCCAACTTCGACGGGGTGAACAAGCACCCCACCCGCATCGGCGCGGGCGTCTTCATCGGCTCCAACGCCACCCTCATCGCCCCGCGCGTGGTCGGGGACGCCGCCTTCGTCGCGGCGGGCAGCGCCGTTCACGAGGACGTTCCCGAGGGTGCCCTGGCCGTCGCGCGGGGCAAGCAGCGCACGCTGGAGGGCTGGTCGCGCCGCTACTGGGGCGGCATGAGGGACAAGGTGAGGGAGAAGCTGCCGTGGCTGGCGGGGTGGCTGGAACGGCAGAGAGGGTGAGTGGGAAGTGGTCAGTGGCGGAGGGTTCGCCGCTGGCCGCTTCACCGTTCCACTCAACGGATTGTTATCTGGACTCTCTGACTCTTTAGGAGAAAGTTAACTGTCGAGTCATCCGAATGCAGACGTGATTCGACCGTATAGGTTCCCGGAGCCAATCTCTCACCTTCGTTCGAGAGCACACGCCATTGACAGGCAAACATCTTCTGCTCACGCCTCCCTAGCTCGTACGGCGCTGCAATGGTCCTTATAGGCTCGCCATTCAAACAATTCCACACAGGTACTCCCTTTTCGTCGAATACGATGACATCAGGAGTAAAGGGCTTGCTCAAATACAACATCGTCGGCGTATCGGCTTTATTACTTAGCTTCATTATGAAGACGGCGGGAGAGTGGAAGGTCGCCACGGCGGGAGCCGTCAACACAAGGTCTATGGGATGCTTCCCCACCTGCGAAGGTACCACCGCCGGAGCGAAATGATTTTCTGCACCTCCGGCCAGGGCGGGCAGCGGGGTCATCCACAGGCAACAAGACAGGATTCTGCGCGTCAACACGGTTCGTAGTTCTCCTTCATGCAGTTCGATCCGTCTCTCTCAGTCCCCCGCCCGCATCTCCGCCAGCCCCTCCAGATACGCCCTATCCTCCACGCGGCGCACGCCGGGGTTGAGGAGTTGCACGGCGGCGAGCAGGGCGACGAAGACGCCGAAGACGGCGATGACGGGCGCGGGCGGCAGCGCGGTGGCGAGGGCGCTGATGGCGGCCATGCCGAGCGGGGCGGTGAAGCGGGCGATGAGGCGGCGGACGGCGAAGACGCGGCCCTGCATCTCGCGCGGGACCTGCGCCTGCCAGATGCCGTTGCTGTGGGCGCTCGCCACGGGCATCAGGAAGACGGTGAGGGCGAAGAACGCCGCCGTCACGTACAGATTGCCCGACAGCCCCAGCCCGACCAGCCCCAGCCCCATGAGCAGGATGGGGACGAAGATGCCGAGAACCTTGTGCCGCTTCAACCCGCCCCACGCCGAGATCGTCAGGCCGCCGAGGAACATGCCCGCGCTCGTCACCGTCTGGATGAGGGCCAGCCCGGCGGCGAAACTCACCCCGCGTGCCTGAAGGTCGGGCGCGAGGGTGAAGCGGGTCAGGAGGACCTGATAGCTCGGCACGGCGGCGAGCGCGAGGTTCAGGACCGCGAAGGTGACGAGCAGGTGCAGCAGGGGCGGACGCTGGAGGAGGTAGGTCCAGCCGAGGCGGGTGTCGGCCTTCACGTTGGCGACGGCCCCCCCGTGGTTCTCGGCGAGCGGCGGGCTGGGGATGCTCAGGCGCGCGAGGACGGCGGCGGCGACGAGGAAGCTCACCCCGTCCACGAGCAGGGCGAAGGGCACTCCGTCGCGCAGGGAGGCGAGCCAGCCACCGCCCCCCCCACGGGCGAGCAGCGCGGGCAGGCCGATGAGGAGCGTGGCGAGCGTCGGCCCGACGAGGCCGCTGAAGGTGCGGGTGGTCTGCATCATCCCGTTGGCGCGGGTCAGGGCGTCGTCGGGCAACAGCATCGCGTAGCTCGTCTCGAAGGCCGCCTCGTGCGTGATGTCCAGCGCCTGCGTGACGACCACGTACAGCAGCAGCGCCCACAGCGGGAGGGTCGTGGTGAGCATGAGGGCAGCCACACCCAGCGTCACGAGGCCGGAGAGCACGTCGCACAGCAGCATCACGCGGCGGCGGTCATGGCGGTCGGCGATGGACCCCGTGATCGGCGCGAGGATCACGGCGAGGGACGTGGCGATGATGAACACCGCGCCCGTCGCCAGCGCGAGTTGCGGCTTCTGGCTCTCGGCGGGATAGAGCGTCTGCGCGAGGTAGATGATCAGCGCGAAGTACGCGACCGCGCCGCCCACCCGGCTCACCGACTGCGAGGCCCACAACGCGAAAAACGTCTTCCAGCCGGAGGAGGAAGGAGAGGAGGACGGGAGGGACATCGCCGGGCAGTGTAGGACGGGCGCTGTGAGGAGTCGCACAGATGTGCGCTTCTCTCAGGAGAGGTGGGCAGGATACAAAAACAAATGTTCCTGCCGGATTCTTCCATGAACAGGGAATGAGCAATTCGGGAGAAGGGCCACCGGGCATCGGATCAGGCGATCACCCGGTCACAGCAGGGGTGGGCCGTCCATCCTCGATCCCGTTTGACGGTGGGCAGAGGGACGCGGCAGGTTGTGGAGAGAAGGGACGCCCCCGTCCTACCCGCTCCTGAGCTTCTTGCGCTCCTGCACGGCGAGCTTGTCCACCCGCTCGTTCTCCTCGTGCCCGTCGTGGCCGCGCACCCAGACGAAGGTGAGGGCATGGGCCTTCGCCTGCGCGATCAGTTCCTCCCACAGCTCGCGGTTCTTGACGGGTTCGCCGCCCGCCGTCTTCCAGCCGTTGCGCTGCCACTTCAGAATCCAGCCGTCGGTGAACGCCTTGCGGAGGTACTGGCTGTCGGTCACGACCCGCACCTGACACGGGCGCTTGAGCGTCTTCAGGCCCTCCAGCAGGCCGCGCAATTCCATGCGGTTGTTGGTGGTGCCCTCCTCGTGGCCGCTGAGGACGAGTTCCTGGCCCCGGTACTTGAGGATGGTCGCCCAGCCGCCGTGCCCCGCCCCTGTGTCGCACGCGCCGTCGCTGTACAGGTCCACGAGTTCCCCGGCGACGGGCCGCTCCGGCTGGATCCCCGCCTTGATGGGCAGCAGGTCACGGGCCGCGTCCTGCGCCTTTTGCGCGGCGGACTTGCGAAAGGGCGGTCTGCCGCCGGGCCGGGTCATAACCCCGGAACTGTAGGCAGCCGTGCCCCGTAGTGTCAAGCACATGACTCAGCGTGCGTTCGGTTCCGTCTCTGCCGGAGGTGCGTCGGGGAGTGTTCGTCTGCACGACTTGGCGTGTCGCACAGAGGATGGCCCTACGTTCTGGACTCATGTTCTGGGGACGCCAGGCCCGCTCACCCCCTCCCGGCCTCCCCCCTCAAGGGGGAGGGGCAAAAGAAGCCCCCCTGATTTGTGGAAGCGTTCCCTGGAAAGAATCGTCTTTCCCTCCCACTCAACCCACGACCGCCCGGAGTCCCCATGAACCTCCCCGCCATCCCCGAACCCGAGCGGACGCCCGCGCTGCTCATCCACCTGTCGCCGCTGCTGGGGTTCGTGCTGCCCGTGCTGGGGAACGTGCTGGGGCCGCTCGCCGCGTGGCTGGCCTTCCGCGACCGCAGCCGGGGGCTGGACGCGCAGGGCAAGGAGGCGCTGAACTTCCAGCTCAGCGTGTGGCTGTACTCGCTCCTCTTCGGGCTGCTCTCCCTCGCCCTGTTCAGCCTCGGGCTGCTCGGCGGGGCCTTCGGGGCGGCGGCGGGGGCCTCCGACCTCGGTGCCTTCGCCCTCTTCGGCTCGCTGGCGGCCCTGTTCGCCTTCGTCATCCCGGCGAGCGTGGTGCTGTGGGCCTTTCCCCTCGTGGTGATGGTGCTGGCCGTGATCCGGGTGACTCAGGGGCGGGCGTACCGGTATCCGGGGCGAATACGGTTTTTGCGGTGAGTGGAGAAAAGGCGAGGGGCGGACGGGTGGTGCCCCTCTCTTTTCTCGTTCTTTCCACTGACCACTGACCACGAACCACTGACCTATCCTGTCCCCCATGCGAATCATGGCCGTCTTTGCCCACCCCGACGACGAGATCGGCTGCATCGGCACGCTGGCGAAACACGCGGCGCGCGGCGACGAGGTGATGCTGGTGTGGACGACGATGGGGGAACTCGCCTCGCAGTTCGGGGACGCGCCCCACGAGGAGGTGACGCGGGTGCGGCGCGAGCATGGCGCGTGGGTGGCCGGGCGCATCGGGGCACGGCACCACTTCTTCGACATGGGCGACAGCCGAATGACGGGGGGCCGCGCCGAGGCGCTGCAACTTGCCCGGCTGTACGCGCAGTTCCGCCCCAACGCGGTCATCACGTGGAGCGACGACCACCCCCACCCCGACCACCGGATGACGGCCAGGATCGCCTTCGACGCGATCACGCTCGCCCGCATCCCCAAGATCGTCAACGAGTCGGGCGGGGGGGCCGCCATGCCCCCGGCCCCCGACCTCAGCGGCGACGAGGCGGTAGAGAGCGGCGAGGACATGACCCGGCTCGCCGCGTGGCGCGACCCCGTGCGCTTCTATCAGTACTACGCGCCCGCCAGCCCCTACCCCGAGGTCCTCGTGGACATCTCCGACACGCTGGAGGTGGGGGCCGAGGTCATGGCCTACTACCAGGACTTCTACAAGTGGACCTGGACCGCCGACCAGTACCGCGAGGGCCGCGCACAACTGGGCCGCCTGTGCGGGGCCAAGCACGCCGAGCGCTTCAACCTGCGGGCCTCTCACCTGCGGGCGCGGGAGTATCTGGACTGAGAGGCCTGTCGCCCGTGGCGCGTCGCTTGTAGAAGGCGACCTCCACAAGCGACGGGCCACACGCCACACGCTACAGTGACTCCCAACCATGTCCGAACCCATCCACATCAGGCAGAGCATCGTGGTCCGGTCGCGCCCGGACGTGCTGTACCGGCTGGCGCTGGAGCCGAAACGGCGGGCCAGGTGGGACCCCAACCTGACGCGGGCGGAGTACGAGGGTGGGGACGGGCGGCTGGCGAACAATGCGCGGGTGCGCTTCAAGTTCTCGCGGCGGCTGCTGGGCCTCGCGTTCACGGCGAAGTACGGCCAGCTTCAGGCTCCGCTACGCGGCGGCTGGGAGAGCGTGCGGCACGTCGGCCCGCTGGAGCGGCTGACGCAGGGCTGGACGTTCAAGGCGATTCCGGGCGGCACCGAGGTCACGCTGACCGTGAATGGCCGGGTGCGCTACAAGTGGGTCCGCAGGCCCGTGGAGCGCGTTTTGCAGAACATGGTCGGCACCACCCTGCTGGAGTTGCAGCGGCAGGTGGACGCCCAGGGCGCGCAACTGATAGAGGACATGGGACGCGAGATGCAGAAGCGGCAGCAGGAGGAGAAGAAGGCCGCACGGGAGGCGGCGAAGGCGGCGCGGCGCAAGCGGTAGTCAGGGGGTCGGCGTGCGCTTGAACGACGAGACGATCTACCGCGACCTGCGCTTCTCGCTGGGGCGGCATCCGCAGACGGGCCAACCCTGCCTCCTCTTCCCGGTGGAGTGCGGCTTCCTGGGCTATATGGCCTGCCTCCAGATCAGCGAGGAGACGTTCGAGGAGTACCGCCGCGACCCTTACTCCGCCCTGCCCTTCATCGAGCGGCAGCAGGGGCGGTCGCCGCAGGAGTTGCGCGAGCTGGGCTTCGAGGTCTGATCTCCCGCCCATTCCCGGCTCCCCTCCCTTAAGAAAGTCCAACCCTGCCCCGCGCGTATGATGCCCCTCAGTCAGGGTGGAGGTTGGAAGCCTTTCCACGGCCCTCCTTCACCCAGGGGAGGACGCGCATGAAGATGGGCATGGTCGGGCTGGGCAAGATGGGCGGCAACATGGTGCTGCGGCTGACGCAGGGCGGGCAGCAGGTGGTGGGCTACGACCGCAGCGAGGAGAGCGTGGCGCTCATTGAGTCCCAGGGGGCGCAGGGGGCGCGCACGGTAGACGAGTTGATCGCGGCGCTCGGCGAGCCGGGCACGCGGGCGGTGTGGGTCATGGTGCCGTCGGGGGCCATCACGCAGGCGGTGATCGATGATCTCGCGGAGCGGCTCTCACCCGGTGACATCATCATCGACGGGGGCAACTCCAACTACAAGGACACCATGCGCCGGGGCGAGGAGCTGGGGCGGCGGGGCATTCATTTCGTGGACGTGGGCACGTCGGGCGGCGTCTGGGGGCTGACCGAGGGCTACGCGATGATGGTGGGCGGCAGCGTGGAGGCCGTCGAGCGGCTGCGCCCCATTCTGGAGGTGCTGGCCCCCGCGCCGGGGCGGGGCTGGGGCCGCATGGGGCCGACGGGATCGGGCCACTACGTCAAGATGGTCCACAACGGCATCGAGTACGGGATGATGCAGGCCTACGCCGAGGGCTTCGAGCTGCTGCACGCGCGCGAGGACTTCGGGCTGGACATGGCCCAGATCGCGGAGTTGTGGCGTCACGGCTCGGTGATCCGCTCGTGGCTGCTCGACCTCACCGCCGAGGCGCTCTCCAACGCCGCCGACTTCTCGTCGCTCTCGGATTACGTGGCCGACTCGGGCGAGGGCCGCTGGACGGTCATCGACTCCATCGAGCTGGGAGTGCCCGCGCCGGTCATCACCCTCGCCACCCAGATGCGCTTCCGCTCGCAGCAGGAGGTCAGCTACGCCGGGCAGATGCTCTCGGCGATGCGGCGGGCCTTCGGCGGCCACGCGGTCAAGGTGCTGGACGTGGCCCGGCAGGATACGGTCGTGCCCGAGGTCCAGCCGGGCGACCATCCCAAAGCCGCCGCCCCCGAGAACATCTCCGCCTCCACCACGACCGACACGGGCAGCCAGGGGCAGGCCGAGCAGCTCGGGGAGACCGGGCAGCAGCGGGTCCTGGGGGACACGTGACCCGGAGGCGCAACCAGGCTGTGGAGGCATCGGCCACCGGTGGCGTCGGCGAGGCCGTGACGAGGAAGGAGGCCGCGCAGGACGTGGACGTGGCCCAGCCCGCACCTCCAGCCAAGCCCAGGCGGACCCGCAAGCGCACTCCCGGCGCAAAGGCGGGCGAGGACGGGCAGAATCCCTTCCGAGCCATGATGCGCCGCAGCCGCGCGCCGGAACCCGCGACGCTGGTGATTTTCGGCGTGACGGGCGACCTCGCGCGGCGCAAGCTGCTGCCCGCCGTGTTCGGGCTATGGCAGGACGGCCTGCTGGGCAGTGCCTTCAACATCGTCGGCGTCGGGCGGCAGGACATGACGGACGAGGCGTTCAAGGACTTCGCGGTGGAAGCCTTGAAATCCAGCAAGGAGACCGACGCCATCTTGCCCGGCAGCCTGGAGAAGTTCCGCGAGCTGCTGTACTACGAGTTCGGCGACTTCGGCGGCGACGACGTGTACGACCTCGTGGGCCGGGAACTCGACCGGGCGCAGGACGCGCACGGCGGGCGCAAGAACGCCCTGTTCTACCTCTCCACCCCACCCAGCCTCTTCGAGCCGATCTCGGCGGGGCTGGGAAGGCTGGGACTGGCCGACCAGTCGGAGGGCTGGCGCAGGCTCGTGATCGAGAAGCCGTTCGGGCGCGACCTCCAGAGCGCGCGGGAACTCAACGACGCCATCCACCGCGTCTGGGACGAGTCGCAGGTCTACCGCATCGACCACTACCTCGGCAAGGAGACGGTGCAGAACCTGATGGCGATCCGCTTCGGCAACGCCATCTTCGAGCCGCTGTGGAACCGGGGCTACGTGGACCACGTGCAGATCACCGCCGCCGAGGACCTGGGGCTGGAGGGCCGCGCCGGGTACTACGAGGAGGCCGGGGTGGTGCGCGACATGCTGCAAAACCACCTCATGCAGCTCTTCACCCTCACGGCGATGGAACCGCCCGCCGCCTTCGAGGCCGACGCCATCCGCGACGAGAAGGTGAAGGTGCTGCGCGCGGTCAAGCCCATTCCACGGGGCCGCGTGAAGGAGGTCGCCGTGCGCGGGCAGTACGGCCCCGGCACCCTCTACGGCGAGACGGTGCCCGGCTACCGCGAGGAGCCGAACGTCAAGGAAGGTAGCTCCACCCCCACCTACGTCGCCGCGCGGCTGGAGGTGGACAACTGGCGCTGGCAGGGCGTCCCCTTCTTCCTGCGGACGGGCAAGCGGCTCCCGAAAAAGGTGACGGAAATCGCCGTGGTCTTCAAGCGCCCGCCGCTCGGCATCTTTCCCGGCGGGCTGGAGCGCAACGTGCTGGCCTTCCGCATCCAGCCCGACGAGGGGGTGAGCCTCAAGTTCTCCTCCAAGTCGCCGGGGCAGGAGATGGTGCTGCGCGAGGTCGTCATGGACTTCCGCTACGACGCCTTCGGGGCACAGCTCGAAAGCCCCTACTCCCGCCTGCTGCTCGACGCCCTGATCGGCGACGCCACCCTTTTCCCGCGCGAGGACGAGGTGGACCACGCCTGGCAGATCGTCTCGGGCATTCTGGAGGCGTGGGACGGCGCGGCGGCCCCCGAGTTCCCCAACTACCCCTCCGGCACCTGGGGACCCGACGCGGCGGATAGGCTGATCGGGCCGGATCGGCGCTGGAGGAGGCTGTGAGGGGCGCTTCCAGCCGCCAGCCACCAGCGGCCAGCTCAAACTTCTCTGCTGGCGGCTGGAAGCTGGCCGCTGGTCGCTCCAGAGGAGGTCCCCTATGACGACGGCAACGGACCTTCGCCCCCTCGGTCCCGTCGAGACCACCGTGCGGCGGGCGCAGGCCACATTGGACGAGCTGTGGGCGCAGACGGACGTGGAGACGCGGGCGTATACGGGGAATATCGTGGCGCTGACGGTGAAAAAGCACCGCGAGCGGGTGGCCGAGGCGCTGGCGGGGCTGGAGGGGCGCTACGCGGGGCGGCAGATCATCGGGGTGATGGACGGCTCGGGCGATGTGATCGTCCACGCGAGCCTCGTGCCGCAGCGGGGCGGGCTGTACATCGAGCGGCTGACGCTGGGGGCGAGTCCCGAGCAGCTTCAGGGGGCGATCCTGCCGCTGCTGCGCCCGGCCACCGTCAACCACGTGTGGTGGGGGGCCGACACCAAGCCGGAGGGGGTGCTGCTCTCCGAACTCACCGATATCGCCGATCAGGTCATCGCGGACAGCCTGACGCTGAACATTCCCCCGGCGCGGCACTACGCGCTGGCGGACCTGGGCTGGAGCCGCAGCGCGGGCTGGCGCGAGGCGCTGGCGCAACTGTTCGACTCGCCCGACGCGGCGCGGCAGTTGCCGGGGGTGGACCGCCTCACCGTACGCTACGCGGGGAGGAACGACCTGCCCGCCCGCCTCTTCGCCGGGTGGGTGGCGAGCACGCTGGGCTGGCGCGACCTGGGCACCGTGGAGTTCCGCCCCGCCCGCTGCGGGCGCGAGAACGGCGACCTGTGCGGTGTGGAGCTGTCGGGCGAGGGGGTGCGCTTCACCCTGAGCGCCGCCGACGACGACATCGCCCGCACCCACTGCCACTGGCCGGGGATAGACCGGCACACCGAGATCAACGTGCCCGCCATGAGCCTCGCCGAGGGTCTGGCCCGCGTGATGGCCCGCCCGGAGCGCCGCGAAATCTTCGAGCGGGCGTGGACGCTGGCGAAGGGAAGTCTGGGATGAGGGGTCAGGGGTCAGGGGTTAGTGGTCAGTGGGAGGGGCGGGACGCCTTCTGCCTTTCGCCTTCCGCCTTCTGCCCCTTCAGCGGGGGCCGCCCATGAACCTCCGCGTCTTCCCCACCCCGGAGGCCACGGCGCGGGCGGGGGCGGAGGCGTTCGTGCGGGCGGCGCGGGAGGCGGTCACGGCACGGGGGGCCTTCCACGTCGCGCTGGCGGGGGGCAACACGCCCCGGCTGATGTACCGCACGCTTCGGGGGATGGCTGGCGTGCCCTGGCCCGCCGTCCACGTCTATTTCAGCGACGAGCGGAGCGTGGGACCGGACAGCCCGGAGAGCAATTACGGGGCCGCACGGGACGAACTGCTCGCCCACGTCCCCATTCCGGCGGGCCAGATTCACCGCATGGAGGGAGAACGCCGCCCGCTGGAGGAGGCCGCGAGCACATACGAAGGAGTGCTGCCCGCCAAGATGGACCTTGTGCTTCTCGGCATGGGCGACGACGGCCACACGGCGAGCCTCTTCCCCGGTACGGCGGCATTGACGGCGGGGGGACGGGTGGCGGCGAACTGGGTTCCAAAGCTGGACACCGGGCGGCTGACCTTCACCTACCCTGAGATCAACGCGGCCCGCGAACGCTGGCTCCTCGTCACCGGGGCGGGCAAGTCGGGCATCCTGCGCGAGGTGCAGGCCGGGGAGGGGAACTACCCGGTAGCGGGCGTGCAGGACCCGGTGTGGTTTCTGGATGAGGCGGCGGCAGGGCAGTTGAGTCGGTAGGATTTTGGGGAGGAGTCGCGTCAGGATGGCGCGGCTTTCTTTTTGGGGAGGTGCGGGGTGAGGGGCGCGGCCCGGTCGCCTCGTTTCCCCCCTCCCAGCCTCCCTCACGAGGGCCGAGGGGCAAAAGTGCTGTTCGTGAGTGTTGAGTGGTGGGGTCGTCACGTCGCCCCCTCACCCCGGCCCTCTCCCACGAGGGGAGAGGGAGAAAAGATGCCTGTGCTTTTGCCCTCTAACAACCGTCACTCTCGATGACCAATCCTTGCCCGTGAACCGACAGCCCAGGCCACCACCACGCCTTGCTCGCGCAGCTCCCTGGGTGGGCTAGAGCGCACCAAGATCAGACCTTGCCACGCCGAGGACTCGATCACGGGCGCGGTCAACAGGCCCTTGCCCAGCGCAGCGCCCCCAGCCCCCTCTGGGGGTAGGGGGCTGGGGGGTGGGGGCAAACCGAAGCAAGATGCCCTGCTCCAAGACATGTGGACAACCCCACCCCGGCGAACGTGCCCTGTTCCGCTTAACACCACCCGCCAAAGCATTAGGCTCAGGACCAGCACCCCATCCCAAGCCATCCCACGCCCCGGAGGAACCATGCGACCCACTGGACCCAACCCCCTGCGCCGAAGCCTGCTCCTCACCCTTGCCCTCCTGACGGGGGCGGCCTCCGCTCAGACAGCGCCCGCACCACAAGCCGCACCCGCGCCGACCGCCACTCCCCAGGCAGCCCTCCCCGCCGGCGTGACCCTGATCTCCGAGGTGGAGGGCATCCGCGAGTACCGCCTTCGCAACGGCCTGCGGGTGCTGCTCTTCCCCGACACGTCGAAGACGACCTTCACCCTCAACGTGACGTACCTGGTGGGCAGCCGCCACGAGGGCTACGGCGAGACGGGCATGGCGCACCTGCTGGAACACATGGTCTTCAAGGGCACGCCGACGAGCGGCAACATTCTGGAGAGCCTGGGCAAGCGCGGGGCCGACTTCAACGGCACGACGAGTCAGGACCGCACGAACTACTTCGAGACGCTGACGAACACCGGGGACAACCTCGCGTGGGCGGTGGGGATGGAGGCCGACCGCATGGTCAACTCCAGGATCAGCGCGGAAGACCTCAAGACCGAGATGACGGTCGTTCGCAACGAGTTCGAGTCGGGCGAGAACAGCCCCTTCGGGCTGCTGTACAAGCAGACGCAATCGGTCGCCTACGACTGGCACAACTACGGCAACGCCACCATAGGCAACCGCTCGGACGTGGAGAACGTGCCCGTGTCGCGCCTGCGGGCCTTCTACCAGCGGTACTACCAGCCCGACAACGCGGTGGTGACGCTCGCCGGAAACTTCGAGCCGGGCGCGGCGCTGAACCTGCTCGCCACCGAGTTCGGCAAGATTCGGCGGCCCTTCCGCACCCTGCCGCCGCTGTACACCGCCGAACCCGCGCAGGACGGCGAGCGCAGCCTGACCGTGCGCCGGGTGGGCGACGAGCAGATCGTCCTCGCGGCGTACCACATGCCGAGCGTGCGCCACCCCGACATGCCCGCGCTGATGGTGCTGGACCAGATTCTCGCGGACGAACCCGCCGGGCGGCTGTACAAGGCCCTGGTGCAGAGCAAGCAGGCGACGGCCATCGGCAGCCTCACGAACAGCGCGACCGATCCCGGCCTGATGATGTACGCCGCCGTCCTCGGCAAGGACGACAACCTCGCGCCCGCGCAGGCGACCCTGCTCTCCACGCTGGAGGGGGCGGGCAAGGTGCCCTTCACCGAGGAGGACGTGGCCCGCGTCCGTACCCGCGTAGTGAGCGGCTACGAGCAACTGCTGACCAAGCCCGAGGAGGTCGGCGTCACCCTCTCCGAGTACATCGCGGCGGGCGACTGGCGGCTGCTGTTCAAGCTGCGCGACGACATCGACAAGGTGACGCCCGCCGACGTGGCGCGGGTGGCGGCGGCGTACCTCAAGCCGAGCAACCGCACGCTGGGCACCTTCGTCCCGACCGCCCAGCCCGACCGGGTGGCGATCACGCCCGCGCCGAGCGCCGCCGAGCTGCTGAAGGGGTATCAGGGGCGGGCGGGCCTCGCGGCGGGGGAGACCATCGCGCCCGAACCCGCCGCGCTCGAAGCCCGCGTCACCCGCGAGAAGGTGGCGGGGGCGGACGTAGCCCTGCTGCCCAAGCGGACGCGCGGCGAGCGGGTCGAGATGACCCTGAGCCTCAACTTCGGCAACCCCGACACGGCACGCACGGGCAAGGACGCGGCGGACTTCATCGCGCCCCTCCTGACGCGCGGAAGCACGGGCCTGACGCGCCAGCAGCTCGCCGACCGATTGGAGACGCTGCGGACCCGCCTCACCGTGACAGGAAGCGCGACGGGCGCGACCGTGCGCCTGAGCACCGACCGCAAGAACCTCCCGGAGGCGCTGACCCTCGTTCGCAAGGTCCTCCGCGAGCCGACCTTCCCCGAGGCCGACTTCGAGGAGATCAGGAAGTCGAGCCTCGACGGGCTGGAGGCCGGACGCAGCGACCCGGAGACCGTCGCCAGCCAGGCGCTCGGGCGGGCGTTCATGCCGGCGGGCGCGAAGCGCGGCGACCTCACCTACGTCCCCACCCTCGACGAGGAGATCGCGGACACGCGGGCCGTGACGCTCGCGCAGGTGCGCGACTACTACCGCAACGTGTGGGGCGCGGCGAAGGCGCAGGTCTCGGTCGTCGGCGACTTCGATCCGGCGACGATCCGGGCGGCCATCCCGGAGATTCTGAACGGCTTCACGAGCGGCGTGCCCTACCAGCGGGTGATCCTGCCGCTCACCACCCCGCAGACGCAGGACCTGGTGCTCAACGTGCCCGACAAGGCGAACGCGATCTACCTCGCGCGGCTGAACTTCCCGCTGCGCGACGACAACCCCGACTACGCGGCCCTCGCCGTCGCCATGCGTGTCTTCGGCTCGGGCACCGACTCGCGGCTGTTCAACCGACTGCGGCAACGTGACGGTCTGAGCTACGGGGCGGGCGGCGGCGTGAACGTCTCCAGCGAGGACGAGAAGGGGTCCTTCACCTCCTACGCGATCTTCAACCCGAACGTGACCTCCCAGGTCGCCACGGCGATGCGCGAGGAACTCGACCGCGCCCGGCAGGAGGGCTTCACCGCGCAGGAGATCGAGGCCGCCAAATCCGCCATCCTTCAGGAGACGCGTGTCTCCCGCAGCGAGGACGCCAACCTCGCCTCGGGCCTCACGCGCCAGCTCTACCTGGGCCGCACCTACGCCTTCAGCGCCGACCTGGAGACGAAGATCAAGGCCGTCACGCCGGAGGTGGCGCGGGACGCCCTGCGGAAGTACGTGAACCCGGCGAGTCTGGTCGTGGTGCGGGCGGGGACGTTCCCGAAGTAGGGCTTGTGGCGGGTGGCTTGTAGCTTGTGGAGGGAAGCCGCCGTGCGAGTTGAGGCAGCTTTGACACTCTGAATGGCTCTGGGACGCTACGCCCGTTCACCCCCTCCTGACCTCCCCTCAAGGGGGAGGGACTTTTTTACCCCTTCTGTTCCCTACACGCCATAAGCCACCCGTCACAAGCTCCATACTCCCTGCCGTGAACGCCGCCGAACTCCTCTCCGACCTCGCCGTGTCGCTCGGTGCGGACGCGGTGGGGTGGGCACCCGCGCACGTCCCGGCGGCGACGGTGGCCGAGTACGCGGCGTGGCTGGGGGCGGGACGGCACGCGGGGATGGGCTACCTGGAGCGGCAGCTTCCGGCCCGTTCGGACCCGGCCTCCCGGTTGGAGGGGGCGGGGAGCGTCCTCGTGCTGGGGGTCTCGCACGCCTTCGGGGAGCCGCCTGTTCCAGCGGGGGGCATCCGGGTGGGCCGCGTCGCCCGCTACGCCTGGACGCCCGATTACCACGACCAGCTTCAACCCGTGCTCACTCGGCTGGAGGAGGAAGCCGCGCGGCTGGGCGTGCGGGCGCGCGGCTATGTGGATCACGGCCCGGTGATGGAGCGCCTGTTCGCGGCGGGCGCTTTTCTGGGCTGGCGCGGCAGGTCGGGGATGAACGTGAGCACGCGGCTGGGCGCTTTCGTGACGCTGGCGGTGCTGCTCACCGACCTTCCCTTCGAGGGCACGCACGCGGCCCACCCCGACCGCTGCGGGCGCTGCCTGCGCTGCGTGGCCTCCTGCCCGACGAACGCCATCGGCACAGACCGGGCCATCGACGCGCGGCGCTGCGTCTCGTACCTCACCATCGAGCACCGGGGGCCGCTGCCGCACAGCCTCCGCGCCGGGGTGGGCGACTGGCTCTTCGGCTGCGACGTGTGTTCCGAGGTCTGCCCGTGGTCGGTGCGAGCAGGGCCGCTCGCCCGGCTGCTGGAGCCTCGGCCCGAGTTGGCGCACCCGGACCTGAGCGCCTTTTTCGGCCTCAGCGAGCGGGAGTTCGAGCGGCGCTTCGCGGGCACGGCCTTCCTGCGCCCCCGTCGCAAGGGAATGGCCCGGAACGCGCTGACCGTGCTGGGCAACACCCGCGCCCCCGAAGGCTGGACGCTCCTTCTCGCAGGCACGCGGGACCCCGCCTGGGAGGTCCGCGAGGCCGCCGCCTGGGCGCTGGGCCAGTGGGGGGAAACGCGGCATGTCGAAGCCCTCCTCACCGACCCGCACGAGGGCGTCCGTACCACCGTCCACCGCGTCTTGACCCAGGCTTCATGAGGAAAACGCCGCCCAATTCCCCCCTCGCATTTGTCCCGTGAACGTGGTCACGTGAAGGGTATGGCGAACCTGACCGAGACGTTCATGCAAACCCTCCAGACCATCGAGGCGAGCGGCGATCCCATGCCCCTGGTCGAACTGTTCGCGGACGAGACGAGCCTGCGGAACATGACCACCCAGGAGTGGCACGGCAAGGAGGGCGCTCAGGACTTCTGGACGCGCTACCTGGAGAACTTCCAGACCATCCGCAGCGAGTTTTTCCACCACGCCGACGACGGCCACACCGGCTCGATGGAGTGGGAGGCGACGGGACAGCTGGGGGACGGGGCCGACATCGCCTACCGGGGCATCAGCGTCATCGAGCACGACGGGCAGAAGGTCAGCGCTTTCCGCACGTACTACGATTCCGCCGCGTTCGTGAAGCCTGCGGCGCAGTAGGGCGTCGGAGGTCCGACGGTCGAACAGTCAAACGGTCTAACCGTCTAACGGCGAAAGCTGTTTCAGGCGGTCAGACGGTTCTACCTTTAGACGGTTTGACGCTCCCTCCAGGGAGACACGCCGTCCCGCTCAGCCAAACACCCGCCGCCCGTGAACGCAGCCGCAACACTGCCTCATGGGCGGCTCGCCTAGCATGGGGAGGATGCGCGCCCGCTCCTCTCTCCCGCTCCGCCTGACCCTGATGGGGATGGCCCTGAGCCTCGTGCCTCCCTTCACCGGGTCGACCCTCGCCCAGACGACGGCGACGGCACCCGCCGTGCTGACCCCAAACGTGACGGCCCGCTACCGACATGACCGCGCGGCCTTCACCCAGGGGCTGCAATACGTGGGGAATGGGAACCTGGTCGAGAGCACCGGGCAGGTCGGGGAGTCGGGCGTGCGGCAGGTGGAATTGCGGAGCGGGCGGGTGTTGAAGAGCACGCCGACGCCGATAGCCAGCGCGTTCGGCGAGGGCGTGAGCGTACTGAACGGCGTGGCCTACCACATCACCTGGCAGACGGGAGTAGCCTTCGCGCTCGACGCGGCGACCCTACGAGAGGTCGGGCGCTACCGCTACGAGGGCGAGGGCTGGGGCCTGACCCACGACGGCAGGAACCTGATCATGAGCGACGGCTCGGACCGCCTGTTCTGGCGCGACCCGAAGACCTTCGCCGTCACCCGGACGCTGCGCGTGACCGACGGCGGCCAGCCCGTCCGCCATCTCAACGAACTGGAATACGTGCAGGGCAGCGTCTACGCGAACGTGTGGCTCACCAACCGCATCGCCCGCATCGACCCGAGGACGGGCCGGGTGACGGCGTGGCTCGACGTGACGGCCCTGACGCAGGAGGCGAGCGCCACCGCCCGCCGCGCGGGGCAGCCCCTCACCTTCGACGACGTGCCCAACGGTATCGCCTATGTTCCCGAACGCGGCACCCTGCTGCTGACGGGCAAGCGGTGGCCCACCGTCTTCGAGGTCAGGGTGCCGGGCGTGCGGGTGGAGACGGGGACGACGGGACGGACGCAGCCCCGGCGCTGAGCGGAGCGGTCACGGGGACGGGGCAACCGCCCGGCCCAGCCTCTCCCCCACCACCGCCCAGATGTCACGTTCCAGCGCGTCCGGGTCGCGGGTGGCATCCAGCGTGAGGAAGCGCCCCGGCTCGCGGGCGGCGAGGGCCAGGAACCCCGCCCGGACACGGGTGTGGAAGGCGAGGTCGGCCCGCTCCAGGCGGTCGGGCTGCCCCCGCGAGGCGGCGCGGGCGAGACCCATGGCGGGGTCGAGGTCGAGCAGGACGGTGAGGTCGGGCGTGAGTCCCGCCGTCGCCTCCCGCGTGACCGTCTCCAGCAGCTCCGCGTCCAGCCCCCGCCCCGCCCCCTGATACGCGCGGCTGGAGTCGGCGTAGCGGTCACAGACGACGACCTCGCCGCGAGCGAGAGCCGGGCGGATGACCTCCTGCACGAGTTGCGCCCGGCTCGCCGAGTACAGCAGGAACTCCGGCAGCGGGTCGATGGCGAGGTCGGGGTCGAGCAGGACCTCCCGCACCCGCGCCCCCAGCTCCGTCCCCCCCGGCTCCCGCGTGACGACGTGCGGCACGCCCGCCCCCACCAGCCGAGAGGCGAGCCGCGCGAGCTGCGTGCTTTTGCCCGCGCCCTCCGGTCCCTCGAAGGTGATCAGGAGGGTCATGCGGTGGCCCCCAGTTGTGGAAGGATTCCCCCTACAACCCACAGCCCACGACCTACAACCCTCACAACCCCGTCGGGTGATGCAGGAACTGCCACGGCAGCCCGAACTCGTCCTCCAGCCGGGCGGCGAGCGCCCGCACCCCGAAGACCTCCGTCTCGTAGTGCCCGGCGAAGATGACGTTCACCCCGTACTCGAAGGCGTCGTGGAAGTGCTTGTGCTCCGGCTCACCCGTGAGCAGGGTGTCGAGACCTGCCGCCGCCGCCTCGGCGACCGCGCCCGCGCCCCCACCGCTGAGGACCCCCAGTCGGCTCACGTTCGGCCCGCCGCCCCCGTGGACGAGGCAGATTTCGCCCGTGAGCTTCTGCACCCGGTCGGCGAAGTCTTGCAGGCTCTGGGAGAAGGGCAGCTCGCCCGCCAGCCCGATCTGCTGGCCGTTCGCCTCCCCGAAGGGCCGCGCGTTCTGGAGGCTCAGCGCGCGGGCGATCATCGCGTTGTTGCCGACCTCGGGGTGGGCGTCGAGGGGCAGGTGGGCGGCATAGAGGTTGAGGTCCGCCATGATGGCCGTGCGGACGCGCGCCCTGTGCGGCCCGGTGACGGCCAGCGGCTGCCCCCAGAATAGCCCGTGGTGGACGAGCAGGAGGTCGGCCCCGCTGTCCGCCGCGTCCTGAAGAGTCTTCACACTGGTGTCCACGCTCGCCGCGACCCGCCGGACGACGGACGTGCCCTCGATCTGGAGGCCGTTCATGCTCGCGTCGGGGTAGGCGTCGATCTTCAGGTACTCGTTGAGCCAGCGCACGAGCGTGTCACGTTCGACCTCGGCGCGGCGGGGAGTGGTGTCCGTCATGCGGCCATTGTAGGCACCGGCTTCAGGAGGCAGCGTCGGCGGGGACGCTTTCGTATCCGCCCCCCACGACCTCCAGCCGATTGCCGAAGGGATCGCGCAGGAAGACGCGCGCCACACCTGCCTCGTCGTCTGCGTGGTAGGGAATGCCGTGTGCCTGACAGTGGGCGCAAAAGGCCGCGAGGTTCGCACACCGCAGCGCCGGGTGCCCCTTCTCGCGCGGCACGAAGTCCGGCGTCACACCCACGTGGAGTTGCCGCCCGTCCGGCAGACCGAACCACACGCCGCCCCTGGAGCGGAGCGCCTCCGGCTTGGCAAGTTCGGGCAGGCCGAGGAAGTCGCCGAAAAAGGCCCACGCCTGCGCCTCGCACCCGGCGGGGGCCTCGACTTGCACGTGGTCCAGCCCGGAGATCAGGGTGGTCATGGGGTCAGGATAGGTGCACCCATACGTCGAACGGCGTCCCTTCTTCGGGAACAAACGAAAGAACCCCGCACGTGGCAGGGTTCCCGTTGGTGGCGATGCCCGGACTTGAACCGGGGACCTAACGATTATGAGTCGTTCGCTCTAACCAGCTGAGCTACATCGCCTAGAAGTTTGCCCCGCGTAGGTTGCGGGGCGTCCTCTGGTGGAGCTGAGGGGATTCGAACCCCTGACCTTCTGAATGCCATTCAGACGCGCTCCCAACTGCGCCACAGCCCCGAAGGCTCAGCAAGATTAGCAGTGCCCTGCTGCCTTGTCAACGGTCGGCCTATGCCCCGGCGAGAGCGCGCTGGGCGGCAAGATGCACGTACCCCTCGATGAGGTGGACCACCACCGGGTTATGGGTGTGAACCCCGTGAGCCTCGCCCGTGCCCCCCTCCTCGATGAAGTGGGCGATGAGGGCCGCCTCGCCGTCGCGGGCGAGCAGGAAGGCCCGCTGGCCCTCGGCGGCGACGGCGGGCAGCCCGGCCAGCCCCGCGCGGTGCAACTCCACCCCGCGCGGCGTGAGGCGCTCCAGACGGTCGGCGAGAGTGGGTTCGCCCGCCAGGTAGACGCTGCGGCGGGCATTCAGGGTCAGGTCCTCGCACAGGCTGCGAATGGCCGCCTCGCCGTAGAGGTGATACACGGCCTCCGGCGCGGGGTCGGGGGCCAGCCGCGAGAGGTCGCGGTCCAGGGCACCGAGGCGGTCGTCGAAGGCCCGCCGTGCCCGTGCCAGGTACTCGCGGGCGCTCAGGGGCGCGTATTCCAACGGATTTTGCCCCACGCGCGCCGCGAGGCCCCGGCCCTCCAGCCGCTCCAGCGTCTCGTAGATTTTGGGGCGCGGAATGCCCGCCTGCCGCGCCACACGGGCGGGCACCGCGCGCCCCAGGGCCAGCAGGGCGGTGTAAGCGCGGGCCTCGTACTCGGTCAGCCCCATCGCCTGCAGGTGAATCACGGCGCTCATGTGGGCATAGCATACGTGAAAAGCCTCGGTCGCCCGCGCCGCATGTCTCCGTCATACTCGGACCATGCCTCCCCAGGACGATGTGTTGGAGCTGTACTGCCCCCGTTGTGCCCACGTGACCGGACTGCGCTTCGAGCAGTCGTTTCAGGACCGGGCGGTGGGCTGTGTATCGTGCGGGAACGTCTTTTATTGGCGTTCCTGCTCCACCTGTGAGACGGGATGGGTGGCCGAGCGCCCCGGCGCGCCGTGTCCAGAATGTGGAACGGTTTAGAGCAGTTGTTCAGATGACACCGCTTACGGCCTCGTCCTCCCGCTCCGCTTGGCCGGGAGCAAGTCTGGGCGTAGCAACTGCTGTCAATAGGCCAGCACCCTGCTTTCACTGCAAAGAAAAGGAAAAACCCCGGCTGAGCCGAGGCTTTCTGCATGGTGGGCGGTATTGGGTTTGAACATACAACCCTTCGCGTATGAAGCGACCCAGAAAGAAGCATGGCGGTTTTTAGCGTGCTGGACGGCTTCAGATCAACGCAACTGCCTGACCCTGCCAGCTTACGACCTCTCGCGTGGGTGTGTCAATCAGAGTAGAATAGTTTACCCTTGCCGCTTGACAGAAGGTGCTATTTGGGTGACAACCTCGCCTTTGTTAATGGGTTGAGGACGTATAATACATTTATGAGTAGTAGTGATACAGGAGCAAGTAAGAAGAGTGGATTGCCAAGCTTTGCTACTTCATTAGCAATATTTCTATGGACTTATCCTATGCTAAACACTTTTATTGTGAATGTCGATAACATTGTTTTAGATTTATTCGGATTAGACAGGGGCTATTCAAATTTTAAATATGTTTTGTTCTTCCTATTCGTTATATTCTTACTCTATAAATATAAAGCGAGAAGCTTGCTGTGGTTATTGTTGTATGTGTCATTCTTCCCTCTTATTCTGTTTCTGCTTATCGTTCCCGCGTTTTTCCTATACAAAAGTAAAATTACTCTTCTCCTAATATATGCGTGGTCGGTGTTAGATTTTGTCTTCTCTTTTAAGAAGAGAGTTGTAGGGCTGATGTCGTTTATTGTAGGTATAACGTGCTGCTTAGTGAATGTAGATTTCTTCAATAATATTGGCATAGTATTGATGCTGTACTTTGTATACAATCATATAATGGAGAGGGTGCGTAGTTCTTTAGATTCTAGTTGGCTGCCTACAGGAGAGGTGAGTAGTTTAGTCGGTCAAATTCAGAAACAGCGTGGTTTTGAAACCGAACTTCAATCTTTTAATGATCTTGATGAAAATAAGAGGCAATCTACTTTAAGCCAAGCAGTATTCTACTCTAGCTTAATGAGCTACATAACAAGAAATACGATAAGATTTAATAAGTCCGGTGTGTATGTATGGCTTTCATACTCCAAAATAGCTTTTACCGTTACAGTTATAATAGTTTGCTTTACGTTTATCAACTATTCCATCTATAATATAAATTCTATAAATTTTAGGACTATTAAAGATGTTACATTATTTGATTTTTTCTATTACACATTATTCAACTCTGCTTACGCACAGGTAGACGACGTTAAGGCGTCGTCCGATTTGGCTCAATTGTTTAGTGCTTTACAAATTGTGTCTATGGCATCTCTATTACCTCCAATAATAACATTCTTTAGTACATATTTCTCCTCAAGCCTCAGTAAGGACTTAGAAACAATATCCGAAACAGCGAGGAAACGGGATCAAGAATTCAGCGACAATTTAAAACATTCTATAGCTATTTCTCTTAACGATGCGAAGGAAGATTTATATAGAAAGGGTGACTTATTCGCAGTGATAGCGATAATTATGGACGGCAACACAAAAGTTAAATTGGAGGATGTGCTTAAGAAACTTGAACAAGACCGGGAAAAGGCTTTGCCAACTACCATTGACTCCTCAGACAACACTTCGTAGGTTTATGAGGTAGGTCCTCGTCAACCTGCTTTGATCAAACACACCTTATTGCCGCTAATAAAAGTAGGCGGCGATGTGCAATATACTGCCTTACAGAGCTGGAAAAACCGCCTCTACTCCTCCACCGATCCTCATAACTTCCCCTCCGAGGGTATGACCGTCAGAGTAGGTGCGCCAATCAGAAAACGTCCCAGACAGCCTAACACCGTCTGGGACGCATTCTTTTTGTCTGGTGGGCGGTATAGGATTTGAACCTACGACCCTTCGCGTGTGAAGCGAATGCTCTACCGCTGAGCTAACCGCCCGTGCCGCCGCCGATCTGTGGTGGGCCCTGCCGGATTTGAACCGGCAACCAATCGGTTATGAGCCGACTGCTCTGACCGTTGAGCTAAGAGCCCGGTTCCAGAAGGCACCCGGTCCAGCGAGCGAGAGGAAGTGTAGCAATGGGGTGGGGGGTTGTCAAACCGGGGAGGGCAAAGGGGTGAGTCGTTAGGAAAGGCTCTTCCCTAAAACCTAACTCCTAACGCCCAACACCTCCTTCCGCCGGGTACGATGCACAGCATGCGGGTCGTGCATGTGGGGTCGGAAGTGTTCCCGTTCTCGCGGACGGGCGGGCTGGGAGACGTGCTGGCGGCGCTGCCCGCCGTGCAAGCGAGGCTGGGGGCGGAGGTCACGGTCGTCTCGCCGTGGTACGCGCAGCTCGCGGGCACGCCGGACGAGGTGTGGCACGGCGACGTGCCCGGCGTCGGCGAGGTGCGCGTCGGCGAATTGCGGGAGGGCGAGGTGCGCTTCCTCTTCGTGGGTCTGGCCGAGTTCGAGCGGCCCGGCCTGTACCACACGGACGACGTGTGGCGCTTCTGCGCCTTCGGGCGGGCGGTGCTGCCCGTCTTGCAGGCGCTGGAGATCACGCCCGACGTGCTGCACGGGCACGACTGGCAGGCGGGGCTGGTGGTCGCGCACGCGCACCTCACGGGCTGGCGCACGGCCTTCACCATCCATAACCTCCAGTACCAGGGGCGCTGGACGATGGGCGAGGCGTGGGGATGGACGGGGCTGCCGGAGGGTGCCCTCGGCTCGGAGGGCGTGGAGTTCTACGGCGACCTCAACCTGATGAAGGCGGGCCTCACCTTCGCCGACCGGGTGACGACCGTCAGCCCCACCTACGCGCAGGAGATCACCACGCCCCAGTACGGGGAGGGGCTGGACGGCCTGCTCGTGCGCCTCTCACTGGAGGGGCGGCTGAGCGGCATCATCAACGGGCTGGACCAGGACCGCTGGGACCCCCGCACGGACCCCGACATCCTGCCCTTCGGGGACGCCGCCGGGAAGGCCGCGAACACGGCGGCGCTGCGGGCGGAGTTCGGGCTGGACGACCAGCCGATCCTCGGTGTCGTGAGCCGCCTCGCCGACCAGAAGGGCATGGACCTCCTGATCGCGGCGCTGCCGGACCTCACGCAGGCGTGGAACGTGGTCGTGCTGGGGGGCGGCGACCCGTTCCTGACCGCCGCGCTGCGGGGCTGGGCACAGCATCCGCGCGTCGCCTTCGCGCAGGGCATGAACGAGGCGCTCGCGCACCGCATCTACGCGGGGTCGGACGCCTTCGCCATGCCGAGCCGCTTCGAGCCGTGCGGCCTGTCGCAGATGATCTCCATGCGCTACGGCACCCTCCCTGTCGTCCGCGAGACGGGCGGCCTCGCCGACACCGTGCCGCACGACGTGGGCTTCCGCTTCGTGGACGCGACCCCGGAGGCGCTGGCGGCGGCCTGCCGGGAGACGAGGCAGGCTTACGACGACCCGGCGAACTGGCAGGAACGGATGGCGCGCGGCATGGAGCTGGACTTCAGTTGGGATGGCCCGGCGCGGCACTATCTGGCGCTGTACGCGGAATTGGGGGAGGAGCGGCCAGAGGAGCAACCAGCGGCCAGCGACCAGCCACCAGCGAAGGTCTGAAGGCGGGTTCTACTTCAAGAACTCCAGCAGCGCCGCGTTGAAGGCGTCCGGTGCATCCAGGTTGGAGAGGTGGCCCGCACCGGGGAGGATGTGCCGTTCGCCCCGCGCGAGGTCGGCGGTCTCCTGCGCCCGTTCGGGAGGGGTAAGGGTATCTTCCTCCCCGACGAGGGCGAGGAGGGGCACGTCCAGCCGCCGCAGCGTCTCCCGGTGGTCGGGGCGGGCGGCCATTGCGCGCAGGGCACCGGCGATGCCCTCCGGGGTGGCGGCCTCGATCATGGGGAGCACGTGCCCGAAGGTGGCGGGAGCGTGTTCCTCACGGGCGGCAGCGATGAGGAAGTCCTTCCCCTCGGTCAGCACGCGCCCCGCCTGGGCGTGGCGGTCGGCCCGCTTCTCCTCGCCGTCGGGGCGGGCGGTCGTGTCGGCGAGGACGACCCGTGTGAAGTGCCCCGGCGACTGCGCGAGCAGTTCCAGCGCGAGGTAGCCGCCCATGCTCAGGCCGACGAGCGCGAGCGGCCCCTCCGGCAACTCGGCCAGCAGATCGCGTGCCGTGTCCGCCAGCGAGGCCATCGCCCCCCGGCGTCCGCCGAAGCCGGGCAGGTGCGGGGCGAGGACGTTGACGCCCACGCCCTCCAGCGCGGCCCGCTGCCCCTGCCACATCGCGGCGGAGAGGGGGTAGGCGTGCAGGAACAGGACGGTGTGGGGGACTGGGAAGGTCATGCGTTCAGGCTAGGCCCGCCGAAGGTGGAGGACCTTGAGCCTCGCTTGAGCGGTCCCCGCGTTACCCTCCCCCCATGTCCGTCACCATCTCGCCTGCCCAGCCCGCCGAACTGACGCCCGTACTTGCCGCGCTGTACGGCGCTCCCGAAGACGTGGTGGCGTGGATGGCGAGCGGACCGGGGGCCTGGCTCGCGCGGGACGAGGCCGGAGAGGTTCTTGGCGCGGTCGGCCTGCGACCCAGCCCGGCGCACGGGGCCGAACTGATGGGTGGAGCGCGACCGGGATTGAGACAGGCCGAGGTGGCGACGGCCCTCGCCCGCGTGGCACGGGAAGCGGCGGGGCGGGTTTACGCCTTTGCCGAGACGCATCTCTTCCCCCTGACTGCTCTGAAGGCGGCAGGCTACCGCGAGGTGGGCGCTTACCGTGTACTCGTCGGTCCCACACCGACCGCCAGCGTGCCACTCCCCGAGGGGGTTCGGCTCCTGCCCATCGTGGACGGCCTCAACCTCTCCACACACGTTGCTGCCATCGCCACTTATGAGGACCGAATTGGACACCACGCCGCCACGCCCGAACATACGGCCCCCGAGGTGGGCGGCTTCGACCCCGAGTTAAGCCTCATCGCCGTGGACACCGAGGGGCGGGCCGCAGGTATCTGCTCGGCCAGCACGCGGGAGGGCCACGCCCATATCGGCGCGCCCGGCGTACGCCCCGACCTCCGTCAGACAAACCTTCGCGCCGCCCTGCTGCTCGGCGTATGCGCCCTTGTCCGGGCGCGCGGACTGGGAGAGGTTTGGATCGAGAGTTGGGGCGATACGCCCGAGGAGGTATCGCAGGACTTGAGCCTGGGCCTGGGGGTAGAGGTCGAGGAACCAATTCTGGCGGCAGGTTAAACAGTTCTCTGCGCCTCCTCCCAGCTCAGCGCGTCCCCCTCGATCACGTCCGGCACGCCCAGCCGCTTGAGCATGTGGATGAGCTGCGCCCGGTGGTGCATGGAGTGGGTGAGGACGTGGACGAGGGTGCCGCCGTAAGTAAGGTGGTTGGGCGGGTCGTTCAGGGAGTTCGTCCAGCAATCGTCCCACCGTCCCTCGGCCTGCACCCGGCGGGCCAGTTCGCCCAGTTGGGGCGCGACGGTATCCAGCCGCCGTTCCAGCCCGCCGAGGGTGAGCCACTGCCCGGCGGGTTCGGGCAGGGTCCGCACCGGCCCCCGTTCATCAGATCGGTCCACGCCTCCATGTTGTCGATGATGTGGTCGAGGGTCGCCCGCACCGTGCGCCAGCCGAGGTCGAACTCGTGGTCGAGCTGCGCGTCCGTTAGGCCCCGGCTCTGCTCGATGAGGCGGGCCGTGGTCCAGGCGTCGTGACCGAGGAGGCGGTCGAGGAGGTCCATAGGTCACTCTACCCGCCGCGTTTGGTACAGCCCGCGCTAGCATTCCGGGTGTGACTCTCGCCGTCGTCCTCGTCTCACCCAAGACGCCCGGCAACATCGGCTCGGCGGCCCGCGCGATGCTGAATATGGGGGCCAGCGAATTGCGGCTCGTCGCGCCGCGCTGCGACCACCTGGACTCCCAGGCCGTGGCGATGGCCGTCCACGCCGCCGACCTGCTGCGTTCTGCACGGGTGTACCCGACATTGCGCGAGGCGCTGGCCGACCGGGACGTGAGCGTGGGCACCTCCGCCCGCCTCCGTGCCGACCTCGCCCCGCCCCGGCATCCCGCCCAGGTGCGGCCCCTCGTGCGCGCCGCCGCCGCCCCCGCGCTCGTTTTCGGGCCGGAGGAGACGGGCCTCGTCAACTCCGACCTGGAGCAGTGTCAGGTGACGGTGCGCGTGCCGACGGGCGAGTACGCGAGCCTGAACCTCGCACAGGCCGTCCTCCTCGTCTGCTACGAGTTCTTGCAGGCGCAGGACGTGGCACCCGCTGGGGTGATGGAAGTGCCTGCGAGCCGCAAGACCGCCACCCGCGAGGAGATGGAGGCGATGTACGGCCACCTCCAGGGGACGATGCACCTGATCGGCTACACGGACGCCGTGCGCGCCCGCCACACGCTGCGGCTGTGGCGCACGATGCTCGACCGCGCGCTGATGAGCAGCGCCGAGAGCCGCCTCTTCCGGGGCCTGCTGCGTCAGGTGGAGTGGAAGGTGCGGGACGCGGCGCGGAGGGGGACGGTGGAGGGGCGGGGTGGAGACGTGAAAGCGGGGGACGCTCCACCCGAGCAGGATTAAGCGGTCAGAGACAGAGCGCCGTCACTCGTCGCGGCCATGTACCTGGGCGGGCGGATGGGTGGCCTCGACGGCGGTGAACGGTTCCAGAATCTTGTAGCTGTGCTGCGCGCCCTCGGGGACCACCCACGAGTTGCCGGGTTCGAGGAGGAGCATCGAGCCTTCGATGTGCAGCTCGGCGCGCCCGGAGATGACGTAGCCGACCGTCTCGTAGGGGCGGGCGTGGGGCTGGTCCTCCTCGCCGGGCTGCTGCTCCTCCCACAGCCGCATGCCCATGCTCTTGCCGCTCACCAGATACTTCTGGCCGAGCTTGCCTCTGGGAGAGGAACGGGAATCCACTTTCTGCGCGGTGGTGTCTGCCATAGCCGTTCCAGTATCCCCAGACATGGCCCCGACCGGGAAAGAGCAAACGGTCATGAATGAAGCCCCGGCCAAGACGGGGAAGCCGCCACCCCCGGCGGCGTTCCCCTCCCCGAACACGGTCCCCGCCCCGCCCCCTCCCTACACTGTCCCCCATGACGGAGTTGCCCGCCTCCCTGCCCGCGTCACAGCCGCCCGCCCCGCGCGAGGTGCCGCTGTCGAACCGGGTGCGGCTGGTGCGGAACGTGCTGCCGCCCCTCATCGTGCTGGTGGTAGCGGTGGTGGAGTTCGCCATCTCGCGGCTGCCCACCGCGCAGGCGCAGGTGTGGGCGCACCTGCTGTTCTACGGGCTGGTGGGTCCGGCGGTGACGTTCTTCTCCGTGGAGTGGATCGCCGAGGGCACGCGGGCGCGCGAGCGGGCCGAGCGCGAGTTGCGCGACCTGTACGGGCAGCTCAGCGCGTCGCACGGGCGGCTGCGGGCGGTGCAGGAACTCATGCGCGACCTCGGCGGCGCTCCCGACATGGGGGCCGTGGTGGAGGTCGCCGCGCGGGGGGCGGTGCGGGCGACCGGGGCGACCCAGGCCGTCCTCACCGTGCCCGGCGGCCTGAGCAGCACGGCGCGCGGGGACGTGCCCGCCACCTCCCTCCCCGCTCCCGAACGTTCCTCGCTCAAGGTCGGGATTCCGGGCGGCGGGGCGCTGGCGCTGCAATTCGACACGCCGCCCGGCCCGGAGACGGAGGCGCTGGCGCAGGCCCTCGCGGCGGAGGTGGCGACGGGGGTGGAGGCGGCCCGGCAGCGCACGCTCGACCTGATGACCCTGTACTCGGTGGACCAGAGCATCCGCGCCGAGCGCAACCTGCGGCGGCTGCTCGCCCGCGTGACCCGTAATATGGCCGAGCGGGCGCGGGCGGGCGCGCGGGCCGCCTACCTCACCGATCAGGACGGCGTGCTGCGGCTGGAGTACCTTCAGGACGCGCAGGGCGAGGGCATGGGCGGCGGCACCCTCGCGCCCCCCTTCGCCCTGCGCGTGGCCGAGGCCGGCACGCCGCTGACCGCCACACCCGCCGAGGCCGCCGAGGTCTTCGCCGGGGGAGTCAGCGCCCTGGGCTTCCCCATGCGCGACGAGGAGGGGCTGGTGGGCGTCCTCGTCCTCGGCGACGTGCGGCAGGGTGCCTTCGCGGACGCGCGGGTGCCCCTGCTCGCGCTGCTGGGGGCGCAGGCGGCCCTCGGGGTACGCAATGCCCGCGCCTACCTCTACTCCGAGGAACTGGCGATCAGCGACGAACGCGCCCGCATCGCCCGCGAGATTCACGACGGGGTGGCGCAGTCGCTGGCGTTTTGCGCCCTGAAGCTCGACCTCGTGGCCCGGCAACTGCACGCCGACCCCGACAAGGCCGAGGCCGAGGTCCGCGCCGCCACCGCCCTCCTCCGCGAGCAGATTCGGGAGGTCCGGCGCTCCATCTTCGCCCTGCGGCCCATCGACCTCGAACGCTACGGGCTGCTCGAAACCGTGCGGCGCTACGTGGAGGACTTCGGGCAGCAGAACAACGTCCGCACCACCCTGAACGTGACGGGCGACATCCACCTCGCGCCGGGGGACGAGGCGGTCGTCTTCCGCCTCCTGCAAGAGAGCCTGAACAACGTCGCCAAGCACGCCCGCGCCCGCGAAGTGACCGTGACCCTGCACGGCGGCGGGCACGTCACGTTGCGCGTGCAAGACGACGGCGCGGGCTTCGATCTCGCCCAGGCCACGGGCCGCGTGAGCAGCGCCGGGGGCCTCGGCCTGATGCAGATGCGCGAGCGCGTGGAGAGCCGGGGCGGGAAATACCGCGTGCTGAGCGAGCCGGGGCATGGAACGCTGGTGGAGGCGGAGGTACCGCAGGCATAAAAACAATAATCAGAGGTCTGTTCCTCACGGGAAGGGGAACCTCTCTAACGGGACATCATCCTCGAAGGTGCTTCTTTCAGCCAGGCGGATGCCCTTCTCGGTTAAGTCGGCTGCAACCGTCCATCCAGCTACCATTAGATCGTCGATATAGAGCTTTACATAACCCAACTTCTCAAGTTCTCTCAGAGTTAGTACATCAGGATGAGACTCAAACGTCTCCGACTCCTCGCTGTCTAAGTCAAAAGCCGCCCCATTCTTGTAGCCTCTCCTCCACAGCTTGACCATCCACTTCAAATTCTCCAACGCACGACCCGATGCCGACTCATGTATGTCCTCATCCATAACGACCTTCTGTATGTAGCACCTCCTGGATGGAGGAGGTGGAAGAGTTGCTAAGGAACTAATTCAGCGTCCGCTCCCCCGGCACCTCCAGCACGAAGGGCGGAATCGGCACCCGCGCCCGCGCGCCCCACGCGTCCTGCATGACGTAGTAGCCGCCCATCCGGCCCGGCGTGTCCTGCACGGTCACGAAGGAGTCGTAGACGAAGACGCCCCCCGGCGCGATGTGGGGTTGCTGGCCCACCACGCCGTCGCCGTCCACGACCGTCTCGCGGCCCCCGGCGTCCACGATGTCCCAGTGGCGGGCGAGGAGTTGCCACGTCTGATCGCTGTGGTTCTCGATGCGGATGACGTAGGCGAACACGCGCCGCTCCGGCGTGGAGTGGGCGGGGAGATGATGGACTTCCACGCTCACGCGCACGTCGGGGGAGGAGTCGGGACCGGTCATGCGGGCAGCATAGCCGCGCGGCGCTAGACTCGCGCCCATGAGTGAAATCAATCAGGATTTTCTCTTCGCCCTGCTCCGTGAGGCGGGACCCAGCGGGGCCGAGCGCCGGGCGGCGGACGTGTGGAAGCGCGAGGCCGGGGCCTTCGCCCGCGTCTCGGAGGACCACTTCGGCAACGTGTACGCCGAACTCGGCCCCGAAGGCGCGCCCGCCGTCGCCCTGATGGGCCACCTCGACGAGATCGGTCTGATGGTGAGCCATGTGGGGGACGAGGGCCTGCTGAGCGTTCTCGCGGTCGGGGGCTGGGACCCCCAGGTTCTCGTGGGCCAGCGCATCCGCCTCCTCGCGCCGGAGGGCGACCTGATCGGCGTGGTGGGCAAAAAGGCCGTTCACCTCATGGACCCCGAGGACCGCAAGAACGCGAGCAAACTGGAGGACCTGTGGCTCGACGTGGGCCTGAGCAGGGAGGAGGCGCAGGCCCGCATCCCCGTGGGCACCGTCGGCGTGATCGACCAGGGACCGCTGATCGTGGGAGGGCGGATCGTGGGCCGCGCGCTCGACAACCGGGTGGGCGCGTTCATCGTGCTGGAGGTGCTGCGGGCGCTCGCCGGGGCGGAGCTGAAGCATAGGGTCGTCGCCGTGGGCACCAGCCAGGAGGAGATCGGCCTCTTCGGGGCACAGGTGAGCGGCCACCACGTCAACCCCATCGCGGGCGTCGCCGTGGACCTGACCCACGAGACCAAGCAGCCCGGCGTGAGTGAGAAGAAGAGTGGCGTGAAGCCTTTTGGCTCGGGGGCTAGTCTGAGTGTCGGTGCCCGCCTAAATCCGGCCATCCTGCGCCAGATGATCGCCGTGGCGCAGTCAGAGGGCATCCCTTACACCCTCAGCGCCAGCCCGCACTTCACGGCCACCGACGGCGACGCCCTCAGCCTCGTGCGGGCGGGCGTGCCGACGGCGGTGGTCAGCGCCCCCGCCCGCTACATGCACTCCCCGAACGAGATGGTGGACGCGCGGGACGTGCGGGCGTGCATCGACCTGATCGTCGCGTGGGTGAAGGGACTGGAGGGGGAGCCGGATTTCAGGCGGTGAGAGGGGTCAGGCGTTAGGGGTTGGGGAAGAGGGGGCTTGGGCGGTGGGGTGGCCGCGTCGCCTCCTCAGCAGTTCCCCTCGAACGAAAGGACCACGCTCCTCCCCTGCCCATCCCTCAAACGGCCCATGCGCTCTCCCCGGCCCGCGTTCTAGACTGGCCGGATGACTGCGCCCCCTGCCTCCCGACGACCCGCCGCGCTGGTATTCATCCTGCTGACCGTGCTGCTGGACGTGATGGGGCTGGGGCTGATCATCCCCGTCTTCCCGTCGCTGGTGACGGGGCTGGCGGGGTCGGACACCACTGGGGCGCAGCTCGTGGGCGTGTTCACCGCCGTCTACGCGGTGATGCAGTTCGTGTGCGCGCCGATTCTGGGTGCTCTCTCGGACCGCTATGGCCGCCGCCCCGTGCTGCTGGCGAGCCTGACCGGGATGGGGCTGGACTACCTGCTCCTCGCCTTCGCGCCGAACCTGTGGTGGCTGCTCGTGGGCCGGATCATCGCGGGGGCGACGGGGGCGAGCATCACCGTGGCGAACGCCTACCTCGCGGACGTGACGCCGCCGGAGGGCCGCGCCCGCTCCTTCGGCCTGCTGGGGGCGACCTTCGGGGTGGGCTTCATCCTCGGCCCGGCGCTGGGGGGGGTGCTGGGGGACATCGACCTGCGGCTGCCCTTCCTTGTGGCGGCGGGACTGGCGCTGCTCAACGCGCTGTACGGCTTCTTCGTGCTGCCCGAGTCGCTGCCGCCGGAGAGCCGGGGGGCGCGTCCGGGCCGGGGGGTTCTCAACCCCCTCACGCCGCTGGGGGCGCTGGGGCGCTATCCGCTCGTGCGGAACCTCGCCGCCGCCTTCGTGCTGATCGGGCTGGCGCAGCAGGTCATCTTCAGCACCTGGGTCCTGTTCACCGAGCGGGTGCTGGGCTGGACGCCGACGCAGAACGGGGTGGCCCTCGCCGTCGTCGGGCTGCTCTCGGCGGTCGTGCAGGCGGGGCTGATCAGCGTGGCGATGCGCGTGTTGGGCGAGCGGGGCGCGATCATCACCGGGCTGCTATTCGGTGTCGTGCAATACGTGCTGCTCGGGGCGGCGCGCTCGGGCGAGATGCTGTACGCCTCCATCGTCCTCGGCTCGCTGGCAGGCATCGCGGGTCCGGCCATCCAGGGCCTGATCAGCCGCACCGTGGACCCCACCGAGCAGGGGCGGGTGCAGGGGGCGCTGACGAGCGTGCAGAGCCTCGTCGGGATCGTCGGGCCGCTCCTCGCCACGGGTGTCTTCGCCTACTTCACCCGGCCCGGCAACACGTGGAACGAGCCGGGCGCGGCCTTCTACATGGCGGCCCTGTTCAGCCTGCTCGGAACCGTGGTGGCGGGCGTGGTGCTGCGGCGGGCGGGAAAGAATCCGGCCCCGGTGCAGGTGCAGGAATGACGGGGGTAGATTGGGCGGAGGTGGCGGCGAACGGATACGCGGTGCCGGAGGGCTTGCATCCGCCGGACGTGTTGGACGAGTTGTTTGGAATGCTCGGCAGTGAGGACCCCGAGGTTCGGGACACGCAGGCGTACTCCACGCTGGCACATTGGACGAGGGCGGGGCATTTCGACACCGTTCTGCGGGAACTGGGAGACGAGGCCGCCTACGGCCTGAGTCACGAGAGCGTTCTCGTCCGTTCGTTCTCAGCCCTCGTGTTGAGCGAGGCCATGAGCCGGGTGCGGCTGGCACCCCTCCTTCCCGGTCACATCGTCGCCATTTGGATCGAGTGCTGGATGCGCTGGTATCCGAATGAACCCGATGTTCGGTCCTTCGAGGAGGACACCGGCTGGATTCATACCGTCGCACACGGGGCGGATGTGGCGCGCGAGATGGCGCTCCTTCCCTTGATGAGCAACGACGACCTGCGGCACCTCATGGAAAACCTGACGGAACGCTTGCGCTCTCTGCCCATGCACCTGAGCCAGATGGAGGATGACCGCCTCGCCCTCGCCATGCTCGCCATGTTGTCATGCGAGGACTATGAACCCGAGGATATTCAGGAATGGTCGGAGACTTTCCGACAGCTCTGGACCGACCTTGAACCGGGCCTCATTCCTCCCGGTGCCGCCCTCGCCGTCCGAACCCTCCACAGTCTTCATACCCTGCTCCACCTCGGCGCGACCATAGACGGCGTGACCCTACGTCCAGCCTACCCGGAGGAAACGCTCGCCGCCGTGCAGGACGCCTTGCGAAGCGTGTACCCGTACTACGGAGACGGTCAAACGGGCTGAGCCTCCCCCACCCCGGCCCGCGCGTCCAGCACGCTGTCCGGCACGCCCGCCAGCGCCTCGCGCACCACGTCCAGCCCCACGCCGGGCAGGTGGCCCCGCTCGCTCAGCGTCCGCTTCCAGTGGCGGGCACCGGGCTGCCCCGCGAAGAGGCCGAGGGTGTGCTTCATTATCCGGTTGAGGGGCTGACCCGCCTCCAGTTGCCCGGCCACGTAGGGCAGGAAGGCTTCGATGGCCTCCCGGCGGCTCGGCGGCGTCACGTCCTCCCCGAATACGTCCCGGTCGGCGGCGGCGAGGAGGAAGGGGTCCTGATAGGCGGCCCGCCCGATCATCACGCCGTCGGCCCAGGTGAGGTGGTCCCGCGCAGCTTCGAGACTCAGGATGCCTCCGTTGAGCACGACCGTCAGATGTGGGAAGTCCCGCTTGAGCTGCCGCACGACCTCATACCGCAGAGGTGGAATCTCCCGGTTCTCCTTCGGGGACAGACCGCTCAGCCACGCCTTGCGCGCATGGACGATGAAGGTCTCGCAGCCCGCCGCCGCCACCGTGCCGACAAAGCGGGTCAGGTGCTCGTAGGAGTCCAGGTCGTCAATGCCGATGCGGTGCTTGACGGTGACGGGCAGACGGGTCGCGCCGCGCATCGCCTCCACCGCGCGGGCCACCACGTCGGGCGTGCCCATCAGGCAGGCACCGAACGCGCCGCTCTGCACCCGGTCGCTGGGGCAGCCACAGTTCAGGTTCACCTCGTCGTAGCCCCAGCTCTCGGCGATGCGGGCGCACTCGGCCAGGGCCGCCGGATCGCTGCCGCCGAGTTGCAGGGCCAGCGGGTGCTCGACCCCGCCGAAACCCAGGTGCCGCTCCCGGTCGCCGTGGAGGATGGCCCCAGTCGTCACCATCTCGGTGTAGAGGAGGGTGCGGCGGGTCAGCGTGCGGTGGAAGGCGCGGCAGTGCCGGTCCGTCCAGTCCATCATCGGGGCGACGGAGAGGGTATGGGGAGGCAGGGGGGCGGCGCTCATCTCAGCCGGGCAGTGTACGCGGGTGAGGAGCGGTCAAAGGTGGGCGAGAGCTTCCCGGCTTCAGGGAAAGCGCGAGGGCTGGGGGCGGGTGGTGTTCGGTGAGGCGGTGGACACCCCTCAGTCAGCTTCGCTGACAGCTCCCCTCAAGGGAAGCTTGTGCGGTTCTGCCTCCCTTCAAGGGGAGGTGCCCCGAAGGGGCGGAGGAGTCGCCCTCCGCTCAACTACTCTCCCCTACTTCCCCGCCCTGTCATCCCCCTCGGGTGGGCGCGTGGTCTCCCCCTCCCGCCCAGCCCGCACGGTGGCGCGCGGCTCGACGATCAGCCCGGCACCGACCCTCGCCCCGGCCTCCACGGTGGCGCGGGCACCGATAACGGTGAGGGGTCCGTCCTCCTCCCCGACCTCGGCACCCCTCTCCACGGTGGCCCCGATATCCACGATGCTGTGGCGCACCTTCGCCCCCGCGCGCACGACCGCCCCCGGCTGCACGATGCTGCCCTGCACCACCGCCCCCTCCTCCACGATGGCGTTGGGGCCAATCACGCTCCCCACGACCTCGCCCGCGATGACGGCACCGCCGCAGACGAACGAGTGGTCCAGGCGGGCCGTGCCCTCCACGCGGGTCGGTGGGCGCGAGATGGACGAGGTGATGAAGGGCCAGTCGTCGGTGTCCAGTTCGAAGCCCTGGCCGTCGAGAAAGTCGCGGTGGGTCTGCATGTAGGCGTCCAGGGTGCCCACATCCATCCAGTAGCCCTCCAGCGGGTGCGCGTAGGCGTCGCCCCGCGCGACGAGGGCGGGCAGCAGTTCCTCGCCGTAGTCGCCCAGGTTCCCCCGGCGGCCCAACTCCTCCAACGTCTCCAGCAGAATGCGGGCGTCGTAGACGAACACCTCGGCGGTGACGGTCCCACCCAGCGGTTCGTCGGGCTTGTAGGCGAATTCCTCCACCCGGCCCTCCTCGCCCGTCCGGACGTTGCCGAAGCGGGTGGCCTGCTCCGGCTTTACCTCGGTCGTCACGATCGTCACGCTCGCCTGCCGCCGCACGTGTTCGCGGATCACGCCCGAGTGGTCGAGCTTGTAGATGTGGTCGGCGCTCAGGACGAGCACCACGTCCGGCCCGAACTCGCGGATCAGGGGCACGTGCTGGGCGAGGGCGTGCGCGTTGCCCTGGGCAAACTCGCCCTCCTCGTTCTCCGGGCTGGAGAAGGGCGGCAGCACGACGAGACCGCCGCGCGTGCGGTCGAGGTCCCAGGGCCGCCCGCCCGAGAGGTGGTCGTTCAGGCCGTGCGGAAGGTACTGCTCGATCACCCACACGTCGTCCACACCGCTGTTCACGAGGTTGGAGAGGGTGAAGTCGATCAGGCGGTAGGTGCCCAGGAAGGGCACGGCGGGTTTGGCCCGCTCGGTCGTCAGCGGCGCGAGGCGGCTGCCCTTTCCCCCGGCGAGGACGATGGCGAGGACCTTCTGACCGGCGATGCGGGTCGGCATGGTTCCGAGTGTGTGGTGCCTTCTCCCGTCCCCCGTGAGCGGGGCGTACACGGCGCTTCATGAGGGGCAGGAGCAGAAGGCGGGTGTCCTCTGCCTTCCGCCTTCTGCCTTCGACCTTCTGCACCTCCAGTACCCACGCGCGCAGGAGGTCTATCACGTCGTCCCAGCCGCCGCCTCGCCCAACGTTTCATCATTTTGACCGATGCCTGCCTCACCCCCGTCGTCTAGGCTGGAGGCGTGAACGTGGCCCGACACTTCAGCGACACCCGGACGGCGCAGGGCCGGGTGCGCCTCCTGGTCTCGCCAGGCCGGGTCCACCTCGTCGCCGAGGGTCCCGGCTGGTCCCACGCCAGCACCCATGCCACGCTGGAGGACGCCGCGACCTTCCTCGCGCTGCTCCCCGAGTTGGGTCAGGAGCTGTACGAGGAGGCCGTGAACGACCTGGAACGGCGGGCGCAACTGGACGGAGCGGCTTGAGGTCCCCCGTCTCCTCCTTCGAGCTTCCTGTCCGGGACCTCGACCGGGCCGTTGCCTTTCACGGGGCAGTGTTCGGCGACGGGTTCGAGCGTGTCGGGATCGATGGGAACGAGATGGCCCTCTTCCCGGCGGTCAGCGGAACGGGCGGCATCAGTGGTGCCCTGGTCAGGGGCGAGAGCTACGTTCCGGGGCGGCGGGGCGCTCGCCTCTATTTCGCGGTCGGGAGCATCGAGGAGACGCTGGGCCGGGTGGAGGCGGCGGGTGGACGGGTTCTCTACCCCCGCACCTCCATCGGCAAGTCAGGCTGGGTCGTGGAGTTCGGGGACAGCGAGGGAAGCTGTGTGGCCCTCCACTCCCGGTCCTGACCTCTGCTCACCCCACGAACCACACGATCAGCCGCGTCGCCCGGCCCCCGTCCTCCAGCCCCCGCGTGAAGGCGTGCCACGCGCGCAGCCGGGCCTGATCCTCGGGCGGTGCCTGATCCGCAAGTCCGGCCAGTTCCGCAGCGGCGAGGAAGGTGCGCCCGCTCACCGGGCGGTCCTCCATCAGCAGGTCGCCGCGCACGGTCACGCTCACGTCGGGGAGGTGGCCCCGGTCGCCCACGCCCGCCGCCGTCAGCAGCGCCCGCAGGTCACGGCCCGACCGGACGAAAAACCGCGCCTCCACCTGCCAGGTCCGGCCCTCCAGCGCCTCGCAGATTACGAAGGCGAGCAAGAGACGCTCCCGATAGGCACGGGCTGGAGGAACGTGTGGCGAGAGGGGGGAAGGATCGGCGGACCGGAGGGCACTCTTTCAGTGTGAAGTATTTCACCCCGAAAGGGAACTCCGCCCCCGCCGGGGGGTGTGAAGTTTCCGTCAGTCCGCCGCGCCCACCGCCCGCTCCCCCTCGGGGTTGGCGTCGGCGCGGCCCAGCACGGCGTCCGCGTCGGGCCACGCGATGATCTGGAAGCGGCTGTTGCGGATGGCGGGGGTATAGCCCGCGTCCACGGCGATGCGGACGAGTTCGCGCACGGTGGCGCTGTGCCGCCCGTGCCCGCCCGCCGCGCTGACGACGTTCTCCTCCAGCATGGTCGAGCCGAGGTCGTTCGCCCCGTAGTAGAGGGAGGCCTGCGCCACCTTGAAGCCCTGCGCGGGCCACGACGCCTGGATGTTGGGGATGTTGTCGAGGGCGATGCGGGCCACCGCGAGTTGCTGAAGGTACTCGTGCGCCGTCGCGCCGGGGGCCTTGCCGGCAAGGCGCGTGTGCTCGGTCTGGAGGGTCCACATGGCGAAGCCGGAGAAACCGTTGCCGCCGTAGAGGCGTTGCGCCCGGTCCTGCTGCTCCCGAATCTTGAGGAGGTGGGCGGCGCGCTGGGCGTAGGTCTCCCCGAAGCCGATCACCATTGTCGAGATCGTGTACAGCCCCTTACGCTGCGCCGCGTCGATGATGCGGAACCAGTCGTCCGAGCGGATGCGCGCCGGGGCCGCCTTTGCCCGCACGTCGTCCTCCAGAATCTCGCCGCCCGCGCCCGGCAGGCCGTCCAGCCCCGCCTCGATCAGCGTGTCGAGCAGGTCGTCGAGGCCCAGCCCGAAGGTCTTCTCCATGAAGAGGACTTCCTCGGGGGAGAAGGCGTCGATGCGGATGGTCGGGTGGTGGGCCTTCACGTGCCGCAGGAGGCCCGTGTAGTAAGCAAGCCCCAGCGCCGGGTTCACGCCGCCCTGAAGGAGGATGCGGGTGCCGCCGACCGCCTCCAGGTCCCGAATCTTGGCGCTGATCTCCTCGTAGTCGAGGGTGTAGCTGTCACTCTGGCGGCGGGTGCGGTAGAAGGCGCAGAAGTTGCAGCCCACGTTGCAGATGTTGGTGTAGTTGATGTTGCGGTCGATCAGGAACGTCACCACGTCCGGGTCGCGGCGCTCCAGCCTCAGCCCGTGGGCGACGGCGGCCACCTCGGGCAGCGGGAGGTGGTACAGGGCCTCGATCTCGGGGGCGCTCAGGCGCTCGCCCGCAGCGGCCTTCACAAGCGGCTCGGCACCGGGGGTCATGGGGTCACGCTAGCACCTGGGGGGGCGGCAAGCGTCCCGAGGAGCGGCCAGCGGCCAGCTTCCAGCTGCCAGCGAAAGATGAGGGCTACCTTCTTTTGCTCCTCCCTCTGGAACGCTTGATGGGAAGTGCAGGTTAGGCAGGGGAGGCGTTCTCATCGTCCAGCAGGACGAGCGGTGCTCGTCACCCCCCCTCCCCGACCCTCCCCCACAAGGAGGGAGGGAGAAGAAAGCAAAAGCTCCAGCTTCTTGAACTCCTCCCCCTTGAGGGGGGAGGCCGGGAGGGGGTGAACAGGCATGGCCTCCAAAAACCCGCGCCCCTCAACTCCCCCTTTCCTCCTCCGGCACCAGCAGCAGCACCGTCCCCGACCGCACGGGCAGCGCCACCCACGCCTCCCCCGACGTGACCCGGTAGCCCTCGGCGGGGCGCAGACGGACGAACTCGCCGTGCGGGAGGTCCAGCACCGCCTCCCCGGTCAGGCAGGTCAGCCAGCCGGAAGCGGCGGGACCCGCCACCTTCCCGCCGAGTGCCAGCACCCGCAGGAGGCCGCCGGGCAACGTCACCCACTCGCCGGGCGTGCCCTGCGCCAACCGCGCGAGGTGGAGGGTCTGGGGCGGGGGCCTGCGCCGGATCGGTGCGTGGGGGGACAAGTTATTCCCCGCGCGCCGCCTGGTTGAGCTTCTTGCTCGCCTGGAGTGCCATCCCCTTCGCCTTCTTCACGTCGAGGCCGAGGGTGGGCGCGACCTCCTCCACCTTGCGGCCCTGATCGCGGGTGGCCGTCACCAGCGCGCGTTCCTGCTCGCTCAGGACGCCGAGGTGAGGCTTGAGGTCGGCCCAGGTGAGGGCGGTCTTGGCGGGGGCTTTGGCCGCAGTTTTGGCCCGCGCGGGAGCGGCTTTGGCGGCGGGCTTCCTCGTGGTGGATTTACTGGCAGGAGCTTTCTTGGCCGGAGCCTTCGATGCTGTGGTGCGCGTGGTCGCAGTTTTACGCGTCGCCGTAGTCTTCGTACCGCCCGTCTTCGCCGCCGTCTTGCCCTTGCGGGCGGGCTTCCCCTTCGGCTCCTTGCCGCGTTCCTCCAGAATCTCCAGCGCCTGCGCGGCGGTCAGGGTGCCCTCGTCCTCGCCCTTGCGGAGCGTGGCGTTGCGCTCGCCGTCGGTCAGGTACGGCCCATAACGGCCCGCCTTGAGCGAGATCGGTGCGCGGCCCTCGTACTCGAACGTCCTGACGGGTCCGGCGGCGGCCCCCCTCGCCCGGAAGCGCGGCTGCATGAACAGCGCCTCGGCCTCGGGCAGCGCCACCGTGAACAGGTGTTCGTGGCTGGCGAGGCTGCGGCTGTCGTTCCCGCGCTTCAGGTACGGCCCGAACTTTCCGTTCTGCGCCCAGATTTCCTCGCCCTCGGACGTGCCGACGAGCCGGGGAAGGCTCAGGAGACGGAGCGCGCGCTCCACGGTGATCGTGTTCAGGTCGTCGCCGGGAAAGAGGCTCGCCGAGCGGATGGGCGGATTGCCGTCCCCGAGCGTGACGTAGGGGCCGTAGCGTCCCGCGCGCGCGACGACGGGCTGCCCGGTCGCCCCGTCCGTGCCGATCACGCGGTCCCCGGTCGGGCGGCCCATGAGGTCGGCGGCGCGTTCGGCGGTCAGCTCGTCCGGCGCGAGGTCTTCGGGAAGGTTCGCCTTCTCCTCGCCCCGCTGCATGTACGGCCCGTAGCGGCCTACCCGGACCTCGATCCCCGAGCCGTCGAGCTTCGGCACTTGGATGGTGGCGATGCCCCGCGCGTCGATCTCGCCCATCTTGGAGTCGATCAGGGGCCGCAGGGCCATACCCTCTCCGTTCTCGCCTAGGTAGAAGCGCCGGAGATACGGCACGCGCTGCGCCCGCCCACCCGCGATGTCGTCGAGGTCCTCCTCCATCCGCGCCGTGAAGTCGTAGTCCACCAGCCGCCCGAAGTGGTGTTCCAGCAGGGCGGAGGTGGCGAAGGCGGTCCACGTCGGCACGAGCGCCTGTCCCTTCTTCACCGCGTAGCCGCGCTCCTGAATGGTGCCGAGGATGCTCGCGTAGGTCGAAGGTCGGCCAATGCCCGCTCCCTCCAGCGTCTGCACGAGGCTGGCCTCGGTGTAGCGGGCGGGCGGCTGGGTCTCGTGGCCCTCGGGCTTGACGGAATCGGCGGTGACGCGCTCGCCCTCCTTCAGCGGGGGCAGCGGCGTCTCGCGGTCCTCCAGCGCGGCGTTCGGGTCGTCGCGGCCCTCCACGTAGGCGCGCAGGAAGCCGGGAAAGTCGATGGTGCGGCCCGAGGCGCTCAGGCCCACGTCCTCCCCACCCGTCGCCTTCCCGGCCAGCCGCACGCGCAGACTCCGGCCCCGCGCGTCCGCCATCTGGGAGGCGACCGTGCGCTTCCAGATCAGGTCGTACAAGCGCCACTCGTCGCCGCTCAGCTCGCCGCGCAGGCTCTCCGGGGTGCGGAAGCTCGACCCGGCGGGGCGGATCGCCTCGTGGGCCTCCTGGGCGTTCTTCGCCTTCTTCGCGTACACGCGCGGCTGGGGGCTGAGGTAGTCCTGGCCGTACATCGCCTTCACCTGCGTGCGGGCGGCGTTCATCGCCTCACCCGACAGATTGGTCGAATCCGTCCGCATGTAGGTGATGTAGCCCTGCTCGTAGAGCCGCTGCGCCGCGCGCATGGTGCGGGTGGCGGCGAAGCCCAGCTTGCGGCTGCCCTCCTGCTGGAGCGTGGAGGTGATGAAGGGCGCGTAGGGCCGCTGGGTGAAGGGCTTCTCCTCGGCGGAGGTAATGGTGAGCGGCTGCCCGGTCAGGCCATCGGCGAGGGCGCGGGCCGCCGCCTCATCTAACAGCCGAACCTCCGTTCCCTTCTTCACCTTGCCCATCAATGGGTCGAAATCCTTGCCCGTCGCCAGCCGCACGCCGCCCACGTCGGTCAGGCGGGCGGGGAAGGTCTCGCCATCCTTCGTCGCCGCCGTCACGAGGAGGTCCCACCACGTCCCGCTCACGAAACGCATCCGCTCGCGCTCGCGCTCCACGAGCATCCGGGTGGCGACCGACTGCACCCGGCCCGCGCTGAGCTTCGGCGCGACCTTCTTCCACAGCACCGGGCTGACCTCATAGCCGTAGAGGCGGTCGAGCGCGCGGCGGGCTTCCTGCGCCTCCACCAGATTCGTGTCGATCTGGCGCGGGTGCGCGATGGCCTGCTGGATCGCCTCCTTCGTGATCTCGTGGAAGACCATGCGCTTGACCGGAACCTTGGGCTTGAGTTCCTGATACAGGTGCCACGCGATGCTCTCGCCCTCGCGGTCGTCGTCGGTGGCGAGGATGATCTCGTCGGCCTCGGCGGCCATCTTACGGAGTTTGGCGACCTGCTGGCGCTTCTCGGGGGACACGACGTACAGGGGCCGGAAGTCGTCCTCGATGTCCAGGCCGAGCCGCGCCCACGCCTTGCCCTTGTACTTCTCGGGCACGTCGGCGGCGCTCCTCGGCAGGTCGCGGATGTGCCCGATGGAAGACTCCACCGCGTACCCCTTGCCGAGGTACTTCTCGATGGTTTTCGCCTTGGCGGGCGACTCGACGATCACGAGGGTTCTGGACATGGTTAAGGTGGTCTCCCCGGTTGGGACTTGAAAAACTTGCGCGGAGCGTAGCACAGCCCCCCAGAAAGAGCGGCGCAGAAAGTCACGGAGGAGAAAACGGGTGCAAAAACTGTCTAGGAACTAGAAAAACTGTGGTGAGCGAAGGAGGAAGTGTTCCGTCTGACGGCGGAAGGGGTGAGGTGACAGGAGGTGGAGTCGTTCTCTCGCCCTTCTGCTTCACAGCTCTTCCCGGACGAGAAGCCCTCTACATTCGACACGGGCGGGAGGCAGCTCGACGCCCTCAACCTCGCACCCCTCCACGCCGACGAGGCCGCGTTTTCTCCGTGCTACGCTCGCCGGGATGCGTCCCACGGGTTCGGGCCTCTCCCTGCTGCCGCTCGCCCTCGTCGGGTTGCTGGTGGTGGGGTTCGTGCTGGCTCCGGGTGTCCGCGCTCCCCGCGCTTCCCACCCCCATCCCGTCCTCGTGGTGCTGGGGGCGGCGCAGTATGCGGGACGGCCCAGCCCCGCCTTCCAGCGACGACTGGACCATGCCCTCGCCCTGTACCGGGCGGGCGGCGTGCGGACCATCGTGGTGACGGGCGGGCGCAGGCCGGGCGATCCCCACTCCGAGGGCGAAGTCGGCGTGACGTACCTGCACCGTCACGGCATTCCGACCTCCGCCCTCCTCGCCGAAACGCGCAGCCGCACCACTGTGGAGAACCTCCGCAATGCCCGCGTGTCCCTGCCGCCGGGCACGCCCGTCACCCTCGTGACCGACGAGGCCCACGCGCCGCGCGCCCTGGCGCTGGCCCACGCCCTCGGCCTGGAGGCGAACGCCAGCCCCAGCCCCCTGAGCACCCGCCCCGACCGCCGTTACCTGTTGCGGGAGAAGCTGGCGCTGCTGGCGTATGCGCTGCTGGGGGTGGGAAGGGAGTAGAACGTTGACGTTCCCCAGGAGAGAGGGGCATCAGAACAGTGGACGAGTTCGGGGTCCAACCGGGAAGTGACCTCTTGATCGGAGGGTCATGGCGTCCGGTGGCGCTCATCCTCAACACATAGAGCAGCAGAGCTGCGGAAGGAGTTCTAGCGCAAACGGACGGGTGAGCCGTCGGTGCAGGTGCGGCAGCTCAAGGAGTTGATCAGGGCACAGAGGTCGCCCTGCTGGGTGCAGTTCGCCAGGAAGTTCTTTGCGGCTGGCGGTACGTTCACCAATTCGAGCAGATCAGGGACCTCCTGCGGCCTTTTCCAGATCAGCCCGTGACCATGCGCGAGTACGAACTGGCCGCTAAGTTCTTCAACCTCTGCCGCAGCCGGGGCATTCAGGGCAGCAACACGGATTTTCTGATCTGCGCGTGCAGTGCCCAGTGGGGTGTGCCCGTGCTGACCAAAGATGCCGATTTCGGGAGGTTTGCCGAGCTTGTGCCGGTCAAGCGGTATGCCCTGCCAAACGCCTGAAGCCACGCCGAGCTTTGCCGTCGTTGACCCCAGGCAACCTGCATTTCTGAAAAGAGGAGCGGCCACGAGCAGATTTCCCCTGGTATATACTTCTGGTAGTTATCAAGGAGGCAGGGGATGACCAGCACCAAATACGACACCGCCAAGCTCTTCCGAACGGGCCGCAGCCAGGCCGTCCGGCTCCCCAAGGAGTACCGCTTCGAGGGCGAGGAGGTGCTCATCAAACGTGTGGGCGACGGCGTGTTGCTGCTGCCTCGCAATAATGGCTGGAAGAACCTGCTGTCCAGCCTGGAGAAGTTTGACGGTTTCCAGATCGAGCGGGACCAGGGTGAACAGCAGGAACGCGACTGGGGCGATTTCTGAGCGTGGCCTCCCCTCGGTACTTCCTCGATACCAACACCTGCATCTACATCATCAACAAGAACCCGCCGCACGTCGCGGAGGTATTCCGGCGCTATCGGATCGGTGATCTCGCCGTCAGCAGCGTCACCGTGGCTGAGTTGGCCTTCGGAGTGGCAAAGAGCACCCGCTCCGGCACCCGTGAAGCCCTGGAAGAATTTCTGCTGGACCTCGTGACCGTCCCCTACGACGACGCTGCCGCCTGGGTGTGTGGAGAAATCAGGGCGGGATTGCAGGCGACCGGAAAGCCCATCGGCCCGCTCGACCTGCTGATCGCCGCCCATGCCCTCAGCGCCGACGTGACGCTCGTGACCAACAACGAGGGAGAGTTCAGGCGCGTACCAGGGCTGAGGGTCGAGAACTGGTTCCCAGAATGACGAAGGGGCCGCCCCGACCAACGATCCCAAGCCACTTCTCGCCCCCAACCCCCGCCCCCCCGCCGACCCTACCTTCGACGACAAGCGGCAGCGCCTGCAAAAGCGGGAGGAGACTGAGAGAAGAGTTCGAGAGGCGGGCTAAAATGCCCTATGACCCTCCGTGATGCCAGGATGAACCGTCAGGCCCTGGAAGTGGTCACGCTGGACGATCAAGGCAACGAGCTTGCGTACTGGCTAGCGCGCACGCCCGCTGAACGGCTGGAGGCGTTGGAACTGTTGAGGCAGATTCATTACGGCTACGATCCACTGACCGCCCAGGTGACGCGAGTTCTTGACGTGGTTGAGCCAGAGTGAGGTTTCAAGGATGTGGCTCGTCTTGATTCACGCTGCTCCGCACCGCTTCTAGCCGGTCCCGGTAGAGCACGACCAATTTGTGATCGGTGAGCAGGTCCCACACGCGCGGCCACACGTCGTCTAACAGCGCCCGGAAGTCGGTCACCCGCATGTTTCCCGTGCGAACGTGAACCACCCAGGGCGGCGGCTCCTGCGTCAGCATTCGCTCGGTGAAGTCGGCGTCCTGCGTGACGATCACCAGGGACGCCTCACGCGCCCGCGCCCACAAGGCCCAATCCTTGAGGCCCTCCGTCCACTCGCTGACGTGGACGACAGGTACGTCGAACGACGCGCGCAGCCTGGCGGACACGTTCTCGTCCAGCAGCACCCCGGCGGGCTTCAAGCGATCTTCTCGAACGTCACGCTATGGCCCGCCAGCCGCGCCGCGTATTCCAGACACGCCAGCACGTCCTCGCGCGTGAGCCGTGGGTAGGCGTCCAGCACATCCTCCACGCGGTCCCCGGCGCTCAGGTGCCCCAGCACGGTTTGCACGCTGACGCGCGTTCCGGTGACGGTGGGCTTGCCGCCGTTCACCTCCGGGTCGATGCTGATGCGGCCATTCATGCTTGAGAGTGTAGACCCTTGCAGCCTGCCGCCTCTCCATACCTAGAATGACGAACGGGCCGCTCCAACCAACGACCCCCACCCCCCCGCCGCCCCCACCTTCGACCACAAGCGGCAGCGCCTGCAAAAGCAGGGGGAAGTTGAGGAGTGCAAGTTGGATGTTTAAAAAAAGCACGGTTTGGCATTACTTTTTGAGATTAAGCTCCTGTAATTTCACTAATTAACCCTAGAAAGGCAGGTCTGGTTCACTTACGTTGTTTAAGTCGAAATCCTGCTCTATGTTGTTAAAACTGGCCATTAAATTGGCCATTCTACTAATCATGCCGCGCAGGTCAAACGCGGATGTGTCAGGCCTAGCCTTGTGAACTAACTCGTTCTTTATCATGTTCATTCCCTGAATCTGGTTTCTCACGTTCGGCGTAATGATGCCTGATTTTGAAGCGATATCAAGCAAATGCCGGAGAAAAAATCTACTACTATCATTTGCTTCTATTAGTTTGTTGTTTATTAGTAACCTCAACAGATCTTCATGTAATAGATTGTACTTACGTAAGTAGATTCCTATAAGCTCATCACCAGTAGAGGCAACGTTATCAACTATTTCTTCTCTTTCTTCGTTCGGAACAAAAATATCACTAAGCTTTGAAATGGCTTCAGTTATCTTCATCTCTAGTTCGTTTATGAGCCTCTCTATTCTTGCGAGGTCGAATTTAGTTATCGATCTTTTGTGTGCGACTGCATTTCGCAACTCATATAGTTGTTGCCACCTAATTTTTAGAAAATCTGCGTCGCAATTTATTAATGGTGCGAAATACCTATCCCAATTGCTCTGAGGGGACAAAGTTTTGATCTCGGTCAACTCAAGTTCTGTAATTTCCTTGGCCTTTCGTATCTTGTCAAGAATAATTTTGGAGCTTGTACCCTCATATTCCTTGAAAAGAAACACGGATAGCTGTATAAAATCAACGTTATGCAAATAATCATTGTTGGATTGCCCTTTGATCGACTGCTCCACCTCTCTTGGTACTACTTGTTTATGCCATCCTAAACCAGCGTTTATTATCATAAATTTTGTGATGAGCTTTCTCATTAGGTTTTCGATTCGGTATATTTGAGGATAGGCCAAGCGAGAGTAGTACAAGCCTAGCCCATCCCATAATATTTGCGGAGGACTTTGGGTAATCTTATTAATTACTGTCCTGACATGTTTCAACAAAGCGGTATAATCATCTAGACTATCAATTGAGCTAGTTAGGGTTACGTCAAAGTAGATACTCTTGCCATCCTCGGCTGCGCCCGATACTACTTCAATTTTATAGCTGTTGCCTTTATAATTTATCGCATTACCTTTAAACTCAACGCCGTCAATAGACTTTAGTAGATTCTTGAACCCAGAGACATTAACACATAGTGAGTCAGACAAGCTGCTCACAAATAAGTATTCAACGCTTATATCAGTTTCCACAGAAAGAATGTACAGCATTTAGAGGGCAGCACTTCGAGTGGAGGCTGCCCTCTTCTTATTCGTTAAGCTTAAACCCCCGCGTACTCCTCCACCGGCGGGCACGAGCACACGAAGTTCCGGTCGCCGTACACATTGTCCACGCGGTTCACGGCGGGCCAGTATTTCCAGGCCCTCTGCGTGGGCGTGGGGAAGGCGGCGGTCTCGCGGCTGTAGGCCCGCTCCCACTCGGCCATAACGAGGTCTTCCTGCGTGTGCGGCGCGTGCCTCAGCGGGCTGTCGGCGGCGGCCAAGAGGCCGTCTTCCACTTCCTGGATCTCGCGGCGGATGCCCAGCATGGCGGCGATAAAGCGGTCGAGTTCCTCTTTGGGCTCGCTCTCGGTCGGCTCGATCATCAGGGTGCCGGGGACGGGGAAGCTCATGGTGGGGGCGTGGAAGCCGTAGTCCATCAGCCGCTTCGCCACGTCCTCCTCGGTGATGCCCGCAGCGGCCTTCAGCGGGCGCAGGTCGAGGATGCACTCGTGCGCGACCCGCCCGTTCATGCCCGTGTACAGGACGGGGTACGCGCCGCCCAGCTTGCGGGCGATGTAGTTGGCGTTCAGCAGCGCGACCTGCGTGGCCTTCTTCAGCCCTTCAGCCCCCAGCAGCCGGATGTACAGGTACGAGATGGGCAGGATGCTCGCGCTGCCGTAGGGCGCGGCGCTGACGGCCCCAGTACGGCTCTCGCCCACGCTGCGGACGCTGTGGCTCGGCAGGAACGGCGCGAGGTGCGCCTTCACCCCAATCGGCCCCATGCCCGGCCCGCCACCGCCGTGCGGGATGGCGAAGGTCTTGTGCAGGTTCAGGTGCGACACGTCCGAGCCGATCAGCCCCGGCTTGGCAAGGCCGACCATCGCGTTCATGTTCGCCCCGTCCAGGTACACCTGCCCGCCGTGCGCGTGGATGATCTCGCAGACCTCGGTGACGTGTTCCTCGTAGACGCCGTGCGTGCTGGGGTAGGTGATCATCAGGGCACCCAGGTTGGCGCTGTGCCCCTCGGCCTTCGCCCGCAGGTCGTCCAGGTCGATGTTGCCGCTCGCGTCGGTCTTCACCACCACGACCTGCATCCCCAACATGGCGGCGCTGGCGGGGTTGGTGCCGTGCGCGGAGGCGGGAATCAGGCAGACGGTGCGGTGCGCCTCGCCCCGGCTCTCGTGGTACTTGCGGATGGTCAGCAGCCCCGCGTACTCGCCCTGCGCGCCGCTGTTGGGCTGGAGGCTCACGGCGTCGTACCCGGTGATGTCGGCCAGCCACGCCTCCAGCTCGGCGAGCATCTGTGCGTAACCCTCCGTCTGGTCGGCGGGTGCGAAGGGGTGCAGGCTGCCGAACTCAGGCCAGGTGACGGGAATCATCTCCGCCGTGGCGTTCAACTTCATCGTGCAGGAGCCGAGCGGAATCATGCCGTGGACGAGGCTGTAATCCTTGTTCTCCAGCCCCTTGAGGTAACGCAGCATGGCGTGTTCGCTGTGGTGCGTGTTGAAGACGGGGTGCGTCAGGTAGGGGGAGGTGCGTTGGAGATGATCAGGGATGCCATGTCCTATGTCCAGGCCATGATCCCCGTCCCTTTCCATACCAAAGGGATTGGCTCGCGTTCCCGTGATGATTTCGATGAGGTCGGCCACGTCCTCGGGCGTGGTGGTCTCGTCCAACGAAACGCCCACTTTGCCGTCGAGGTAGCGGAGATTGACTCCCTTCGCCTCTGCACGTTGACGAATAAGCGAGGCATTCTCGACTTCGACAGTCAGCGTGTCGAAGAACGTCGCCTGATCATCAATGCCAGCCATGCAAATCGCGCGGTTGAGGATTCCCGTCAACACGTGAACCCGCTCCGCAATCGTCCGAATCCCCTCCGGCCCGTGGTACACGGCATAGGCGGCGGCCATATTCGCCAACAGCGCCTGCGCCGTGCAGATGTTGGAGGTCGCCTTTTCGCGGCGGATGTGCTGCTCGCGCGTCTGCATCGCCATCCGCAGGGCGGTCTTGCCCTTCCCGTCCTTGCTGACGCCGATTACGCGGCCCGGCATGGAGCGCTGGTACTCGCTGCGGCAGGCCAGGAACGCCGCGTGCGGCCCGCCGAAGCCCATCGGCACGCCGAAGCGCTGGGCGCTGCCGATCACGATGTCCGCCCCCTGCTCGCCGGGCGGCTTGATCAGCGCGCAGGCCAGCAGGTCGGTCGCCACGATGAACGCGCCCTGGACCGCGTGAACCTTCTCCGCGATGGGGGAAAGGTCGCGCAGGTCGCCGTAAGTGCCCGGATACTGCACGAGCGCCCCGAACGTCCCCTCCGGCAGCTCGCCGCTCGGGTCGCCCACCATGACCTCGTACCCGAAGTACTCGGCGCGGGTGCGAATCACGCCCTGGGTCTGCGGGTGAACGTCGTCTGCCACGAAGAAGACGTTGCCCTTGCTCTTAGCGGTCCGCTTCGCCAGCGTCATCGCCTCGGCGGCGGCGGTGGCCTCGTCCAGCAGGGAGGCGTTGGAGACGGGCATCCCCGTCAGGTCCATGACCGTCTGCTGAAAGTTCAGCAGCATCTCCAGGCGGCCCTGCGAAATCTCGGCCTGGTAGGGCGTGTAGGCGGTGTACCAGCCGGGGTTTTCCAGCATGTTCCGCAGGATCACGTTCGGTGTGTGGGTGCCGGAGTACCCCATGCCGATGTACGAGCGGAAGACCTTGTTCTTGGAGGCGACGGCTTTCAGGTCGGCGAGGGCCTGCGCCTCCGTCACCGGGCCGCCCACGTTCAGCTCACCCGTGAAGCGGATGGACTCGGGCAACGTCGTCTCGGTCAGTTCGTCGAGGCTGGAGACGCCGAGTTCGGCCAGCATCTCGGCCTGTTCGGCGTCGGTGGGGCCGATGTGGCGCTCGGTGAAGTCGTTCGTCTGGAGAAGGTCGGTCAGGGGGCGCATGGGGACTCCTTGAGGGCGGTGGGGCTGGTCACACGCCCCCTCACCCCGGCCCTCTCCCACGAGGGGAGAGGGAGAAAAAATGTTGTTGCTCCCCTCTCCCCCGGTGGGAGAGGGGTTGGGGGTGAGGGGGCGACCGCGCAAACGTTCCCGCCCTCTTCCCCTTACCCGTTCGCGTCCGCGTACTCTTCGGCGCTCAGCAGGTCGTCGGCGGGTTCGGGGTTCTCGACGCGGAAGAGCCAGCCGCCTTCGTAGGGACCGCTGTTCACGAGTTCGGGGCTGCCGGAGAGTTGATCGTTCACGGCGACGACGGTGCCGCTCGCCGGGGCATAGATGTCGGAGGCGGTCTTCACGCTCTCGACCACGGCCACCGATTCGCCCGCCGACACGACGCGGCCCACCTCGGGCAGTTCGACGTACACCACGTCGCCGAGCTGGTCCTGCGCGAAGTCGGTAATGCCGACGGTGCCGTCGTCCTTGAGCCACTCGTGGGTCTTGGCGTACTTCAGTTCGGTGGGGGTCTGCATGGGGAGATTGTCCTCGATTGGGGGGTTAGATGTGTAGCGGGGACCGTAGATCGCGGGAGCCTGTCTTTACGCCCGCCGGTAGAAGGGCAACTCCACCCGCCGCGCCGGATGTGCCTTCCCGCGCACCTCCACCTCGTAGGCGTCGGCGGTGCTGGCGTCCCCGCGCACGAGGGCCATCGCTATCGGGTGGCCGAGAGTCGGGCTGCTCGTGCCGCTCGTGACGTGGCCGACGCGCTCGCCGTTCAGGAGGACGGGGTAGCCCTCGCGGACGGGCACCCGCTCCAGGGCGAGGCCGATCAGGCGGACGGGCGGGGCGAGGCTGATGTGCTCGCGGCCCAGGTGTGCCTTGTCCTTCACGACCCAGGTGTACGTGCTGGCGAGGGGGTGGAGGTTCTCGGCGAACTCGTGCCCGTAGAGGGGAAAGCCCGCCTCCAGCCGCAGGGTGTCGCGCGCCCCCAACCCGGCGGGGGTGAAGCCAACCGCGAGCAGCCTGTCCCAGACCGTCTCGGCCTCGCCCGCGTCGGTGAAAATCTCGAAGCCGTCCTCGCCCGTGTACCCGGTACGCGCGAGCCACACTTCAAAGCCGAAAAGTTTGGCCGGGAAGTAGGCGTTCTTCTTCTTGGCGGTGAGGTCCACACTGATATGTGGCTGGAGCATCGCCTCCGCCTGCGGTCCCTGCACGGCGAGGAGGCCCCAGCGGTCGCTCTCGTCGGTGAGCGTCACGTCGTAGCCCGCTGTCTGCGCTTGCAGGTGCGCCCAGTCCTTCCCGATGTTGGAGGCGTTCACGACGATCAGGAACTCGCTCTGCACCACCCGGTACACGTAGATGTCGTCCACGAGACCGCCCGTCTCGTTCGGGAGCCAGTTGTACTGCCCGCGACCCGGCCTGAGCTTCGTCACGTCGTTCGTGGTGACGTGCTGGAGGAAGCGTTCGGCGTCTGGCCCCGTCACGCGGAATTCACCCATGTGCGACACGTCGAACACGCCCGCGCGGGTGCGAACGGCGTCGTGTTCGGCCCGCACGCCCGCGTACTGCACCGGCATCTCCCACCCGCCGAAGGGCACCATCCGGGCACCTGCGCGCAGATGGGCGGCGTGCAGAGGCGTCCGCTTCAGCGGCGTCTGGGGCGGTGTGGTCACGCCTGAACTGTACCGGAAGGGCGGGTCTGGCGTCCGGGCGGCCTGGACGGCATAGGCTGGTGCATGTCTGCAACGCGTCCCCGCCGTGGGGGTGGTTCCCCCTCCTTCCTGCTGGGTCTGTTGCCCCCGCCAGAGTTCACCGCGCGGGTGGAGGCATTCCGCGACGCGCTCAGCGTGCGCGAGAGCGTTCCCCACGTGACCGTCAAGGCACGCAGCGGCCTGACCCCGGACCTCGCCTGGGCAGAAGTGGTACGGGCGGCGGTGGCGGATTACCCGCCCGTCACGCTGAGCATCGGCGGGGCGCGGATGTTCCCGAACGGCAGCGCCGTCTACCTCGCGGTGCGGTCGCCGGAGGCCGTGGCCCTTCACCTCCGGCTGCTCGCCGCCCTGCGCCCCTCCCACCGCTTCGGCTACGAGGGACCGCACATGACGCCCCACCTGACCCTCGTGCTGGGACGGCGTGGGGCGGACCTGCCCGCAGTATTAGAGGAGGCTCAGGCCACGTTTGCCGATTTGGAGACGCCTCCCCTCACCTTCACGGCGCGGGAGATATGGCTGATGCGGAAGCCCGGTCCCGGCGGTCTTTACGTGCCCGTGGAGGCGTGGCCGCTCGCCTGAAACTGCCGGGCTACCCCCGCGTGTGCAACGCTCGCCACTGGCGGATGTATTTGGCTAGCCTTGTAGGATTTCAGGACTTTCCTGGGCCATGCCCAGAGCTACGTTACACTGGCAGCACAAAATTCCTCTAACCTTACCGCTTGAGTGGCAGTGGTCTATTGCGTGGCCTGCATTCTTTTTACTCATAGCTCTGTCACAGGTCAAACACCGACCGTTCTGCGTCTCCCACATAGAGTGGAACTGCTCGGGAGTAAGGCCGTATTTTCTACGCCTGTGCCCGTCTCGTTCTGAAGTGTTTCCAACCTTAGTCCGACGGTTCTTGTTATAATTCACCTTGCAGGGCTTATAGTAGGAATATAGGCCATCTTTTGAGTAGGGTCCACGATCAAGTGGAAACTCATAGGTCATTTTGACGACTTTGCACCTGCGACACAGCTTATGACCTTCCGACACGATGACGGCAGTAGTATGCTCTGAGATGCAAGGCCTCCTTCTAAGGCATTGCCATTGCCCCGGCAGGTAACGACTGCGCGGGGCTTCGGCTGTCAAAGTATACTACTATTTATCGTCCTGGTCGCTCTTTTTCAACGACATCCACTCGCGAAACGTCACCGGGAACAGCGGCTCGGCAAGTTCGCCCATTGCGCGGGCGTAGAGGCGAGTTTCGTACTGAGCGCCCTCGTGGTCCCGCAGTTCGAGGAAGTGCAGCAGCGAGCGCACATTGAATGTGTAATACGACTCTGTGTAGAGCGACAGCGGCAGCACGCCACGCGCCTGCTCCCGCGTCACGCCGAGGCGCAGCAACTCCTGATAGGCGGCGAAGGCATTTCTCCACGCCTCCGCCCAAATACGAGACGCCGCTGCCTGATCGAGCGTGCCGTCATCCTCCACCGACGCCTGACGGTTGCTCGGGGCCTGCTTACGGAAAGCGGGCGGTGTGAAGTTGCGTTCCTGCACCTCTACATATCTTGCAGAAACTTCATTCTTTGAAACTCCAACTCGGTGACGTACGGCCTGTCTATCTACAAAGATTGGGCACACCACTTTGAACGTCATCAGATTATGTTCGAAAGGGCTGCCGTGGTGGTGTGTCAGCAGATAGCGGATGAGCTTTTCATCCCTTGCGTTGAGCGGTGCCCGATTGTCTCCACCGAAACTAACCCGTGCCGCATTCGTAATCATCTTATCGTCGCCCACATGCTGCACGAGGCTGACGCTGCCGATGCCGTCGCCGAGGGGGTAGAGGGTCGCGGGGGTGGAGGTGGGGACGCTCATCGCGTTTCAGCTTACCGCTCCCGTTCCGGCTCCAGGTCCGGCTGACGTTCGTCCCGCCGACCGAGCAGCAGGAGCGAGAGAACGATCAACAGTCCGGCGAGCAGAAGTTCCATGCCGCAGTGTGCCTGGCGGCTCGTGACAGAAGCGTGACAGCCGTGGTCACGCCGGGGGCAGGTCGTCCACGCTCAGCCCCACCACCGCCAGCACGGCCCGAAACTGCTCCGGCGTGACGGGCAGGACGCTCAGGCGGTTGCCCTTGCGGATCAGCGGCGAGTCCTGCCACTCGGGGAGCGTGCGGAGGGTTTCGAGCGTCACCACCGCTGGCAGGGCGAGCACAGGGGCCACGTCCACCATGCTCCAGCGCGGGTTGTCGGGCGGGGAGGTGGGATCGAAGTACGCGCTCGCCGGGTCGAATTGCAGGTCGTCCGGGTACGCCTCGCGGACCACACGCGCCACGCCCGCCACCCCGGTCGGCCTCGCCCTGGAGTGGTGGAAGAGGCAGAGGTCGCCCACCCGCAGCTCACGCAGGAAGTTGCGCGCCTGGTAGTTCCGCACGCCGTTCCACGGCTCGCGCCCCACCCGCACGAGGTCGGCGTACCCGAGAACATCCGGTTCGGACTTGAGGAGCCAGTGGCGCACGTGCAAGAGGGTAACGTCGGCGGCCTTCCTTCCGTGCCTTCCCGCACCCTGTCCGGCGCGGGGCCGCTCTAGCATGTTCCCGTGCGCCCCCTGCCCTGGCTTCCCGTGCTGCTGCTGCTCGCGCTGGCGGCCTACTTCCTGCCGGAACGCCTGAGCGTGTTTCCGCCTCTTGGTGGGGAACCGTCACCCCCCGCCGTCTCCCGGACCCTGCCGAGCGCCCTGCCGGAGGACACCCGCGAGCTGTTCGAGCGGTCGCGCCCGGCGGTGGTGCAGGTGGGCAGCCTCGACCCCGGCACGCGCGAGGCGGGGCTGGGCACGGGCTTTTTCATCTCGGAGACGGGGCAGGTCCTCACCGCCTATCACGTGGTGGCGAACGGGCGGCTCTTCCAGATTCGCACGGTCTCGGGCCGGACCCTGCGCGCCCGCCTGACGGCCTACGATGCGGGCGCGGATGTGGCGCTGCTTCAGGTGCAGGGACGCGGCCCCTTCCCGGTCCTCAAGCTCGCCACCCGTCCGCCTCGCGTGGGCGAGACGGTCCTCGCCATCGGCAACAGCGGCGGCGACTTCCTGCAACCGCGCCGGGGACGGCTGCTGCGGCTGGGGGCGGAGGCGGGGCGGGCGGACTTCCCGCAGGGCACGCTGGAGATGACGGCCCCCCTCGCGCCCGGCGACAGCGGCGGCCCGATCATCGACGGCAACGGGCAGGCCATCGGTGTCGTGAGCTATGTGCGCGTGGACGAGAGCGGCCAGACCCGTGCGAGCTACGCCGTGCCCGTCACCGAGGGCAACGACCTCATCGCCGCGCTGCGGGCGGGCGAGCAGCGGGACGTGCCCGTGGTGGGGCTGATCTTCGACGTGCAGCACAGCGGTGCCCCCGGTCTCCCCGGTGCGGTCATTCAGCGGGTGGCGAGGGGCAGCCCTGCCGCCGCCGCCGGGTTGCGCGGCTCGGAACTCGACGGTAACGGCAACCTCGCTGGATTGGGCGACATCATCACGACCGTGGACGGCCAGCGCACCCGCAATGCCGACGAGGTGATCACCGCCATTCGCCGCGCCGACGTGGGCGACACCGTGACGCTGGGCTTCATCCGCGACGGCGAGGAGCAGGAGACGAGCATCACCCTCGTCGCCAAGCGCAGCGTGCCCGACCTGCGGGAGTGAGGGAGCGGTCAGCCGTCAGCGATCAGCAGAAGACGACGGAAGGCTGCCTTGATCAGGTCTGGGGAGAGGGGACGCAAGACGCTCTCCTGAAGCAAGGCCGCCTCAAGACCTCCCCCTTCTTCGCACGACTGCCCCTCATCCCCGGCCCCTACTCTCAACCCATGTCACGCGCCTTCGTGAAGGAGGACGGCGGCGAACGTTGGACGCCGCCCGTCACCCCGCACGCCTACCAACTGATCTGGCGGGGTGCGGGTGGTCCCGAGGTCGTCCACGAGACCGACGACCTGCTCGACGCCCTGCGCTGGCTGTCCAGCCGGTTTCAGGGCGAGTTCGAGGTCCGCGACCAAACCGGGACGCTTCTCGCCACGTCCGCCGCGTAGGGCAGTCCCCTACCAGTTCCCCTCCAGCGTGACCCGCGCCGTGCCCGCGAGGCTCTGCCCCGGCGCGAGCGTCCGCATATCCACCCCACCGACCCCCCGCGCGGCGAGGTTGAAGGCGTCGGTCGCGTGAGAGACGGGTTCGAGGGCGAGGCTGCCGTCCGGTGCCGTGAACACGACGAGGTGCGAGTACACAGGGTCGGCGGTAAGGATCAGCGAGCGGTCCTCCCAGTCGAGCCGGGCAATCCCGTCCCACGCGGTATACACCCGGTCCACGGTCCGGCTGCCGACGACGCTTCCGGCGCGGTAGTCCTCCTCCGGGTGGACGGGCCGCGCCTCCTGCGTGGGCAGGCTCCGCTCGTCGGTGTCGTAGGTCAGTGCGGCGTCGAAGGTAAGGCGGGGGTCCTCCCCGTCCTGACGGCGGGTGAAGTAGGGGTGCAGCCCCAGCCCGGCGGGCATCTCGGCGGTGTCCGCGTTCGTGAGGACCACCGTTGTGTCGAAATGCGGCCCGTGCAGGCGGTACTCCACCACGGCGGTGAAGGCCCACGGCCAGTTGATGTCGGGGAACGTGCGGCTGTCGAACTCGCAGCGCAGGTGGGCGTCCGAGACGCGCGTGACGTGCCACGGGCGGTTCCTCACGTCCCCATGCTGGGTCAGCCCGTCCCTCGTCGTGACGCGGAGCCGAATCTCCCGCCCCCCGAAGGTGAAGCGCGCGTCGCGGAGGCGGTTGGAGTAGGGGAGCAGCGTGAAGCTGGCGGCCTGGCTGCTCGTCTCCACGGTCGCTGGGTCCACCGCGCGCATGACCGGGCGGCCCGAGGCGGCGCGCAGGCCGAGCACGCTCGCGCCGAGGTCGGGCAGGACCTCCAGCGTCAGCACCTCGTTGGAGATGGTCTCGACGCGGTGACTCACCCGGCCCCCTTCCTCGCCCGCGCCGCCTCATACAGCAGGATGCCCGCCGCGACGGAGGCGTTGAGGCTCTGCACCTTCCCGCGCGTGGGGATGCTCACGAGGGCGTCGCACTTCTCGCGCACGAGGCGGCGCATCCCCTCGCCCTCCGCGCCGATCACGAGGGCGACCTTGCCGCGCAGGTCGGTGAGCGATACATCCTGGGCGGCCTCGCCTGCCGCGCCGTAGACCCACACGCCGTCCTGCTTCAGCCCGTCGATGAGGCGGGGCAGGTTCTTCGTCTGGGCGACGGGGAGGTAGTTCGTCGCGCCCGCCGCCGTCTTGGCGACGACCGGGCTGAGGGGGGCGCTGCGGCGTTCCTCCACGACGACCCCGTGGGCACCCAGCACCTCCGCCGAACGGATGATCGCCCCGAAGTTCCGGGGATCGGTGATGCCGTCGAGCAGCACGATCAGGAGGTCCTCGCCGCGCGCCTCCGCCCGGTCGAGGATGTCGTCCACCGTGGCCCACGCGAGGTCCTCGACCTCCGCCAGCACGCCCTGATGCTGGGTCGTGCCCGCGAGCTGGTCGAGTTCGATCCGGGGGGCAAAGCGCACGCGCACGTCGAAAGCCTGGAGGCCCTGCACGAACGCCTCCTCGACCCCGCGCGCCACGAGCACCTCCGTCACCCGCCCGTCGCGCAGGGCCTCCAGCACCGGATTCCGCCCGTAGAGCAACATGGGCGCAGTGTAGAGGAGGGGGCGGGCAAAGGGGCGGCCAGCGGCCAGCTTCCAGCGGGGCGTGAGGGCGGGAGCAGGGGACGCGGGTGGCCGGGACGCCCGATGTGCGAGAGACTGACGAGCGGGCCGGACGCCTTCCTGTCTCCCTCTCCCCCTGCGGGAGAGGGTCGGGGAGAGGGGTGGCGAGCACCGCTCGCCCTGTTGCCAGACGGTCAATATGCTCCCCCCAACCCGTCCCCCACCTCAAGCGGTTGCAGACGGCCCTCAGCGGCCCCGCCGCGTCCCACGTCCACCCGCCGCGTCCTTGCGGAGCCACGCCTCGAAGCCCGCCGCGTCGAGCACGGGACCGACGGCCTGTCCCTGCGCCGCGTCGCAGCCGAGGTCACGCAGCGCGGCGAGCTGGGCCTCCCTCTCCACCCCCGACGCCGTGACCTGCCACCCCAGCCGCCGGGCGAGGTCGAGGGTCGCGCCCACGAGCGCGGCGGCGCGGGAATCCTCCGTCAGGCGGACGCTCAGGCCGGGGTGCAGCCGCAGCCCCGTCATGGGCAGGCGCGTCAGCGTGCTCAGGCTGGTCGGCCCCTCCCCGAAGTCGGCCATCCACAGGTGGGCACCGTGGTGGCGCAGGCGGTCGAGCAGCTTCAGCGCGGCCTCGTCGGTGTGGGCGAGGAGGCCTTCACCGCTCAGCTCCACGTCGAGGGTGCCGTGTTCGGCGAGGAGGAGGAGGAACGTGTCCAGGTCGGCGGGGCGGCTCAGGTCCTCCAGCCCCAGCCGCACGCTCAGGCGCAGGTCGGGAGAGGTGTCACGCCAGGTCGCCATCTGGGCGGCCCGCCGCACCGTCCACACGGCGAGGCTGCCTCCCAGCCCCGCGCGGGTGGCGAGGGACCGCACGCGTTCGGGGGACAGGGTGCCCAGGTCGGGGTGGGTCCAGTGGGGCAATGCGGCGACTCCCACGACCTGCCCACCCACGAGGCCCACCGTGGGCTGGAAGCGCACCTCCAGTCCCGCCGCGTCCCCCCCGGACAGGGCGCTCCGCAACGCGTCCTCCAGCCGGAAGGTGCCCGCCACCCCCTCACGCACCTGTGGGCCGAAGGGGACGGTCGCGGCGCGGCCCCGGCCCCGCGCGTGGTGCAGGGCGAGTTCCGCGTCGGCGAGGGCCGAGTCGTCGGAGGTGCCTGTCACGGGGGCCAGCCCCAGCGCGAAGGAGAGGGGGACCGCGTGACGCCCGGCCCGCAGGGAGTCGCCCAGGGCCGCGCGCACGTCGGCGGCGAGGATGCCCGCGTCCACCGCCTCCCCCGGCAGGAACAGGGCGAAGGTGTCGTCGGCGAGCCGGGCGGCCCGCCCGCCCCGCGCGTTCGCCAAGCTGCCCAGCCGCGCGGCCAGCCCGATGAGGAGGTGGTCGCCCACCGTGCGGCCCAGCGCGGCGTTCAGTGCCCCGAAGCCGTCGAGGTTGAGACACAGGACTGTTCCCGGCCCCGCATCCGTCAGCGCCTCGCGCAGCCCGGTGCGGTTGAGCAGGCCGGTGAGGGCGTCGTGACGCGCCCCGTGCCGCAGCCGGGTCTGGGCGTGGCGGAGCGCGGTCACGTCGCGCAGGGTGAGGAGCATCCCCGGACGCGCGCCGGGAAGGTCGTCCTCCAGCGCCAGGGCGCGCACCTCCAGTTGCCGGGTGCCGCCGTCCGCGCGCACGAGCAGCACCTCGGCCTCCAGCGGCAGCGTCAGCGCGCCCGCCCGCAGCTCGGGCAGGGGCAGGGGCGTGCCGTCGGGGCGGTGGAGCCTGACCCCCAGCTCGCCCAGCACCCGCGTGAGCGGCAGCCCCAGCAGCCGCCCGGCGTCCAGCCCGAGCAGGGCCGCCGCCGGGTCGCTGATGAGCTGCGCCCGGCCCGCGTGGTCCACGTACACGGTCGCGTGGTCGCCGAGCGCGAGGACCCGCGCGGCCAGCCCGCCCGCCGCCCACCCACCGCGCCCGCCCGCCGGGGTGCCCGTCTCGGCCTCCACGAACAGCGGTGCCGACCCGTCGGGTCCCGTCCGCCGCGCGCTCAGGGTCAGGAAGCCACCCGCCGCGAGCGGCACCCGCGCCCGCGCCGCGCCGCCTTGCGCCGCCCCGAGCACGAGGTCGCGCAGCGCCGCCGAGGGGGCGTCCGCGAAGCACGGCCAGTCCCACAGCGGCAGCCCGACCCGCCCGTGCCCGCCCTCGGTCAACAGGGCGCGCAGCCCCGCGCTCGCATGCAGCACCGTCCCGCCCGGCGCGAGGAGGGCCGCCAGCGTCTCGGGACCGCCCAGCAGCGCCTCCAGCAACCCTGCCTGCCGGTGTTCGGCGCTCACGTCACGCAAGGTCCACAGCACCCCCGCCCCCGCCCCGCCGAAGCAGGGCCGCGCCTCCCCGCGCAGCCAGACGGGCCTGCCGGGAAGGGCCTCGTCGGGCAGGCTCACCGTGCGCCCCGCCGCCGCCTGCTCCAGCCCCGCCGCGAGCGCGGGCATGCCGGGCAGCAACTCGTCCAGCTTCCGCCCGATGACCCGCGCGTCGCTCAGGCCGAGCAGGTCGAGGAAGGGGCGGCTCACCTGCCGGAAGGTGAGGTCCGCGTTGAGCCACGCGGCGGGCACCGGGAACTGCGTGACGAGCACGTCCGCCTCGTGCCCGGCCCGGTCCCCGCGTGAGGCCGCGAGCAGCAGCGTCATCACCTCCGCCGCGCCCGGCGGGGTCGGCGTGTCCGCGCACCACACCAGCCCCAGCAGGGCACCCTCGCGCGTGAGCCATGTCAGCTCGCCCCCCTCCAGCCAGGCGTCGGGCGGCACGAGTTCCCCGCCGGGGTTCTGATCGGCCCCGTCCGCCCGCACGCACAGCACCCCCCCCTCCAGCGCGGCGAGCAGCGTGGCACCGGGCGCGTACAGGCGCAGCAGCTCCCGCAGGGCGGTGTGCAGGGCCGGAGGCTGGGAGGAGTTCACGGGCGTCGTCGTGGAGGAGGGAAAAGAGAGGGGATGCATGGCGGACAAGGGGTCTCCTGTGGGCAGGTGGAGTGGAGGGGCTTGGCATCGGCGGGGATGACGCTCGCCCCCCGCCTGTGCCGTGATGCTGGCAGCCCGACTCTTACGTCCCACATGCAAGATTTCGCCTCGGCCCGGAAAACCCGCGTCACAGCGTCAAAAACCCCCCGCCTTCATCTTGGTGGGGGGGTGGGGGTGGGGGGCTTTTTTCGTGTCCCCATGCACGTTTTCGGGTCTGGTCAGCCCTCCGTTTCCCAGTCGTCCCCGACCCTGCGGTGCCCAGGCCGGACGGCGTAGATGCCGGGGTCGCTGGGACTGCTCGCGGCGATCAGGCGGGCGACCTCCCCGGCACCGGGTTCGGCCAGCACGCGCACGAAGTCCGACGGGTTCAGGACCGTCTCGCGCACGGGCAGCGACCGCTCTCCCGCCCAGCGGGTCAGGTCGCCGAGCGCCCGCTCCCCCGCCGCCCCGTAGTGCGGTCCGAAGGCGGGCACGGTCACGGTCGCCTCCCGTCCAAGCATGACGAGGGCGGCGTACCGCGCCCCCTCCCGGTCCCCCTGCCGGTCCGTCACGAGGATCAGCCGCCCGCCCGTGAGGTCGGCCTCCCCGAAATAGGCGAGGACGGCCTGCAACGTTTCCTGCGGGGCACCGGGCACCCCAAGCGGGTCGGCGATCTGGAGGGGTGCGGTCATGGGCGCAGTCTAGCCGGAGGGCAGGATGAGGGGTGGGATGGGGGGCAGCAACGGCAAGTCGGGTTCGCAGTCGACGCAGGACTGCGACGGCAAAGCTTGGGGCCGTTCTCCCTCTCCCCTCGTGGGAGAGGGCCGGGGTGAGGGGGCGTGTGACCCGCCTCACTGCCAGAAGGATGCCTTCACCTTCGGGGACGCCATGCCTGCTCACCCCCACCCAGCCTCCCTCCTTGCGACGCTTGCTGTGAAAGGCAGATTGGGCAAAAGGGCATTCTTACCTTTTAGCAGCAGGACGAGCGGTGCTCGTCACCCCTCTCCCCAGCCCTCTCCCGCAAGGGGAAAGGGAGAAAAGAGCACATCCGGCACGCTGGCTTTCTATTGCCTATTGCACGTCAGGAGTCTCCAGCCGAGAGACGTTTGGTCCAGTTCCCAACAACGTTCTCCCGCATAGGCCGCGCGTCTTCATCTCCCAGCCTTCTCCCCACTCCCGGCGCTATCCTGCCCCCCATGAAGCAGACGCTCAAGGCGCTGGTGGCGCAGGCGCGTGGGGGGCGCGTGGTGCGGACGCCCTTCGTGGACGGCGACGACCTCGACCGCCGCCTTCTGCAAGACGACGAGGTGCGCTACGTCATCGCGGGCGGCTTTCCCGACGCCCGGCGCGTGGTTCTCACCCTCCACCCGGCCCACATCCCAGGGGTGGACGCGGGCGTGACCGTCCTGCGCGTGACCCCGGAGGCGGGCGGCCCCCCCTGGGACGTGCAGGACTTCGCCGTGCATCTGCGCCGCCTGGAACTTCCCGAGGACCAGTTGGGAGATATGCGCGAGGAACGCGGCGGCCCGTTCCTGATTGCCGCAACGGGCAAGGCGGCCCAGACCCTAGCCGCTCTCTCCGAACTGGGGGGCCGCGCGGTGGACGTGGAGGCCGTGGGCGAGACGGCGGGCCGGGGCAGCAAGACCCGCGAGGTCGTCGTGCCCTCCATGCGGGTAGACGTGGTGGGGGCCAAAGGGTTCGGGGTGAGCCGCGCCTACTTCCAGCAGGGCATCGACGGCGGCAAGGTCCGCCTCAACGGTCAGGTGGCCCGCGCCAGCAGCGAAATCCGCGAGGGTGACAGCCTCAGCGCCGACGGGATTGGCCGCATCGACTTCAAGCGCGTGGTGAACGAGACCCGGCGCGGAAACGTGAAGGTGGAGCTGGAAGTGCATCGGTGAGGGGAGGGAGAAGCGGTCAGCCCTCAACTTTCAGCCGTCAGCGGACGGGAGATGAGCCGTTCGCTGCTCTTCCCCCATGTCCAGCCCCTAGACTCACTCCCACCTCCGACCCCTCATGACCCATCCCTCCTCCCTTCCATGATTGACCTTCTCGCCCGCAAGCCCACGCTCAGCCCGGACGAACTCACGGCGGGCCTCCAACCCAGCGCCCGCTTTCGGGACGTGCGCTTCGAGAATTACCGGCCCAACCCGGCGTACCCCAGTCAGGCGGAGGCCCGCGCGAGCCTTCAGGCGTTTATGAAGGGGGCGCAGGTGCGGCCCGGCGGCTTCCGGCTCTTTCGCCGCGCCAAGCCCGAGGGGCGGGGGCTGTACCTCGACGGCGGGTTCGGCGTGGGCAAGACGCACCTGCTCGCCAGCGCCTACCACGCGGCGGAGGGAACGCGCGCCCTGATGAGCTTTCAGGACCTGATGTACGTGATCGGGTCGCTGGGCATGGCCCGCGCGGTGGAGGCCTTTCAGGGCCACGACCTCCTCCTCATCGACGAGTTCGAGCTGGACGACCCCGGCAACACGCACATGGCGAACACCTTCCTGGGCCAACTGATGCCGGGCGGAACGAGCGTGGTGGCGACGAGCAACACCGAACCCGGCGCGCTGGGACAGGGCCGCTTCAACGCCGCCGACTTCGAGCGCCAGATTCAGGGCATCGCCAGCCGCTTCGAGTCTCACCGGATGGACGGTCCCGACTACCGCCAGCGCGGCACGGTGCCCGAGGGTCCCCTCACCCCCGAGGAGTTCCGGGCGTGGCAGGCGCGGCGGGCGGAGGCGACCCTCGCCGTCCTCACCCACCGCGACCTGGGCCGTCTCCTGATCGACGTGCACCCCAGCCGTTTCGCCAAGCTGCTTGCGGGCGTCGGTGCCCTCGGCGTGACGGGTCTCTCGCCCATGCCCGATCAGAACGTCGCCCTACGCTTCGTCCACTTCATAGACAAGCTCTACGACCTCGGCCTGCCCGCCGCCTTCACGGGCGCGCCGCTGGGCAGCCTCTTCAGCGAGACGTACCGCCACGGTGCCTACGCCAAGAAGTACAGCCGTTGCCTCAGCCGTCTCTCGGAACTGCTGCGCGAGGCGCGGGCGGCCCTTCCCGCCTGACCCGCCGCCCCCTGGAAACGTCCGACTGAGGCAGCTCGTGAACGGGGGTGAACGTGACGAGCTGCCCCGGCCACGGCACCAGAAGGGTGAGCGAGAGGTCGCGTTGCAGGAGGGCACAGAGTTCGGTGGGTGAGGCGGAGGCTGCGCGCTCCTGCGGGTCGAGGTCGATGTGCTCGGCGTGTGGGGGGGAGAGCGGATCACTCAACATGGGGAGACTGTCGCCCGCAGACACGCACACACTTCTTTCGTTAAGTTGGCCTTTGCTTCGGCAGGGCATCCCTCAAAAAGAAAAACCCCGTCGAGAACGAGGCTTGTGCTGGTGCCGAGAGCGGGACTTGAACCCGCACGCCCTCACGGGCGGTCGATTTTAAGTCGAATGCGTCTACCGATTCCGCCATCCCGGCACGGAGGGGCGAACACCGTGGGAAGTATAGAGAAAAACCCCGCCTGCGGGGGCGGGGCCTGGGTGGTGGAGGTGGGCGGAGTCGAACCGCCGTCCAAGAGTCCGTTCAGCGTGCGTCTACGTGTGTATCCCGCTCTTTGATTGTCGGGTCTTGGGCCGCCAGCGGGCGGACTTCCCTCGACCGTATTCCCATGTATTTTCGCCGTCGGCTATGGAACGTCGCCTGGGCTAGCCTTCTTTTGTTGCAGTTCGCGCCGCGCCAAAGGCCGGGCTAGGCGGTCACTGTCTCACTTAAGCAGCGAGAGCGTAGTTCTGGTTGCCAGTTAATGGCTTTGCCGTTTGTTTACGAGGCCCACGGCACCTCGACACGCAACATCACCTTCAGTTCCCCTGTCGAAACCGGGGCACCCCCAGCGACAAGGAGTGTACCAGAGCGGCGCGGGCGGCACGCTGACCTTTCACACGATCTTTGCTCATCTGGCACGAAGGAAACGCGGCGTCAGAAAGCCGTTGGGCCGGCTCTCTAGGTTGGGGTATGCGCCGCCCGCTCCTCGCCGCCGCCCTGTACCTCAGTGTAATCGGCCTCAGCGTGACCGCCTGCGTGCAGGGGCAGCCGCAGTCCGCGCAATCCACGGGCCGCCTCGCCTTCTGGCTGCGGCCCCCGGCCACCGCCGCCGAGTTGCGAACGACGCTGAATGCCGCGCGGCAGGCGGGCTTCACGGACGTGCTGCTGGAGGGCTTCTATCACGGGCGCGTCGCGTGGGCGAGCGATCAGTTTCCGCGCAAACTCGACTACGACGCTGTGCAGACCGCGCTCGACGTGCAGGCGCAGGGCGGGCCGCGCGTGAACGTGTGGGTGGAGACGCTGTACTGGCGGCCCGCCGCCTCCTTCGGCATCCCGGTCACGCCGCTGTGGAAGGACAGCCTCGCCACCCTGACCGCCGACGGACGGCCTAGCCTGAGCGTGAGCAAGCTCGGCTTCGTGGACCCCGCCGCGCCGGAGGTGCGGGACACCCTCGCGCGGCTGGTGACGGAGTTGGCGACCCGCTACCCGGAGGCGGGCCTCCACCTCGACTACCTGCGCTACCCGCGCGAGACCGACTTCGGCTACCACCCCGCCGCGCTTGCGGGCTTCCGCGCCCAGACGGGGCTGGACGCCCGCACCCTGCCCCGTGCGGGTGAGGACGGACCCGGCAACGGCTGGCGGCAGTGGGTCGCGTACCGCCAGAACCTCACGACGACCCTCGCCGGGAACCTGATTCGAACTTACCGGGACTCCGGCGGGCGCAGCCTCGTCAGCGCCGCCGTGTACGGCATGAGCGATCCCCTCCAGAACTGGCGGGCGTGGTCGGGCCTGGAGGCGGCCATGCCCATGCTCTACCTCCCCGGCAACCTGCTGACCCGCCTCGCCCTGCTGCAATTTCCGCGCGGGGAGGGGGTATGGCCGGGCGTGCAGGTCGGCCCGCGTTACCCGGCCCTTGCCGACCAACTGCGGACGGTGCGGGCGGCGGGATATAGCAATGTGGCCGTGTTCGGGTGGACGCCGGGGGGAAGTGATTTCTCCAGACGTGGAGTTCGTTGGGGTGCTGCCAGAGGTTCGAGGCAGGGTTTTAGAAGACTTCAGAATAGAGAGCCTTATTCAATTTGGTGTGCTGGAAAGCCGTTGCCACATCGCGTATTGGCTTATGGAAGGCCAGTGGTGGCGCACCTTCACGGAAGGCCCGGCACTCCACATCAGGAGGTGGGACCGAGAACCCGTCTCATACGATGGTGGACCGGAGCTTCTTTACCCGGTGGCGCAGGTCGCGCAGGAGTGTCATAGCTCCACCTTGCAAGAACTGGATGTCCTAACCGTGAACGGCGTCCCGGCGCTGCGATTGGTTTTGACTAACGGATACGCTCTGGAATGTTTTGGCGACGAGGGCGGCTTCTCTTGGACCAACGCAATATTGCGCTCTCCAAGCGGGACGACTCGGCTGCTCTAACCTCAGCCCCTCATTCCTACCGCCTGAACCGCCCATTCAGCACCCGCCACTGCTTGCGCCCGTAGGCTAGGGCGGGGTGGGTCCAGCGTCCGGCGACCACTCCTTCACGGAGGGCGGCGATCAGCCCCTCGGGTGTGCGGATGACCCGGAAGGGCGCTTCCACCCACGCCTCCCCGATATCGCGCAGGGTGTGGGCGTCGCTTCCGGCACAGACGGGCAGGCCGCGTTCCTGTGCCCACGCGGCGGCGATGTGGTTCCAATGGTGACGCGAGAGGCGCGAGTTGAACGTCTCCACGATGTCTACTTGTTCGGCGATGCGGAGGGTCGCCTCGGGCTTCAAACGGTAACGCTTGAGGGGGTCGAAGCCGTGCTGGAGCATGACCAGCCCGCCCTGCGCCTTGATCTCGGCCACCGTCTCCTCGGGCGTGAGCCTCGGCGGGATGCGCTCCCTCACGAAGAGGCCGATCAGTTCGCCCTCCGAGGTCGTCACCTCCTCGCCGGGGATGACGCTGAGGCGGTCGTCGAGGCCCATATCGGCGATGATGCGGGCGAGTTCGGGGCCGCCGCGCTGCTGGTCGTGGTCGGTGACGGCGATGGCGCGGGTGTTCGTGCGGAGCATCCACGCGGGAATGTCGCGCAGCAGCGTGCGGCAGTCGTGGCTGACCTCGGTGTGGATGTGGAGGTCCACCCTCATCACCTGCACGCCCTCGCGGAAGACGACGTTGTTGGGGAGTGGCGGCATGGGTTCAGCCCTCCTGTGGCGCGGGCACGAGGACCTGAAGCGCACCCGGCCACACCTCGACGCGCACCACGCCCGTCACGCCGGGCCGGGCGGGCCGGACCTCGCCGTCCACGTGGAACGCCTGCCCGACGTAGGGAAGTTCGACCACCTGCGCCTCGTGGCTCTGGACGCTCCCCAGTTCCTCGAACTCGTCCCGCGCGAGCGCCGCGAGGTAGGCAAACACGCCGTCCAGCCCGTCGCCGTCCACGCGAATCACGTTCAGCCGCCCATCGGTGGGGTCGGCGGTCGTGGCGAGGCGGAGGCGGGGACCTGTCGCCCGCGTGTTCATGACTTCCAGCAGGGCGAGGGCGGTTTCCGGGTGCGCCCGCCCATCCAGCGTGAGGGGCAGCGGCGGCGGCGTGAAGTCGCGCAGGGCGGAGGCGAGCGCCCCCACGGCCCGCAGCGGACTCTTGCCCTCCTCCGGGTCGTACTCGGCCAGCACGTCCGCGAAGGCTCCGCAGCCGCACGCCTCCAGAAAGAGGTCCTCGCCCCACGGGGCCGTCACCCGCCCGAGGTCTAGGGGGACGGGGCGGGCGTCCGCGTAGCGTGCCAGCACGTCGAGCGGCGCTCCCTCGATCCCCAGCGTCCGCCCGATGTTGTTCGCGGTGCCCAGCGGGAGGATACCCAGCCGCACGCCTCTCCGCCCGGCGAGGTGCAGGGCCGCCGCCCGCACCGTGCCGTCCCCGCCCGCCACGAACACGGTGCCCCGCGCGTCCGCGAGCGCCGCCGTCAGGTCCGCCTCGTCGTCGGTGGCGCGGTACACCGGCTGGTAGCCCAGCTCGTGCAGCGCCTCCACGAGCACGTCGGGGCTGCTGTGTCGGCTGCCACCCGCCTTCGCGTTGAAGATGAGGGTGGCCTCCGTCGTCTCCACGCCCGGCCTGAGTGGGGCCGCTGGGGAATCGAGGGTCATGGGAAGAGGGTACGGGATCGTGGAACCTGGGAGGAGGATATACACCCGTCAGGGGTACTCCACGAGCAGCGGGCGGTGGTCGCTGCCGGAGGCGGGCAGGACGCGGGCGCGAGAAGGCGTGAGGCCGCGAGAGAACAGGTGGTCTATACGGAGGAAGAGGCCGGGGAAGGTCCAGCCGGGGCCACGTCCGGCGAGGTCGTGGGCGTTCTGGCCGACGCAGGTATGCAGGCGACGGGAGAGGCGGCCACGCGGAGGAGTGTTCAGGTCGCCGCCGAGCAGCAGCGGGCCGGAGTTGGCCGAGGCGAGACGGCAGAGCAGCCCGATTTGCCACACCCGCGCCTGACTCGTGCGTTGAATCGCGTTCAAGTCGCCCTTCAGGGCATTGGAGACGAGAACCGTGTTGAGGTGAGCGTTCACAAGACGTAATCTTTGTCCCCGCCAACTCACCGCCGTCTCCAGCACCGTGCGGCGGCTGCCGGGGATGGCGTGGTTGCGGTTCGAGAGCTGCGGCGAGCGGCTGAGCGTCATGACCTCGTACCCGGTCCCGACGTGGTAGCCGGGCAGGGCGGTGAGCAGCGTTCGCCTGTACCCCGCCGGGATGAAGTTCGTCTCCTGAAGCAGGATTACATCTGCGTCCGCCGCCCGCAGGATGGAGGCGACCCGCTCCGGCCCGCCCAGCGTCCCCCGTGCCACATTGAAGGTGACGACGCGGAGAGAGCCGCCTTGCTGGTGGGGTCGCCAGTGGAGCAGGCCCGCCCCCCACGCCGCCAGCAGCGTTGCGACGAGTGCCACGCCCACACCTCTCCGTCTCCAAAGAGTCCAGAGCAGCACGAACGGCGCGGGCACCAGCCACACCACCGCCGGAACGTAGGCGAGGAGCAGCGTGGGCACTGTCCACTCCCCGATGAACTCGCCGAGCAGCCACGCCAGCACAACGGTCAGGAGGTAGAGGACGGCCAGCCGCATAAAAAGAGCCTCCCACCCGGAGGCAGGAGGCGTCGCCTATCGAAAGAGTGAGTGGTCAGTAGGAGGTGGTGAGTGGTTGCTTCTGCAAAGGCATTCGCTCAAGCGAGGGCGACCACTACCTACTCACCCCACTACCTGTACTCCGCCGCCCGCACCTGCGCCTCTTCCCGCTGGGCGAGTTCCTGACGCTGCACCTGCCCGATGGCGTCGGCGAGGGCGTCCTTGAGTTCAGTCAGGCCGATGTTCCGCAGGGCGCTGACGGGAATGCCATTCAGGCGCTCACGCTCGCGCTCCAGCGTCTCCGGGTCGGCGGCGTCGGCCTTGTTCAGGGCAACGACGGTGGGCATGTCGCGGAAGCCGAGGTCCTCCAGAATGCGGTTGACCGCCTCGTAGCGGGTGTCGGCACCGGGGCTGGCCGCGTCCACCACATGCAACAGCACGTCGGCGTCCCCGATTTCCTCCAGCGTGGCGCGGAAGGCGCGGGCGAGGTCCTTGGGCAGGTCGCGGATGAACCCTACCGTGTCGGTGAGGACCACCGGGCCGACGCCCTCCAGATAGCCCTGGCGGCTGGTGGGTCGCAGGGTGGCGAAGAGCTTGTTCTCGGCCAGCACCCGGCGCGGCTCCTCGGCGGCGTGGGTGAAGGCGTTCAGGAGCGTGGACTTGCCCGCGTTCGTGTACCCGACGATGGACACCACCGGGATGTCGTTGCGGGCGCGGCCCTTGCGGCGCTCCTCGCGGCGGACGGCGACACTTTCAAGCTGCTTCTCCAAGAAGGAGATGCGGTCGTTGATGCGGCGGCGGTCCAGCTCCAGCTTCGTCTCACCGGGGCCGCGCGTGCCGATGGAGCCGCCCGCCGCGCTGCCCGCGCTGCCGCCGATGCGCGATAAGGCCGCGCCCGCCCCGAGCAGACGCGGCTTCATGTACCGGAGCTGCGCGAGTTCGACCTGAAGCCGCGATTCCACCCCCTGCGCGTGCAGGGCGAAAATGTCGAGGATAAGCTGGGTGCGGTCCAGAATCTTGAGGCCCGTCGCTGCCTCGATCTCGCGTGCCTGGGCCGGGCCGAGTTCCTGCCCGAAGATCAGGAGGTCCGCGTCGAGGTGGTACGCCCGGCTCGTCAGTTCCTCCAGCTTGCCCGCGCCGACCAGGGTGCCCGCCTTGAGGTTGCGCCGGAAGACGAGTTCCCGGTGGACGACCTCCGCCCCCGCCGTGCGCGCGAGTTCGGCCAGCTCGTCGAGCCTTTCTTCTGCGTCGAACTCGCCCTGGTCGATCTGGACGAGGAGGGCGCGCTCGCGGTCCTTCTTCGCCTCGCGGGTGCGTTGGGCGCGGGCGATCTCCTCCTCCAGCGCCGAGACCTGCGCGCCGAGGTCGAAGCTGTCGATCTGAAACGAGGGCACCGGGTCGAGGATGCGCCAGTCCTCCTCCTCGCCCACCGTGCCGGGCGGGGTCAGGTGCGCCGTGTGAACGAGGCCGGGCTGCCCCTCGTCCCGCACCTCAATGGCGCTCACCGCGTCCAGCCGCTTGAGGAACAGCGTGGAAAGGTCGCCCTTGCTCAGCCCGCCGCCGCGCGGGTGCGTGTGCAGGAGGTGGAAGCCCGCCAGCCGCGTCTCGCCGAGGCGACGGTCGGGCAGTTCGGCCCCCTTCGCGTCGGCCACGCTGACCGAGACGACGCGCCCCCGGCGGTCGATCAGGACGCTGACCTCGCGCCGCACGTCGTCCGACAGCTCGGCGAGGTTGCGCGCGAGTTCCGGCGAGCCGACCCGCCCCGGCTCGATGCGGCGGCGGTACAGGTTGCTCAGGGACTTCAGTTGGGCCGCCTTGAGGCCCGAGGTGTTGCCATGCACTTTATCTATGGTTCGTCACTTCCTTTGCTGGGATGTGGGGAGTGGGTTGTCGGGTGTGGGAAACGCAGGCCGGGCCACCCGGATACGGTCCGCGCGGCAGGGGAGGGGCACGTTTCAGCATTGCCCCGATTATAAGGTGGCTGACGGCTGAGAAGGTGTGCCTTTACTGAAGAAACTTGATCATGGTGCGCTCAGCTTAGGGCGGGGGTGGGGTTGAGCGCATCCGCCGAATGACTCAGGGAGAGTGCGGCGGTTGGCTGAGTCGGGAACGTGGACGAGGCCCCTTCTTGCGACTCCTGGCCCGCGTCATACACTCCCCCCATGCCCCCACAGCTCGGCCCGGCGCTGTTCGGTGAACGCCCGTGATTCTCTCCGCCCTGCTCGTCCTGTTTAGTGCCGTATGGGTGGGATGGACGGGTTTTCGCGCTGGCCCCGGTTCCCCTGCGCGGGTGCGGGCCGCACGCTGGGCGACGGGGCTGAGCGTCGCGGGGGCAGCGTTGCTCCTGCCCTCCTACGTCCTCGCCTTCGCTGTGGGCTTGGGCAACCTTCCGAGCGGGGCGTTCGCCTGGCCGAGTCTCCTCATCCCCATACCGCTCCTGCTGCTCGTGGCCTTCGGCGCGGTGGCGCTCGTCCTGGCCCCCTCCGGGCGGCAGCGGGCGGTGTTCGTCGGCCTCGCCCTGCTCGCCGCGCTCCTCGCGTTCCTGCTGGCGGGCGGCTGGTTCGGCCTGTGAGCCTCGCCCGGCTGATCGCTGATCGCTAACGGCTGACCCCTCCCAAAAAAACCTCACCCCCGACCGGCTGGGGTCAGGGGTGGGACCTTTTGGCGAAGAGGGTGGGATTCGAACCCACGGTAGCCTTGCGACTACTTCGGTTTTCGAGACCGACCCATTCAACCACTCTGGCACCTCTCCGCGCGGGTTGAGCCGACCCTGGGGGCCGGTTGGGCGAACGGGAGTGTAGCACGCCGGTGGGGGAAGTGGGGAGAGGGCAGGCGGTACAGTTGGCCGCGTGACGCTTCCGCCCCCGGCCCCCGATCCCGGCCCCCCCCCGCAGGGACCCGCGACCCCCGCGCCGACGCCCCGGCGATCCCTGCGCGTCAATACCCTGATCGTGATGGCGGGGACGCTCGGCTCGCGGCTGTCGGGCATCGTGCGGACGCAGGTGATGGCCCTCTTCGGGAACACGCTGCTGGACGCCTTCCTCATCGCCGTGAAGGTGCCCAACCTGCTGCGGGAACTGCTGGCGGAGGGAGCGCTCGTCAACTCCTTCATCCCGGTGTACAAGACGCTGGACGCGGCGGGGCGCAGGCAGCTCGCCTCGGCCTTCAGCGGCGTGCTGATCGCGGTGAACCTGCTGCTGATGGGGCTGGGCATCCTCGCCGCACCGCTGATCGTGGACCTGCTGCTCGCCGGGTCGCCGAACGTGGAGCGCGGGCTGGCGATCTACATGACGCAACTCGTCATGCCCTTCCTGATGCTGATCAGCCTCGCTTCGGTGGCGATGGGTCTCCTGAACGCCGACGAGCACTTCCGCGAGAGCAGCTTCGCCCCGGTCGCCTTCAACCTCGCGGGCATCGTGGCGCTGCTGCTGCTGCCGGATACCGCGACGTGGCTCGCCTTCGGGTGGCTGATCGGCGGGGTGGCGCAACTCGGGGTGCAGCTTCCGGCGCTGCGGCGGTTCGGGTTGCTGCCCACGCCCGCGCTCATTCGCCATCCGGCGCTCGGGCGGGTGCTGCGGCAGATGGCCCCCTTTACCCTGACGGCGGGGGCGCGGCAATTCCTGAACCTGTACGTCACCCGCCTCCTGAGCAACGCCCAGCTCTTCCCGGCGGGCACCCAGTCGGGCTACTTCTACGCCGAGACGCTGTTCACGACCGTCAACGGCCTGTTCGTCGTCTCGCCCGCGCTGGCCCTCTTCCCGCGCTTCTCGCAGCACGCCGCCGAGGGGAACTGGAAGGCGTTCAACGCACTCACCGTCCAGGCCATCCGCACGACGACCTTTCTCGCCGCGCCCATGAGCGCCCTGCTCGCGGCCCTCGCACCCTACGCGGTGAGCATCATCAACCTGCGCCCGACCTACGACGTGCCGCGCTTCGAGGCGGCCTCCGGCATCCTGACGGGCTGGGCGCTCGCGCTCGTGCCGTGGGCGGTCGTCACGCTGCTGCTGCGGACCTTCTACGCCCGTGAGCGTGCCCGCGAGGCCGTGATCGTCAGCGCCCTCGGCTTCGTGCTGGAGGTCGGGCTGTACGCCCTGCTCGTGCCGCGCGTCGGTCTGCTCGGCTTCGGGTTCGGCACGGCACTGAGTGGCCTCGTCATCGGTGCGGTCCTCGCCCTGCTCTACCGCCGTGCGCTTGGCTTTCCCTCACGGGCGGTCGCCTCACACCTGCTTCGGGTCGTTCCTCTCTCCATCGCCGCCGGAGTCGTCGCGTGGCTCGTCTCGCGGCTGATGCCCGCGCCGGGGTTCATCGTGCCGGGTGTGGTCGGGCTGGCGGTGGCGGGCGGGGCGGGGCTGGCGGTGTACCTGGCCGGGGCGCTCGCCCTGCGGATGCCGGAGGTGGCGGGGGTGTTGCGGCGGCTGGGGCGGTAGAAGGGCTTGTGGCGTGTGGCCCGTGGCCTGTAGAAGGCTGAGCCGGAGCGACAACACTTGCCCTCCACAAGCGACAAGCTACGAGGCACACGCAGCAGGTAGCGGCGGGCGCTCAATGGGCTGGGGCTTGCGTTCGCCTCCAGGCCGAGGGCACAGCCCCCACTCCTCCCCGGTCGCCACCGCTCGCCCGTCGTCGCTCACCCAGTCGCTCCACGAGCCAGCGTAGAGGCGGTTGCGCGGGCCGAGGGGCACCCCGGCGAGTTCGCGGGCCAGCAGGTTGGGCGTGGCGCTCACACCGCTGCCGCAGTAGGCGATGGTGGGCGCGTCGCCCGTGTCCAAGCGCGCGGCCTGGGCTTCCACATCCCGCCACCGTCCCTGGTCGTCCAGCGCCCCGGCCCACTCGCGGTTCACGGCACCGGGGATATGCCCGGCCCGGCGGTCCAGCAGCACCGCGTCCCCAGGAGGATGAGGGGGTGGGTGGAATCCAGAGCCGCCGCACCGCGCCACCGACCCCCAACGCCCCTTTTCTCCCCTCTCAAGAACGCGGGGGGCGGCGAGTCGAGAATGCGGGGGCAGTCAACTCAGGAGGAGGAAGGCCCATGACCCAACCCGAAGACCCGCGCCAGCCCAAGCCCGACGTTCCCCCGCAGACGCAGGAGTTCCCCGGCACCGAGAGTCAGATGCAGCCGAAGGCCGACCACGGCGAGACCTCGTACCGGGGCAGCGGCAAGCTGGAGGGCAAGGTGGCGCTCATCACCGGGGCCGACAGCGGCATCGGCAAGGCGGTGGCGCTCGCCTTTGCGCGCGAGGGGGCCGACGTGGTGGTCTCCTACCTCAACGAACACGAGGACGCCGAGGACACTGCCCGGCTGGTGCGCGAGGCGGGGCGGCGGGTCCTCCTCCTGCCGGGAGACATCGGCGACCCGGCCCACTGCCAGATGCTCGTGGAGCGCACCGTCTCCGAGTTCGGCGGGCTGGACGTGCTCGTGAACAACGCGGCGTACCAGCAGAACTACGAGGACCTCGGCGAGGTGAAGCCGGAGGAGCTGGAGCAGCACTACCGCACGAACGTCTTCGCCATCTTCTACCTGTGCCAGGCGGCGCTGCCGCACCTGAAGCCGGGCGGCAACATCATCAACACGGCGTCGGTGCAGGCCTACCAGCCGTCGCCCGCCATCCTGCCCTACGCCTCCACGAAGGGCGCGGTCGTGACCTTCACGAAGGGGCTGGCGAAGCAGCTCGGCGAGAAGGGCATCCGCGTGAACGCCGTGGCCCCCGGCCCGGTGTGGACGCCCTTCGTCATCCAGGGGCAGGACCCCGAGAAGGTGCCCGAGTTCGGGCAGAAGGTGCCCCTCGGGCGGCCCGCGCAACCCGCCGAACTCGCGCCGCCGTATGTCCTGCTCGCCTCCAGTGACGGCAGCTACATCACGGGGGCCATCTACGCCGTCACGGGCGGCGAACCCACCGCGTAGCCGGGAGCGGCCAGCTTCCAGCCGCCAGCGGGGTTCAGGCTTTGAGGGGCATCAGGAATACCACCCCCTCATCCCTAACCCCTCACTCCTCACCCCTCAGGAGAAGACGATGACCGACGACCGAATCACCTACAACCCGCCCGTGGACAGCGACCCCGCCGAGGACGCGACCGCCACCACGCCGGAGGGCGACCTCCCCAACATGTCGCGGCCCGAGGTGCAGGAGCGGGCACTCTCGGGCGACCCTCTCAACTCCACGCTGGACGCGCCGCGCACCGGGGGCATGGGCGGCATGGCGGGGACCATGACCTCCACGCCGACCGTGGGGGCCGACACCGATGGGGCCGGGTCGCCGCCGACCTCCGAGCTGGAAGACCTGTAGGGTGGCCGGGCTACCCCTCTCCCCCCGGCGGCCTGATGCGCCACGCCTGCCGGGCGACCAGCACGACGAGCAGCACGCCGACGAGGTGCAGGGCCGCGCGTTGCGAGGCGAGGACGAACGCGAGGTCGGCGACGGCGATGGCGAGGGCCAGGATTAAGCCCGCCTGGGGCACCCGGCTCTCGTGCGGGGTGTCGTACATGGCGGCGCGGGGATGCGGGTCGGTCATCGCGTCGCGCGCCTCGGCGTAGCGGATCAGGGTCAGCACGCCGTACACGAGGAGCAGCCCGGCGAGGAGGATCAGGACCAGCCCCTCGTAGCGTCCGGCGGAGGCGTAGTCGAGCGCCCCGAGCGCGAAATGCCACAGCGACGTGACGAGCGACAGCAGCGCCAGCCCCAGCATCGCGGGCGTGCTGTAGTTGGGGGGCGCACCGAGCGGCGAGGCCATAGGATCGGCCCCCACGGTACGCCCACCGGGGAGGCGCAAACCGTGGGGATGGCTGGAAAGGGTGGGGGCAGGAGGGTCGCCAGTCGCCAGCTTCCAGTCGCCAGCTTCCAGTCGCCAGGAGTCGAGCAGGCTGTTCTACCGTTGGTTGACTGGCCGCCGACTTAAGGTGTGCCCTTATCCAAACTACGAGAACGTCCTCCCGATAGACCTGCACTCGCCGCTCCCGCTTATCCACATGCGCGGGTTGGACACTCACAGGCACCCCCTCTCCCCCTCCCGCATGAATGTGCGTGCGCGTGTGCGTTCATGAGGCCCCGTGATAGACTGGCCTCGCTGCCGGGCGACAGGACAGCGCCCCCCACCTCCCCCGTCTGCGCTTCGCAACGTGTGGACAGGTTGGGCGCGGCCCGAGACACGCGACATCCCCAACCCGTGGGTGAGATGTACGTCGGGAGGCAAGACCGCATTCGCCGCCGCGACCCCAGAGGCCAGAGAGAGGCGGAGGTCGGCGCAAGGAGCGAGTAGCGGCTGAGGCCTCCCCGCGTCCCACACGAGAACATCCCACGGGGGTCCTGACCAGGTGAGGAATGCCGAGAGCAAAGAAGGAGCGCCCGGCGCAGGACGACCAGAACGTTCGCGCCAGCTCCGAAGGACAACAAGACACCGAAGGCCGGACCGCCGGGAGCCGCAAGAAGGCTGCCGCCGCGCCCGCCGACACCCTTTCTCAGGAGACCCAGGAGACGGGGGCACCTGCCCCCACCCGGCGCGGCAAGGGCCGACAGACGCCCGCCGCTGAAGCTCTCCCACAAGTCGAGCCGGAAGCCGCCAGGCCACACCGGGGCAAACGCGCGGCCCAACTGACCGAGCAGCCGACCGAACAGCCCGTCGAGACGCAGCCTGAGCCGGTCGCCGAAGTGACCGCCGAGACTGCGTCCGCCCCCAAGCCGCGCCGTGGACGCAAGGCAAAGGGAGAGGCTACGGAAGGACAACCCGTCGAAGCCACACCCACCGACATCGAGGCATCCGCCGCCGAGCCGGTGCCCGTCGAAATCGCCCCGGTGGAGACGGACGCCGTGGAGATCACCCCGGCCAGTGCCGAGGCGGGGACGCCCACAAGCGAGCCGGTGGAGGCGACCGCCGAACCCACTCCCGCCACGCCGACGCTCAGCCGCCGAGGGCGCAAGGCGAAGGCTGCCGCACCCGTCGAGCCGGAGCCGGAAGCTCAAGCCGAGGCCGTCCAGCCCGAGGTAGCGCCCACCGCCGAGGAGCCTGCCGAGACGCCCAAGTCCCGACGTGGGCGCAAGGCGAAAGCGCAAGCTGCCCCCGAACCTGCCGGGGCCGAGACGACCAAACCCGTCCTCCTCGAAGTGCCCCGCAAGCGTCGGGGCCGTCAGGCGAAGGTGGTCACGCCCGTGGCGGAGGCAGCGGCGGACGTGCCGCTCGCCGACGTGCTGGGCGGCGTGGAGCCGGTCGCCGTGGAGGAGCCGGAAGCCGTTCCCGAGGCGGTCCTTGAGGGCGCTACAGACGCGGCGCTAATCGTCCCGGCGGACGATATGCAGCCGCTTCCCGCCGTGGACCAGCCTGCGCTGGAGGGCGAGGACGCGGAGGGCCTGACCCAGGCCGCCAACGTGGACGACGAGGCAGAATCCGACCTGTTCCCCGGGGAGACGGAGGACGACGAGGACACCGACGATCAGGATGATCTGGACGCCGACGGCGAGCCTCACCCCGCCCGCGACCTCGTGGTGGCGCAGCTTCGCAAGGTGGGACGGCCCATCCACGTCCGCGATCTGGAGCGCACCTTCACCCGGCAGATGATCAACCGCCTGGGCGACTGGCGCGATCTGGAATCGCTGCTGGAGGACCTCGTGACGACGGGTGAGGTCATCCGCACACGGCGGCGGACCTACGGGCTGCCGGAGGCGATGAGCCTCGTGCGGGGACGCTTCCAGGCGTCGGCGGCGGGCTTCGGCTTCGTGGTGCCCGACTCCGGCGGCGAGGACTTCTACGTGGCCCCCGAGCAGACGATGGAGGCCTGGAACGGCGACATCGTGCTCGTGCGGATGGAGGGCCGGGGCGACAACGGGCGGGACGGGGCCAGGAACGGTCCCCGGCGCGGCCAGCGCGGCGACGGCAGCCCGCGCGCCTCGGTCGTCCGCATCGTGCAGCGGGCGTACAAGCAGCTCGTCGGCTCGCTGGAGTTCAGCAAGGGCCACCCCATCCTCAAGCCTGACGACGCCCGCGCCCGCCACCGCATCCTGCTGCTGCCGGAGGGCATCGAGGAACTGGCGAGCGGTGCCCGCGTCGTCACGTCCCTCTTCTGGCCCGAACACACGGGCGAGGACGAGGTGTTCGGGCAGGTCACGCGCGTGCTGGGGGCCGAGGACGACCCGGAGACCGAGACCGAGGCCGTGATCGTCAAGTACGGCCTGCGCGGTGACTTCCCGGACGACGTGCTGGCCCAGGCGAACGCGATCCCAGCGCAGATTCCGCAAGGGGCGCTGGTGGGCCGCCTCGACCTGCGTGAGTACAACATCTTCACGGTGGACGGGCGCGACGCGAAGGACTTCGACGACGCGATCCACATCCAGCCCACGCCCGAGGGCACCTTCGTGGTGGGCGTCCACATCGCGGACGTGAGCCACTACGTGGGGGAGGGCACGCCGCTCGACAAGGAGGCGTACGCCCGCGCGACGAGCGTGTACCTGCCGGGGCGCGTGCTCCCCATGCTGCCGGAGCACCTCAGCAACGGCGTGTGCAGCCTCGTGCCGTTTGAGGACCGCCTGACGATGACGGCGCTGGTGGAACTCTCCGCCGAGGGCGACATTCAGAACGTGCAGATCGCGCCGAGCGTCATCCGGAGCAAGGCGCGGCTCACCTACGACGAGGTGCAGGCGTACTCGGAGGCGACCGCCACGCTGCCGGATCACGCCCGCGCGCTGGAGGGCGACCTCCACCTGCTGCTCAAGATCGCCGCGAAGTTGCGTCAGCGTCGGCTGCGCGAGGGATCGCTCGACTTCAAGCTGCGTGAGGTCAAGGTGGACGTGGGGCCGAACGGTCAGCTCGAACTCATCCCGATCCGCGAGGAGACGGCGCGCGGGATGATCGAGGACCTGATGCTGCTCGCCAACAAGGTCGTGGCGCGTTACCTGATCGAGCGCGAGATTCCGGCCCTCTTCCGCATCCACGAGGAGCCGACGCTCCAGCGCTTTCAGGACGTGACGAACGCGCTGGGGCGGCTGGGTATCGCCTTCCCCGGCGGGGAGCCGACGCCGCAGTCGTATCAGGCGGTCCTCAAGGGGGTTCGGAACACGCCGCGCGAGCGCGTGGTGAACACGCTGCTGCTGAGAAGCATGCAGCAGGCGAAGTACGCGGGCGAGAACCTGGGGCACTTCGGCCTCGCGTTCGACGAGTACCTGCACTTCACCTCTCCCATCCGGCGTTACCCGGACCTGCTCGTTCACCGGGTCCTGCGGGGGGTGCTGGCGGGGGAGTTGCGGGCTTCTTCACGGGCCACGGGCGACCTGCGCGCCAGACTGCCGGGCATGGGCGAGCACACCTCCGAGCGCGAGCGGGCCGCCTCCGAGGCCGAACGCGACCTCACGAAGTACTACCAGGCGAAGTGGGCACAGGAGCACCTCGGCCTGGCCTTCCCCGGTCACGTGTCGGGCGTGGTGGCGAGCGGGCTGTTCGTGGCGCTGGAAAACGGCGTGGAGGGCAAGCTGCACATCTCCAACCTCGACGACGACTACTACTTCTACCTCGAGGACGCGCAGATGCTGCGGGGCCGCTCCACGGGGCGCACCTTCCGCCTCGGGGACGCCCTCACCGTGACCGTGAGCCAGGTCAACCCGCTGGCCCGGCAGATCGATTTCACCCAGGAGACCGCTATGGACGGCGACAACGACAACACCATCCGGCCCCGCGCCCGCAGGCGTGAGGACCGCGAGGCCGAGAAACGCGAGAAGTTGCAGACGGTCAGCACCTCGGCCCCCCGCAAGTTCACCCTCGACGACCCCCAGCCCGCCGCGACGACCACGACCCCCCCGCCCCGTGCGGAGGCCGGAGCCGGACGCGGGCGCGGCCAGAGTCAGAGCGGCCAGGGACAGGGGCCGCGTGAGGCCAGTCCCCGTGAGGCTGGTCCCCGCGAACCCAGCTCCCGCGAGCAGAGCGGACGCCCCGCCCTGCGTCCCAGCACTCAGGGGGGCGGCTACAAGCGCCGGGTCGTCACGCTGGAGCGCCCGCGCAACGAGCACCTGCGGCCCGTGAATATCACCGTGCAGCGCATGTACTTCGGCGACTGGACGGTGGAGAACATGCCCCCCGACGAGGGGCCGGGCGGTGGCGGCGGACGCGGCGGGCGGTCCTTCGAGCGCGGCAGCGACCGGGGAGGGGGCGGACGCGGGCCGGGCTTCTCGCGCGGCGGGAGCGACCGTGGGGCCGTCTCCAGCCTGAACGGTCGCCCCCAGGCGCAGGGCGGCAACCGCGCCCCCCGCCCACAGACCCAGGCCGACACCTCCGGGGGCGGGGACGCCAACCGCCGTCGCCGTCGCCGGGGACGCCGGGGCGGGAACGGGTAAGGCGGTCAAAGAGAAGAGCGGGTCAGGGGGCAACCTCTGGCCCGTTTTCTGTTGTCCAGGTGCCGACTGCGCGAAAGGAGACCTTCAGCGAGAGTGGGCGCTGAGGGAGGCAGAAGGCGGGGAACACTCTTGGTTGGCCTTCCACCCTCAGCCTTACGCAATGCTCACAGCACATCCAACGACGCAGCGCTCCCGCCCCACCCCTCCCCGTGGCTCAACTCCTCACGTCTCGTAACTTCGCGCCACGCTCGTCAGCACGCTGCGGAATTCGCCCGACGTGATGAGACCCGCCGCCATCGCGTGACTCGCGGCGTTCAGGCTGTCGGCGGCCAGCACGAGGTCCACGCCCGCCTTGCGGACCTCCTCGCGGAGTTTCAGAACGCCCTCGTCGCGGGTGGCTTCGGTCACGTCGCGGATGTAGACGGCGAGGACTCGGCCCGGATGACGGCGCACGACCTCGGCGTAAATCTCCGGGTCCTTCTCGCCGCTGTCGCCGACGAGGACGAACTTCAGGCTGGGAAAGCGGGTGAAGATGCGCTCGATGACGCCGTGCTTGTAGCCGCCATGCCCGGCGAGCAGGTCGAAGCCCCAGTTCCGCAGGAAGATCGGCCCCAGCGGGATGCGGCGGTAGTCGAGAAACTGCCACAGCAGGTCGAAGAAGTTCCACGGGCTGCTCGACACGTAGAAGATCGGGTTGCGCGCCTCGCCGTCGCGGGTCAGCGCCCGGTACAGCGCCCCGACGCCGGGAAAGGGCAGCCGGGTGCGCGCGTTGCCCGTCAGGCTGGTGGCGAGCATCCGGGGCAGGCTCGTCACGTCGGACTGAACCACCGTGTCGTCGAGGTCGCTGATAACACCGAAGCGGGCCTCCGCGACGACCTGCACTCGGGCGCGGGTGGTGCCGTCGCGGCCCTCGATGGCGAGGTGCGCCTCGTGCCAGCCGCCCGCGAAGGGGTCGCCGCCCTCGGCAGGAGTGAAGTTGAGGGTGAAGTAGCCGTCCGCGTCGCTGACGCCGCTCGCCACCACGCTTCCCAGGCGGCCCGTCACGCGCACGCCGGAGACCTCGCGCGAGAGCAGGCGGCGGAGGATGTTACGGAAGTTGCGCCAGCGGGGGTCGCCCTTCTTCGCGGGGGCGAGAGTGCGGGGCAGGAGCACGCGGCCCGTCAGCTCGACCGCCTGCGGGGTGCCCCAGCCCACGTAGGGCTGCAAGATCAGCTTGCCGCGTGCCCGGCGGGGTTGGACGTAGCCGCTGACGGCGTGGTCGAGGGCGGTGAGGCCCCGCTCCAACGCGGGTTGAATCGCCTTGAGGACGGTCTTGGCGGGGTTCATCTGGGGGTCAGTCTACGCACTTGGACGGCGGGCGGGAGTGTGTCTGAAGGGAATGCCGGGGGGCAGGGTGTCTTGCTCCGGTTGCCCCCACCCCCCAGCCCCCTACCTCCAGAGGGGGCAGGGGGAGTGGCGCTGCGCTGGGCAAAGGGCCTGTTGACTGCGCGTGTGGGCGGGTTCTCAGCGTGGCAACGTTTGATCTTGTTGCGTGCTGTCTGGAAGGCCCACCCAGGGAGCTGCGCGAGCAAGGCGTGGCGGTGGTGTGGGGCGTCGGCTCACGGGCAAGAGTCGGTCATCGAGAGTGACGGTTTTTAGAGGGCAAAAGCTCAAGCATCCTTTCCCCCTCTCCCCTCGTGGGTGACTCGGAGAGCTGCGAAGCAGAGGGCCGGGGTGAGGGGGCGACGTGACGGCTCCACCGCCCAATTCCCACAAACCGCCCCCTTTGTCCCTAACACCTGACGCCTCACTCCTTTCCCCTTACCCCTTCTCATGCCCATACCGCCGGTAGATCACCCGCCTGGCTACACGGTCCCCCAGCTTCGGGAAGACGTATTCGAGGAAGGCCAGGACGCGGTAGGGACTCGGCACGATGACCTCACGGCGGGGGTGGTCGAGCACGTCGGCGACGGCGCGGGCGACGACCTCGGGGCCGGGCATGGGGAGGCGGGCGGAGGCGGTCATCTCGCTGCGGACGAAGCCGGGGGCGATCAGGCTGACGGTGACGCCCGTGCCCAGGAGTTCGCGGCGCAGACCCAGGGAAAAGCCGCGCAGGCCGAACTTGCTCGCCGAGTACATGCCGTGGGTGGCGGCCCGCCCCGCGACGGAGCCGATGTTGACGATGTGCCCCGAGCGCCGCTCACGCATCTCCGGCAGCACGAGGCGGGTAAGTTCGACGGGGGCCTCCAGGTTCACGCGCAGCACCCGCAGCGGGTCGGGGTCGTCCCACCACCAGCCGCGCTCCACGGTGATCCCCGCATTGTTCACGAGCACATCCACCCGCCCGAAGTGGTCGCGGGCCGTCTCGATCAGGGCGCGGCGGGAGGCGTCGTCGGTCACGTCGGTGGGCACGGCGAGGACGCGCAAGCCGCTGGGGTCGAGTTCGCGGGCCAGGGCGGCGAGGCTTTCCGCCCGCCGGGCCGCGAGAACGACCGTATGGCCGCGTGCCGCGAGTTCATGGGCCGCCGCCCGTCCGATGCCGCTTGACGCGCCGGTCAGGACCACGACGCGGCGGTTGGTTTGGGTTGAGGTCATGGGGCAGATGGTACGCGGTCGGCGGGAGGCGGTGCGCGGTGGGGGGCGTCCGTCTTCCCAAGCTCCCGGTCTTCCCTTCTCAGTCACGGGTCAGGCCCGGACGCGAGACTGGGCGGGTGAAGCTCCTGCGCTCCCTGCTCCTGACCTCGGCCCTGCTCGGCACCGCCGCCGCCGTGCCGCAGATCGTTCCCATTCCCGCGCTGCCCATCTCCCCGCGCACGACCTCACCCGCGCCGCTGCCGGAATTGACGCCCTTGCCGACGACTCCGCAGACCGTTCCGCCACTGCTGCCGCTGACAGGGACGCCCACGACTCCGGCCACTACCACCTACCGACCCTCCGACCCCCTCTTCGCGCGGCAGTGGAATCTGGAGGCCATCCGGGCACCCGGCGCGTGGGCGCTGCTGGGCGTCGGTCGCGGCGCGCGGGTGACGGTCGCCGTGCTGGACACAGGCTTCGTGAACAGCCCCGAACTCGCGGGGCGGGTGGTGAACGGCTTCGATTTCGTGTCGGACCCGGCCCGCGCGGGCGACGGCGACGGGCGTGACCGGGACGCGGGCGGCGTCGGCGCGTTCGCCTACCACGCCGAGATCGTCGCCAATCTGATCGGGGCGGCGCACGACGGGCGGGGCATGGCGGGCCTCAACCCCCTCGCGCGGGTGGTGCAGGTGCGGGTGGCGGGGGTGGACGGCCTTGTTGACCCGCAGGACCTCGCCGACGCGATGCGGTGGTCGGCGGGCCTTAGCGTGCCCGGCGTGCCCGCCAACCCGAACCCGGCGCGGGTCCTCAACCTCAGCCTCTTCGCGGACTTCATCCCGCTGACGGGGTGTGACGCGCGCATTCAGGCCGCCGTGGACGCGGTGACGGTGCGGGGGGTAATAGTGGTGGCGGGGGCGGCGAACGACGGCGCGGACGCGCGGGGCTACTCGCCCGCCGGGTGCCGCAATGTCCTCACCGTGACGAGCGTGACCGAGCGCGGGCAGCGGCCCGCCTACGCGAACTGGGGCGCGAGCGTGGCCCTCGCCGCGCCGGGGGGCGAGCGCGGACGCGGCGTCGTGGCGAGCAGCCTCAGCGGTCCCGGCGGCGAGCGCAGTCCCGACGGCACGAGCTTCGCGGCCCCCCACGCGGCGGGCGTCGCCAGCCTCCTCCTCGGTTTGAGACCGAGCCTGACCCCCACGCAGGTCCGCGCCACCCTCACCCGCACGGCGACCCCCTTTCCCGGCGGGCGCTGCGACTTTCTGGACGCGCGTAAGACCTGCGGCGTCGGCACCCTGAACGCGGAGGCGGCGGTGCGGGCCGTGCTGACGGTGGGAAGGCGGTGAGGGGTTGAGCCTTGAGCAAGAAGAAAAGGCATCCCTGTGGTGGCAGGCACGCCTTGAGCCAGACGGAACCGTAAGGGATTCGAACCCTTGAGCCGCAGCTAGGACGAGTGAGCGTCCCTCCTGCTCATCGAGTCCAGCCACCTTGATGAGCCATCATCGGGGACGCCCACATTCAACCACTCTGTCAACGCCCGTCCACTTCTATTTTAGAGCGATTCCACACAGATTGGAACACAACATTAACTCGACATAGATGCCACATGCCCTAGCGTCTCGACTTCTCTTGCTCTGACCGCTGAAAGCTGACCGCTGACCGCTCACCCATTGAGCAACTGCCCCCACGGCGACGGCGGCTCCGGCAGGCGCACGCTCACGCCCACCACCGTTCCCGGCGGCGTACGCGGGTCCACGTTGAGCCAGTGGCTCACGAGAACGGGCGGGTTGGGCTGCGGGTCGAGCGCCCGCACGAGCACCCGCCCCTGCGCGGGCACGAAGACGCACCAGCCCTCCGGCGTGGCGATGAAGGCACGCATGGGGAGCAGGCTCTGGAGGGTCAGGGTCTCGGGCGTGGCCCAGTATTCGACGAGGAGACAGGCGTACTCGCGGGCGAGGTCACGCGGGTCCACGTCAAGCTGGACCTCCACCACGTCGGGGAGGTCCCCGCCCAGCCCCGTCCAGCCGGGGACGACGGCCCGACCGCTGAGGGTGCTCGTGAACTGTTGGGGGGCACCTTGTTGGGTCATGCGTGTGGCCTAGCGGGGGGCTTCGGCCTGCGCGGTCCCCAGCAGGGCACGCACCACCAGGAAGCCGACGAGGAAGAACAGCAGCGGCGTGAGGTTGATCCTGATTTCGGCGTCCTTCTCCGGGGCGAGGGCATTCTGACGGCGGTACGTGATCATGCCCCCAGCGTACCCGGTCCGTCCCCTCTCAGCCTCCCCCACTCCGCTCTAGGACACCTACTTTTCTTGAGTCCGGTCATGTTAACCTTAGGGTGGAGGTCGGGACCTTGTGGCCCGGCGACAACACACCTATGGACTATTACGAACTGCTGGGCGTCGCCAGGACGGCGAGCGCCGACGAGATCAAGAGCGCGTACCGCAAGCTGGCCCTGAAGTACCACCCCGACCGCAACAAGGAGGAGGGGGCCGCCGAGCAGTTCGCGCGCATCAACGAGGCCTACGCCGTCCTGAGCGACACCGAGAAGCGGGCACACTACGACCGCTTCGGAAGTGCGCCGGGGGCCGGGATGCCGGGCGGCGACCCCTTCGGCGGGATGGGGGGAGGCGCGGGCTTCGACCCGATGGACATCTTCGAGCAGCTCTTCGGCGGCATGGGGGGAGGCCGGGGCGGGCGGCGCGGTCCGGCGCGCGGCGACGACGTGGAGACCGAGGCGCGCGTGACCCTGCTGCAAGCCCGCGCGGGCGACGAGATCACGGTCGAGGTGGACCGCCTCACGACCTGCGAACACTGCCACGGGGGGCGCTCGGAGCCGGGCGGCAAACCCCCCAAGACCTGCGGCACCTGCGGCGGGGTGGGGGCCGTGCGGGCGCAGGCGCGAACGATCTTCGGCGTGGTGGAGACCCAGCAGCCGTGCCCGACCTGCCGGGGCGAGGGCCAGATCATCGAGGACCCCTGCACGGTCTGCAAGGGCCGGGGCCGCACGCTGAAGTCCGAGACGGTGGCCGTCAAGCTCCCGCGCGGCATCGACGAGGGCTACCGCATCCGGGTGGCGGGCAAGGGCAACGAGGGACCGGGCGGCAACGGCGACCTCTACGTTCACATCGAGATGGAGCCGTACCCCGACCTGCGCCGCGAGCAGGAACATCTCGTCCACACGGCGAAGATCGGCTTCGCCAAGGCCGCGCTCGGCGGTCCGGTCACGGTGCCCACGCTGGACGGCCCGCAGACCGTGGAGGTCAAGCCGGGCACACAGCACGGCGAACTCCACCGCCTGCGCGGTCAGGGTCTGCCCCGATTGCAGGGGGCCGGAACGGGCGACCTGATCGTCGAGTACGAGGTCAGCGTGCCCAAGCCGGGGCAGCTCACGCCGGAGGCGCGCGAGGCCCTGCACGCCTACGCCCGCGCGGTCGGCGACGAGGTGAACGAACCCCGCGAGGGCTTCCTCGGCAAGGTGGGGAAGATTTTTCACCGGGATTGAGGGCGGAGGGGACGGGCGGGGGCGTGGCGAGGGTGCCGCGCCTCTTGTCGTTAGCACCCCCCAACGTTCTATTTGGGGACGGGTCTCGCAGTCTGCAATCAGCTTTCTTCGGCAGTAGGAAGCCACTCGTCCGCAACCCAGGTCAGGAAGTTCGGCCAGGAGCGGTGCACGAAGGACTGATCGTCGTGCGTCCAGAGCACCACGGCGAACTCTGGTCCGTTCGAACGGGTATCGAAGCAGAACGCATCGCCGTTATCACTCACGAAGGGGACCAGGAAGCTCGGCAGTCCAATGCTCTGGAGGCCCCTGGCCTGGTCCAGCAAACGTCCTCCGGTCATCTCATGCTGGACGACCAGCGGCCAGTAAGAACCAACGAGCGCGTCCGAAAGCTCCAGCAGGTACGCACGGTAGGACGGCGGCAGGTGGACTCCCAACTCCGCCTCCAGGCTGGCGATTTCTGCTCGTGTCGGGAGACGGGAAATGCATGGGGCCGAACTTGCCGCCGCCCTCAGCCGCCGAAACAGCTCCTGCTGCTGCATTGGCCCAGCTTACTCAGCCGCGAAACACAAGCACAATAGTTGAAGTCAAGCTCTGTTTCCTTCTTCCGAACATTCTGAGGCGCTGGTACATCCTTCCTGTCCCCCCCACGGGAACGCCCCACGGCTGGGGGCACCGTGACAGTCCCGCGCGGCGGCGGGTATGCTGGCCTGCGACGCGTTTCCATCCCCCGCTCCTGACGGGCTTTCCCGGCCCTGCCCCGATCCTTCCCGGAGGTCTCCCCACCGTGACCGTGCCCCACCGCCCCCCTTCCGAGAGATTGGCGAGCAGCCGCCGCCAACCGCTGCTCATCTTCGCCGGGCAGAGCAACCGCCCCCTCGCGCAGGCGATCTGCGACCGTCTCGGCGTGCCGCTCGGCAAGAGCAAGACCGAGAAGTTCACGAACGACAACATCATCGTGCACTACGAGGAGTCGCTGCGCGAGGGTGACGTGTTCGTCATACAGTCCTTCTCCACGCCCGTCAGCGACTCGATCATGGAGCTGATGCTGCTCATCGACGCGGCCAAGAGCGCGTCGGCGGGGCGCGTGACCGCCGTCATCCCGTACTACTCCTACGCCCGCAGCGACAAAAAGGACAGCCCGCGCATCTCCATCGCCGCGCGGCTGATGGCCGACCTGCTTCAACAGGCGGGAGCTGACCGCTTCCTCACGATGACCCTGCACTCGCCGCAGGTCCACGGCTTTTTCAAGATTCCGGTGGACCACCTCTCCGCCAACCGGGTCCTGAGCCAGCACTTCAAAACCTGCGTCCCGAACGCGCACGAGGGCGTCGTCCTCGCCCCCGACGCGGGCAGCATCAAGCGGGCCTCTCAAATTGCCCGCCGCCTGAACTCCGGCCTCGCCATGATCGACAAAGAACGGCTCTCGGACACGGAGGTGCGCCCCCGCGCCCTGATCGGCGAGGTGGAGGGCAGGACCGTCTTTATCGTGGACGACGAGATCAGCACCGCCGGGAGCCTCGTGGAGACGGTGAACATCGCCCGCAGCATGGGCGCGAAGGACGTGTACGTGGCCGTCACCCACGGCGTCTACACCGGCCCTGCCATCGAGCGCATCGCCGCGCTGGACGTGACGCAGGTGGCGAGCACGAACACCGTGTACGTCTCGCCGGAGAAGATCGCCGCCTCGAACGGCAAGCTCGCTGTGCTGGACGTGGCACCCCTCTTCGCGGACGCCATCACGAACATCCACGTCGGGCAGAGCGTGAGCACGCTGTTCGAGTGAGGGTGGGCGCGGGTGAGGGACGCGCCGCCGTCCGGGTCGTCCGTCCCGGCGTGCGGTAGACTCGCCGCACATCCAAGGAGGACGGGGCATGAGTGTAACTGGATTCATCGGACGGGCGCTGCTGGCGAGCATCTTCATCAAAAACGGCCTCGATCACCTGCAACATCCCGACCCCATCGTGCGGGCGGCGAAGGGGGCCGAGGTGCCGCAGCCCGAACTCGCCGTGAAGGCCAACAGCGCCGTCATGCTGGGTGCGGGCACGCTGCTCGCCCTCGGCATCGCCCCCCGCGCCGCGAGCACCGCCCTCGCCGCCAGCCTGATTCCGACCACCGTGATCGGCCACCCCTTCTGGGACAAGAGCGGCACCGAACGCTTCCACCAGCAGACGCACTTCCTGAAGAATCTGGCGCTGTTCGGGGCGCTGCTGGCGGTGGGAAGCAGAAGGTAGGGGAGCGGTCAGCTCTCAGCGGTCAGCCGTCAGCGAAGAGGTCCCCAGATCGGGGGCTTTTTCTGTTGCTGTATGAAGGACGTTTGGGGCCGCCTCACCACCGGGCGCACGCGGGGCCGGGAGGATGGGCGGCATGACCGAGTACAAGGACCGGGAGCTGAACGACCCCAGCGACATCGACCTGAACGCCGACATCGGGGAGGGGATGCAGGGCGCGTCGGGCGACATGGACGCGAACGGGATGGAGAGCGGGGCCGACCGCGAGGAGCGGCTGGGCGAGCTGGAGGAGAACTTGCAGGGCCTGACCTCGGCGGGTGGGGGCGCGCTGCCGGGACCGGGCGACCTGTAGGCCCACGCTGTCCTACTGACCCTCACCGAGGCGTGGCGCGGCTTCCCCAGCGGGACGAAGGCCGCGCCTCTCCATCTTTTGCTGACGGCTGATGGCTGACCGCTGACCCGCTCCTACAACTCCAGTCCCCCCGGCGTCCGCCCTCCCGCCGGAATCGCCGTGACGAGGACCTCGTACTTGCCCGTCACGAACACCTTGAGGCCGTGCTTCTGGAGGTGACGGCGGGCGGCGGCCACATCGGACACGAGGAGGCTGAGATCGGGGCGGGCGTAGTTGCGGGTGCGGGCACCGTAGCTCAACACGCCGTCCCGGTAGCGGGCGTTGGGGAAGCCGAGGATCAGGCCGCCCGTGGAAGTCAGGTGCTCCCGTCGCACGGCGCGCAGCACGTTCTCGGCCACCACGCCGGGACTTTGCAGCAGGCTCAGGGCGAGCACGAGGTCGAAGCGGCCCAACGAGGGGTCGGGCAGCGTATTCACGTCCAGCGGGCGGAAGCTGGCCCCCGGATGCCGGGCGCGGGCAAGTGCGAGGGCCGACCCGTCGAGGTCCACGCCCACCACGTCGAACGTCCGGTCGGGGAAGGCGAGTGCCAACGCGTCCAGCTCCCGGCCCGCATTCACGCCGAGAGCGAGGACGCGACCACCGGGAGGGGGACTGACCCGCCTCATCGCCTCCACGAGCGTGAGGAGGAAGATGGGGTCTTCGAGCTTGTCCACCCGCCCGAACTCGCTCCCCGCGCTGTAGCCGTTCGCGTCGGGCGCAGGCCCCGGCGTGTAGGCGCGCAGCCGCACCCGGACCCGGCCCTCCCCGACCCGCTCGGGCGTGAGGAGGTGCGCGCCCAGGAGGTCGGCGAGGTCAGCCCACGTCTGCCAGGGGCGGTGCAGGCCGTGGGCGGTCACCTCGCCCGCGTAGAGGCCCACCCCCGCATCGGGGTCGGGGACGGTGAGGGCCACCTCGCCCGCCGAGGCCAGGACGGCCCGGACGGCGGGAAGGATGACGGCCAGAGGTTCGTGGGTGAAGGCGAGGTCGGGCAGATCAACCGTGGAGGGCGCTCTGGAGGACGGTGGTGAGGCGTTGCAGGCCGTCCCGGTTCACAGGGGAGGCGTTCGCGGCGAGGCGACCGGTCTCCTGCCCCAGCGCGGGGAGGAGATTGGCGGCCCCCACGAAGTCACCCCCCGTCAGGGCGTCATGGAGCCGACCGAGGATACCCGTCAACGCCTCCGCACCGGGTTCGCCCTCCAGCAGGTCCCGCCAGCCCGCTATGTTGCTCGCGGCGGCCTGCGGGTCGGCCCCGGTGGGGTTCTGCTGGAGGAGTTGGAGGGTCCGCCGAAGCTGGTCGTTCATCTGGGTCCTCCCCGTGGGTACCTGCCGCCATGATGGCACCCGCCGGGGCAGGGCGGGGAGCGGGAACGGACCAGCCCCCGACCGTCATCCTCTGGCCGGGGGCTGGCTGGGGAAGAATGTCAGCCGCGCAACGCGCTCGCGAGCTGCATCAGGCCGTCCTGATCCTCGGCGGGGGCGGCGGAGGCGACGCTCTCGGTCTCGTCGGCGAGGGTGGGAAGCAGGGCGGCGGCGGCGTCCAGGTCCCCGGAGGCCAGCGCCCCCTGCAACTGCGCGAGGGCGTCCACCAGCGTCTCGGCCCCGGAAGCGCCGCTCAGGGTCTGCTGCCACTGGGCGACGTTGCTCGCGGCCACGCTGGGGTCCAGGTTCGTGACGCCACCCTGAAGGGCCTGCACGGTCTGCTGAAGCTGTTCGTTCATATGTTCTCCTCCTGTGAAGGGTTCCTCCCCCCTCGGTCCTGCTGCCCCAGCAAACCCTTCTGTACTTCCCGAAGATGTACAGGGGCGTACCATTCCCCCACCCATTGCAGCCGGGGTCACAAAAGTTGGGGGCCGAGGAGGGCGAACCGCCGATACTGCCGCCCATGTCCCCCTACCGTGACGCCGCGCATCTTCAAGCGATCCTCGAACGGGTCTTTCGGCGCGGGTACACCGGGGAGGAGACGAGCGCCCTGTTGCACCAGCGGCTCGCCCTCGCGTTCGTCATCACCGCGCCGGACCTGCGCGCCCGCGTGGATGGGCGGGACGGGCAGACGGCGCAGGTGAGTTTCGGGCCGGACACGGCGGACCTCCCCGCCGACCTGACCTTCCGCATGGACGGCGAGACGGCGCACGCCTTCTGGAGCGGGGACCTCAATCCGGTGGCGGCGATGGCACAGGGCCGCCTGCGCGTGGAGGGGTCCCTCATCCGTGCCCTCGCCCTCGCGCCGGGGCTGTCCCAGATGCAGCGGGCGTACCGGGAGGAGTACGCGGCGCTGACGGCGGGGGAGGAAGGACAGCGAGCAGCCGGGGGGAATTGAGGCTTTTGTTCCCCGTTCGCCCAGCCAGTTCACCCCCCCCGCTTCGCGGCTTTGCAAGTCCCAGCCTTCCCCCAGGGGACGTTCGATGTGAATCGCAGATTGGGCGGCGGGAGCGTTTTCGCTGTCCAGTAGGAGGACGAGCGTTGCTCGTCACCCCCCTCCCCGACCCTCCCCTACAAGGAGGGAGAAAAGAGCACATCAGGCGTTCAAGGGGCAGGGGCAAAAGAAAGACACGACGTATTTTCCGTGTTCCCCTGCGTCAATACCCCCGGTGACGCACTACCGCACCCTGACCCTCCAGCCAGCCCGTCACGGTGCCGACCGCCGCCTTCACCCCCGGCGTGATGATCGGGCCGCCGAAGCGGGCGAGACGGACGAGGTGCGTGCCGTCCTCCCGCCCGGTGACGCCGATCAGAACCTCCTGCGTCAGCTCGCCCTCCACCACATGCGCGAGGAAGACCCAGCCCTCCCGCCCCAGGCCCCGGTACAGGTCGAGGAGGACGACGGTCCAGCCTGCCCCTTCTCCTTCTGGCGCAGTCTCCCGCGTCTGCCCGCCGCGCGCCGTGTGCTTGGCGAAATCTTGGGGGTCGAACGTCTGGGGCAGGGTCAGGACGGCGTGGGGCACGGTGGGGTTCTCCTCATTCTCCGGGGAGCGGGTGACGGCCCCGTGGGGCACGTGGGGATGCGCGGTCGGCGTGAAGCGGGCGTGGTGGGCGCTCAGGCCGAGGTCGCGCCACTTGCGAGCGTATTTGGTCTCCAGGGCGGCGGGCGGCGCGTCCGTTCGCTCCACCGCCATGACGCCGCTCGCCTCCGCCTCGGCGCGGGCGAACTCGAAATACTCGTCGTGGTCGGTGGTGAGCAGCACGGCCCCGCCCGATTTCAGGCGACTCGCCGCCAGCCGGAAGAAGGGGGCACGCAGCAGGCGGTGTTCGGTGTGCCCCGCCTTCGGCCAGGGATCGGGGAAATTGACGATGATGGCGTCCAGCGCCCCCTGGGGCACGACCTCACGCACGAGGACGGTCGCGGGCAGCTTGGTCAGCACGGCGTTGGTCAGGCCCGCCGCCCTCAGCCTCCGCTCGGCCTTGAGGAGCGAGACACCGCTGAGTTCCACGCCGAGATAGTTCGGTGCCTCGGGCAGACTCGCCGCGTGGTGCGGCCAGAAACGCCCGTCCCCGAAGCCGACCTCCAGCACCCAGGGGCGTTCCGGCGTGTCCGGGTACAGGCGTGCGGCGTCGTCGGGGAAGTGGAAGTCGGAGAGGCGGAAGATCACGGCGTCTCCCCCACCGACCGCAGATCGTCCGCCAGCCGCGCCGCGTCCCCCAGCACGGAGGCGTAGGTGTGGTCGCCCGGCGTGCAGCGGCCCACGGCGTACACCCGCTCGAAGCGGCCCACCCGGAAGCCGTCCAGCTCGCCCGGCGCGGGCGTCAGGAAGCGCACGTCGTAGGGAGGCGCGCCCTCCACCCCCGCCGCCGTCTGCTCCCCCCCGATCAGCCACACGCCGCTCCGGGCAAGGTCGTCGGCGAGGAAGTCGTAGGCGACCTCCGAGAGCCGCCCGGCCTCCTCCATCGTGTCGCCTATCAGGAGGCGGCCCTTGAGGAACGATCCAACCGCGAGGACCACCCGGCGGGCGCGCAGGGGCGGCCCCTCCCAGGTCGAGAGTGTCACCCCGTCCCCGTCCCCGTCCAGTTCCGTCACGGTGGATTGCAGGAGGTGGATGCCCGCCGTGGCCTCGACTTCCGCCTTGAGATGGCGGTGGAAGGTCCAGCCGTCCGTCTCGGGGGCGATCCTCTCCGCGACGAGGGCGAAGACGCTGCCCGCCGGAAAGCCCGCGTCCTCCACGGTGGGCTGGTACAGGTTCCCGAGGTGGTCGAGCGCTTGAGAAACGAGCAGCACGTCGGCCCCGGCCCGCGCCAGACGCCACGCGAGTTCCGTGCCCGCGAGGCCCGCGCCGACCACGGCCACGTCGTACAGGTGCCCCGGCTGCGGCTGGCTGCGGGGGGAAAGGGGTCCGAACATCAGGGGAGGAGTGTAGTGCAGGCGGGAAGGTGGAGGGGTGACGTTGAGGGGTTGGGGACGTGTGCGGTTGGCTGGAGGAAGTTGAGCGGTAGAGTCGTCACGTCGCCCCCTCACCCCGGCCCTCTCCCACCAGGGGAGAGGGAGAAAAAAGGCTCAGGCTTGGGCTTTTTAGCTCCTCCCCCTTGAGGGGGGAGGCCGGGAGGGGGTGAACGGGCTTGGCCCCCTAGAAAGCGAAGCCGTCAACTCCTCAACCTCACCGCTCCGTCTCCACCGTATACGTCCCGTCCCCCTGCCCCACGAACGTCACCGTGCCCTGACGGTCGGTGCGGTAGGTGCGGACGCCCCCTTGCTTGTACAGGTCCAGCGCCTCGCGGGTGGGGTGGCCGTAACTGTTCTCGCCCACGCCGATCACGACGTTTTCCGGGCGGACGGCGGCGAGCCAGGCGGGGTGGTCGCCGTTCGCAGCCCCGTGGTGGATGCTCTTGTAGACCTGGAAGGGTCCCTGAATCTCGGGACGCCCTTCCTTCAACCACGCCTCGGTCTCGGGCGTCTCGCTGTCGCCCGTGAGGAGGGCGCGGAAGTCGCCGAACTCCAGCCGCACGCCGACGCTGTTCTCATTCTGACCGTCGCCCATTCCGGCGGGTGGGGCCAGCACGCGCACCCGCACGCTGCCGAGGTTGACGACCTGCGTGTTCGCCTTCTGGAACGTCGTGCCGTCCTCGCGCAGGGCGGCGACGAGGCGTTCCCAGGTGCGGGTCGTGCCCGCAATCCCGTTGTTGATGAAGAGGGTCGGGTCGGCAGTCTGCGCGGCGGGCACCAGCCCCGCGATGTGGTCGGCGTCGGCGTGGCTGGCGACCATCAGGTCGATCTTGGTGACGTTGTAAGTCTTGAGGTGTTCACGCATCCGCTCGGCGCTGCGGCCCCCGTCGTAGAGCATCGTCTTGCCCTCGGGCGACGTGACGAGTACGGCGTCCCCCTGCCCCACGTCGAGAAAGCGGATCGTGACCTGCCCGGTCGGGGTGGTTGTGCCGCCTTCCCGCCGCTCCGTGCGCTCCTCCCGGCCACCGCCGAACAGCCCGCCCCCAGCACATGCCGCGAGGCTGACCGTCAAACCCAGCACGACGAGGCCAAGGAGGTCGCTGGGGCTGGGGCCGGGGGCGCGTCCACCCTTGCCCTTCCTGGCGGCGGCCTTGCGCTTGGGTGGTTTGGTGGAGGCGGGCTTCTTGCCGCTCATAACGTGATCTCCCCTTCCCCGGTGTGGGCGTCCCCCGCGTTCAGGCGGTCCAGTTCGTGCTGGGCGGCTTTCCGTCTGGCCCACGTCTCACGCGGCAGCACACGGGCGGTCACGCCGTCGGGGCCGTCCTCCAAAGCGAGCACGTCGCCCTCCCGCACCCCGTCCGGCAGGGCCGACAGGGGCAGGTCGAAGGTGCGGCCATCCTCCCGCTCCAGCCGCGCCACGGGGCCGCGCGGGGCGTCCTCAATGCCGTCCACGACCCAGCGCTCGAAACGGTGGCGAGCGTGGGAGCGGCGTTCCTTGTCCTTCACCTGTACAGCCTAACGCGCCGGGAACGGCCCAGCTTGGAACCGTGCCACACTGCCCCCATGCACCACCGCCTGACGCTGACCGACGGCGACCTGACCCTGCGCCCGCTCACCGAGGCCGACATTCCCGCCCTGTGCGCGCTGGCGCGGGAGGCGGGGGACGAACTGCGGTTGATGGGAGCGCCGCCCAATCACCCCGAGTATTATCTGGCCGCGCTGGACGCCCCGGAACAACAGCCGTTCGTGATAGAGGTCGGCGGCGAACTGGCAGGCAGCACCCGTTACGGCGACATTCGCTTGGCCCACGCCGGGTTGGAGATCGGCTGGACATGGCTCCATCCGCGCTAGCACGGCACGGGCGTCAACCGCCGCATGAAACGGCTGATGCTCGCGCACGCCTTCGGGGAGATGGGGATGGAGCGCGTGCAGCTCAAGACCGACCTCCTCAACCTCCGCAGCCAGCGGGCCATCGAGAAGCTGGGGGCCGTGCGGGAGGGCGTCCTCCGCAAGCACCAGCGCCGTCAGGACGGCAGCCTGCGTGACACGGTGATGTACTCGGTCACGGGCGAGGAGTGGCCGGGGGTGCGGTCACGGCTGGAGCGGGAGGAGCGGGCGTGAAAGACGACCTGCCCACCGTCCTCACCCGCCTGGATGCTTGGCTGGCCGCCAACGTCCCCGCCATTCACGCGACCCTGCGCCCCGGTGCCTCCGACGCCGAGTTAGATGACTTGGAGACCCTGACCGGCCTGAAACTCCCCGAGGCGTTCCGCACCCTCTACCGCTGGCACGACGGGCAGGAGTGGGGTGCGGGGTTCGCGTTGGGACTGGAGTTTCTGCCGCTGTGGGTATTGGACGGAGTGGGGCGTGAGTGGGAGATGTGGCAGGAAATTGGGGAGGCTCACCTGGAGATGAACACGGACATTCCCTCGACCTCGCATCCACCCAGCGCCATTCAAGACGCCTACACGACGCCGGGATGGCTCGGTTTCCTGAAGGACGGGGGCGGAAACTTCGTCGGGCTGGACTTCAACCCTGGTCCGGCGGGCACGCTTGGGCAGGTCATCACCTTCGGGCGCGACGAGGAGGACAAGTTCGTGCTGGCCGACTCACTGGACGGCTTCCTGCGCGAGTACCTGGGGCGGCTGGAGTCCGGGCGCGTCACGGTGAGGCGGCGGGAGGACTTCGACGAGGAGATATGGGGCGTGGAGCTGCACGACGCCACGGGCCGTCCGGCGGGCGGCGGCTACACGCTGGCCGACTTCTACCCCGGCTTCGGCGCGTCCCCGGAGATTCCAAGGCGTTAGCTCGCCCTCTGGGACGCGGAGAACTTAGACTTCCGGGATGAAAGACGACCTGCCCACCATCCTCGCCCGCCTGGATGCCTGGTTGGCCGCGCACGTTCCGGCGATTCACGCGACCCTGCGCCCCGGTGCCTCCGACGCTGAGCTGGACGCGCTGGCAAGCCGCACCGGGCTGGAGTTGCCCGAGGGCTTCCGAACCCTCTACCGCTGGCACGATGGGCAGGAGCGGGCGGGGACGGGCTTTGCGCTGGGGCTGGAGTTTCTGCCGCTGGAGGGCGTGGGGCGCGAGTGGGAGATGTGGCGGAAGATCGGGGAGACCAGCCCTGAATTGAACGACGAGACCCCCTCCACGTCCCGACCCCCCGGCGCTATTTGGGACGCCTACACGACGCCCGGCTGGCTCGGCTTCCTCGCGGACGGGAGCGGCAACTCCGTCGGGCTGGACTTCAATCCCGGTCCGGCGGGCATGGTCGGGCAGGTCATTACCTTCGGGAGCGACGAGGAGACGAAATACGTGCTGGCCGATACCCTTCACGGCTTTCTGGCTCAATATCTGGAGCGGCTGGAATCCGGGGACGCCACAGTGAAGCGGCTGGAAGGGTTCGACCCCGAGCGGTGGAGCGTCGAACTTCACGAAGGAGGCTTCTCTCGGGGAGGCACGGCTGGCCTCTACCCCGGTTTCGGTCCGGGCTGGGAGCGGCGACGGCGCAAGCGGCGTTAAGCGTTCGCCCTCTTCGGGACACTTCCCTCCCCCACCCCGGCGTATTCTCACCCTATGAAGTGGCTGCGTGACCAGGGCCTCGCCCCCGTCGTGGACAAGGTGGAGGCGGGCGAGCGCCTGAGCTTCGACGAGGGGATGCGGCTGTACGAGACCCGTGACCTCAACGCGCTGATGCGGCTGGCGAACCTCCGCAAGGAGCGGCTGCACGGCGACAAGGTGTATTTCGTCCACTCCATGCGGCTGGAGTTCACCAACATCTGCTATGTGGGCTGCACCTTCTGCGCCTTCGCCGCACGCAAGGGCGAGGAGCGGGCGTGGGACTACTCGCCGGAGGAGGTCGCGGAGCAGGTCAGGAGGCGTTACCTCCCCGGCATCACCGAACTGCACATGAGCAGCGGGCACCATCCCAACCACGGGTGGGACTATTACCCCGAGATGGTGCGGCGGCTGCGCGAGACGTTTCCCGAGCTTCAGGTCAAGGCGTTCACGGCGGCGGAGATCGAGCACCTCTCCAAGATCAGCAAGAAGCCCACGCTGGAGGTGCTGCGCGAGTTGCAGGCGGCGGGACTCGCGGCGATGCCGGGCGGTGGGGCCGAAATCTTCGCCGACCGGGTGCGGCGGCAGGTGGCGAGGAACAAGGTCAAGGCCGACAAGTGGCTCCAGATTCACCGCGAGGCGCACTCGCTGGGGATGCGGACGAACGCGACGATGCTCTACGGCCACATCGAGACGCTGGAGGAGCGGCTGGACCACATGCACCGCCTCCGTGACCTGCAAGACGAGACGGGCGGCTTCCACGCCTTCATCCCCCTCGCCTTTCAACCGCTGGGCAACACGCTCGCGCAGAACCTCGGCAAGACGGAATACACGACGGGCCTGGACGACCTGCGGAATCTGGCGGTGGCGCGCGTGTACCTCGACAATTTCCCACACATCAAGGGCTACTGGGTGATGATCGGGTCCGAACTCACCCAGGTCAGCCTCGACTGGGGCGTGTCGGACATCGACGGCACCATTCAGGAGGAACACATCGCCCACGCGGCGGGCGCGACCTCACCGATGGCGCTCTCGCAGGCGGGCATGGTGCGGATGATTCGGCAGGCGGGGCGCGTGCCCGTGCTGCGCGACGCCTACTACCACGAACTCGAAGTCTTCCCGCGCCCGGCGGCGGAGGCGGCGGACTAGGTGTGTCCTCCCCGCTCGACGACGTGCTGAGACTCGACGACGCCTGGAACGAGGCCTACCACCGCCGCGACCCCGAGCGGATGGCGCGGGTGCTGGCCGACGACTGGATGGCCTTTTTCCCCGACGGACGAACCGTGTTCAAGCCCGACCTGTTGGCAGGAATGCGTCACAACCCTCCCGCCGCCCTGATGTTCGAGCGCCACGCCGCCCGCGTGTACGGCGACACGGCGGTGACACGCGGAACGCTGTACGCGAATGGCGAGCGCGTGCAGAGCTTCCTGCGCGTGTACGCGAGGCGGGACGGGGAGTGGCGGGCGGTGAGCGTGCAGGTGGTGCCGTGAGGACTCGCTTTGCTCGTGGTCGAGGAGTCGAGGCGTCTAGAAGTCGAGCAGCCTTGCCCCTGGGTGCTGCTCGACCCCTCGACTTCTTGACCCCTCGACGGACGCGGAGCGCCCCATGACCTACCGCGCCGGCTGGATTCACTACACCAACGTCGCCCCCATCCTCGACCGCCTCGTGCTGCCGCCGGGCGTGACGGCGATCACGGGCGTGCCGACCGAGATGAACGCGGCGCTGCTCTCGGGCCAGGTGGACATCGCCAACATCAGCGCGGTGGAGTTCATCCGGCACGCGGGGCGGCTGGAGGCGCTGCCCGACTTCTCGGTGAGCGTGCTTGGGCCGGTGTACTCGGTCAACCTCTTTCATACGGTGCCGCTGCCCGACTTAAGGCGGGTGGCCCTGACCCGGCAGAGCGCGATGAGCGTGGCGCTGCTGGAGGTGCTGCTGGCGGCACGCGGCCTGACGCCCGTGCTGGAACCTGCGGAGGGCGAGGCCGAGGACCTGCTCGCCTCCGGCTACGACGGGGTGCTGCGGATCGGGGACAGCGCCCTGCGCGAGTGGTACCGCGTGGTCGGGCCGCTGACCCCCGAGACGACGATGACCAGCCTGCCCCACACGGCGCGCGGCGTCACCGTGACCGATCTGGCCGAGGAGTGGTTCCGCCTCACCGGACATCCCTTCGTGTTCGCGGTGTGGGCGTATCGCCGGGAGAATCCGCCGCCTCCGGCCCTCGTCCAGGCGATGCGGGAGGCTCGGCGTGAGGGTATCGGGCACCTCGCGGACGTGTCGGCCCGCCATGCGAGGAAACTCGGCTTACCGGAACGCGTCGTGCAGCACTACCTCTGGAACTTCCGCTACCACCTGGAGGCCCCCGACCGCCTCGGCCTGGGCGAGTTCGCGGCTCAGGCGGTGCCGGGTCACGCGCCCCTGCGCTTCGGCCCGAGGCCGGGCGTACGGGCGGGGTGAGTTCCCCTCAGCCCTGATCCGGGGGGAGCGCCGAGGGCCGGTCCGGTAGGCCGGGAACAGGGCTGCCGATGGATGCTGAAGCCGCCCGCAGGCGGACCGCGCCATCCCTACAATTCCCCGTATGGCCGTTTCCGTGCAGGGCACGCGCGTCACCTTCTCCCCCCCGCCCGGTGCCGTGGCGCTGGTGGGCGACTTCACCGACTGGCGCAAGAAACCCGCCCTTCCCGTGGAGGAAGGCCAGCCCCTCACGCTGACCCTGCCGCGCGGCGCGTGGGTGGAGTACGCCTGGCTGGACGCGGCGGGCGAACCCTTCGCCGACCCCGACAACCCGCAGCGGTCCCTGAACCCGTGGTGGCCCTATCCCCGCGCCGTCGTGGTGGGCGAGTACGCGCGCCATCCACTCTGGCAGGGGCCGGACGCGACGCAGAAGGGCACGGTCCACCGCCTGACCTGGGCGGGCGGCGTCTTCCCCGGCACCCGCCGCGCCATCGTCCACACGCCGCACGGGCACGACCCGGTGCGGCCCACGCCCGTCTCCTACGTGCAGGACGGCGTGGCCTTCTACCGCACGGGCAGGCTCGGTGAGGTCATGGACCGGGCGGTGGAGCGGGGGCTGGCCTCCGGCGCGGTTCTCGTCTTCGTGGAGCCGGGCGACCGCAGCGAGGAGTACTACCTCAACGACCGGTATCTGGACTTCCTGCGGGAGGAGGTGTTCCCGCGCGTGGAGGGCGAATACGTGACCGTCTCGGAGCGGGGCTTGTGGGGAGCAAGCCTGGGCGGCTTGATTTCCCTGCACCTCGGCAGCGCGCACCCTGGCCTCTTCTCCCGCGTGGTCAGCCACTCGGGGGCCTTCATCGCCCGGCCCGGCGCGACCTACGCGGACGGCGTAATCGACACGACCACGGCGGGCGAGTGGCTGCGGGGGCGGCTGGAGCGGGACCTTCCCCGACACCTGAAGCTCAGCCTGGACACGGGCGTGCTGGAATGGCTGACCGGCCCGAACCGCCGAATGGCCGCCCTCCTCGCCGACGCGGGGGTGCGGCACCAGTACCGCGAATATCCCAGCGGACACAACTGGGTGACGTGGCGGGAGGCGTTGCCGGAGGCGTTCCTGTTCATGCAGGGGGAGTGAGACCCGGCCCACTCACCCAGTCCGCCCGCCCACACGCCACAATCTGCTCCATATGCGCCCCTTCCTGTTCCTGACGCCGCTCCTCATGGCGGGCGCGGAGGCCCTGACGATGACGTACCCTCACTCCACGACGGTCATTCACGAGCGCGCGACAGATTGGGCGGGTGCCGAGCGGCGCGGAGTGGAGGTGCGTGGCAATCTGCTGGCCCTCGCCCCCGGCGCGGCCTCCGGCACGCTGACGAGTCCACCCGTCGGAGTCGCCCCCTTCGACGAACTCGTGCCGTCGTGGAATGCGGTCACGCCGGGCGGCTCCGTCATGGTGGAGGTGCGGGCGCAGACGGGCGCGGGCTGGGGCCGCTGGTTCTCCTTCGGCACCTGGCAGAGCAATGAGGGCCGGGCGAGCGTGAACGGGCAGAAGGACGCCTCCGGGCAGGTGCTCACCGACACGCTGCGGCTGACCGCGAAGGCGACCGCTTACCAGTACCGGGTGACGCTGCGGGGCGCGGGGACGGGCGTGCGCCTCCTCGCCTTCAACACGAGCGACCGCGCGAAACGGACGGCGGGGCTGGGACAGGCCAGCGACCGCCGCGCGTGGGGCAAGGTGAACAACGTGCCCCAGCGGTCGCAGATGCTCTACGAAGGCGGCGGCGAGGTGTGGTGCAGCCCCACGAGCGTCTCCATGATCCTCGCCGGGCACGGGGTCAACGTCACCGTCCCGCAGGCCGCAAAAGGGACCTTCGACCGCGCCTACGAGGGAACGGGCAACTGGCCCTTCAACACGGCCTACGCGGGCGAACTCGGCCTGCGCGCCTTCGTGACGCGCCTCCCCAGTCTCGCCGAGGCCGAGCGCTTCACGGCGGCGGGCGTGCCCCTCGCGGTCAGCCTGGGGTGGAAGCGCGGCGAACTCCCCGGTGCCCCCCTGAGCTACAGCGACGGCCACCTGATGGTCCTCGTCGGCTTCGACGCGGCGGGCAACCCGGTCCTCAACGATCCCGCCGCCCCCACCGACGCGGGCGTGCGCCGCACCTACCCCCGCGCCGCCTTCGAACGGTTGTGGCTGACGCACAGTGGCGGGCTGGGATACGTGATCGCGCCTCCGGGCGTGGGTGTGCCTCAGTAGGGACAGGTTGAGGGGGAGGTTTCTTGAGGCCAAGCCCGTTCACCCCCTCCCAGCCTCCCCCCTCAAGGGGGAGGAGAAAAGAGAGCAAGAGCTTCAGCTTTGCTGCTCCCTCTCCCCTTGCGGGAGAGGGCCGGGGAGAGGGGTGGCAAGCAACGCTTGCCCTTCTGGCGCACCTCCAGCAGCAGTCGTCAACTAACGCCCCGACCCTCTAGACTCCCCCATGCACTTCCCCACCACCTGCCCGACGTGCGCGCGTGAGGTGCCCGCCGAGTTCGCGGACAGCCTGATCCACGAGCTGACGTGCCCTTCCTGCGGGGCGCGGTACGTGGTGTACGTTCGCAAGCAGAAGTTCGAGGTGCTGTTCGACCTCGGCACCCGCGCGCTGCTGGAGGGCTACGCGCGGGAGGCGGTGGCCTCGTTCGCGGCGGCCCAGGAACGCTTCTTCGAGTTCTACGTCAAGGCGTTCGCGCTGGAGCGGGCGGCGGGGCGGGAGGGCGACTTCGAGGAGGCGCTGGCCGCGCTGGACGGCACCTGGCGGCACGTGGCGAGCCAGTCCGAGCGGCAACTGGGGATGTTCGCCCTCGCCTACCTGCTGCGCGAGGGGCGGGCACCCGACTTCCTGACGCCGGGGGCGCTCGGCAGCGACTTTCGCAACCGGGTCATCCACCGGGGCGTCCTGCCGCGCCGGGAGGAGGTGGAGGCGTACGCGGCGCGGGTCTTCGCCCTCATCGACCGCCTGCTGACCGCGCTGGGGCCGGGAGCCGCTCAGGTCGAACTCGCGCAGGAACGGGCTTTCGCCGCACACCTCGCGGGGCTGCCGGAGGGGGTGGTCGCCGTCTTCGAGGAACACCCCGGCATGTTCCGCGCCCGCCGCTTCGCCGGACCTGGGGGCGGGGAAACGGCACCCAAAGCGACGGTCGGCCCGTCCACCCCGCCCCTCAACGACGCGCAGGCCTTCGCGTGGGCACTTGCCGAGCGGGGCGCGTGGAGAGGCCCCCTCAAACGGAGGTAGCCGGGAGCGAGCCGCCGCGCTTACACTGTCCCATGAGGCGACCTGACGGCGGCGAGCGGGCGGCGCGGGAGCGGCTGGTGCGTGTGGCGCGTGGCCTGGAGGACGGCGACCTCCTCGTACGCGGGGTGCAGGTGATTCAGCCCGCGACGGGCGAGGTCTTCGGGGCGGACGTGCTCGTGGCGGAGGGGCGAGTCGCCGCCCTCGTCGGCACGGGGTCGGGCGCGCGGGCGGCGCGGGTGGTGGAGGCGCGCGGGGCCTTTCTCGCGCCGGGCTTCATGGACGCGCACGTCCACATCGAGTCCAGCCTGCTCACGCCCGCCCGCTTTGCCGAGGCGGTGCTGCCGCGCGGCACGACGGCGGTGGTCGCCGAACCGCACGAGGTCGCCAACGTCCTCGGTGCCCCCGGTCTCGCGTGGATGCTGGAGGCGGGGCGATCTTCGGGCCTGCGCGTCTTCGCCTCGGTGCCGTCGTGCGTGCCCGCGAGCGAGTTCGAGTGCGGCGGGGCGACGCTGGGAGCGGAGGAGGTGGCGGGGGCGTTGCGACTCCCCGGCGTCCTCGGCCTCGCCGAGATGATGAACTACCCCGGCGTGCTCGGCGGTGATTCCGGTGTATGGGACGTGCTGGAGGCGGGACGGGGTGGGCGCGTGGACGGGCATGCGGCGGGCGTGTCGGGCCGTGACCTGATGGCCTACGCGGCGGCGGGCATCCACTCCGACCACGAGGCCACCACCCCGGAGGAGGCCCGCGAACGCCTGCGCGCGGGGCTGTGGCTGATGGTCCGCGAGGGGTCGGCGGCCCGCAACCTGGAGGCGCTCCTCCCCGTGCTGCGCTCTGGCCCCCGCCGCGCCATGCTCGTCAGCGACGACGTGAGCGTGGACGAGCTGCTGGAACTGGGCCACCTCGACCGATTGATGCGCGCGTGCGTGGCGGGCGGCCTGCACCCCGCCGACGCCGTGGCGCTCGTCACCTGCAATCCTGCCGAATACTGGGGGCTGCGCGACCTCGGCCTCGTCGCGCCCGGTTATCACGCGGACTTCGTGCTGCTGCGCGACCTGGTGGGCTTCGAGGTGCTGGAGACCTTCGTGAGCGGCGTGGAGGCGCGGGCGGGTGGCGTGACCCCGCCCCTGCCCGGTGGTGGCGTGACCCTGGGGCCGGGGTGGGACGCGGCGACCTTCGACATTCCGGCCCACTGGCCCGTCATGGAGATTCGGCCCGACCAGATCACGACCGGGATGGGGGAGCTGGGGACTGGAGACGCACGGCTGGTCGTCGCTGACCGCTACGGGCGCGGTGAACACTCCACCTGCTGGACCTCCGGCAGCGGGTTGACGGGTGGAGCACTCGCCGTCAGCGTGCTGCACGACGCCCACCACGTCGCCATCCTCGGCGGCACCGACGCTGACGTGCGGGCGGCGGGCCGGGCGCTGGAGGAGCTGGGCGGCGGCGTGGTCGTCGTCGCCGGGGGCGAGGTGCGCGCCAGCCTCCCGCTCCCCTTCGCGGGGCTGATGAGCGACCTGCCCCCGCGTGAGGCCGCCGCCCGGCTCTCGGAGGTGACGGCGGCGGCCCGCGCCCTCGGCTGTCGCCTGCCCTACCCCGTCACGACGCTCAGCTTCCTGGGCCTGAGCGTCATTCCGGCCCTCAAGCTCACCCCGCGCGGCTTGCTGGACGTGACCCAGTGGCGGCTCCTCCCGCGCGAGGAGGAGTTAAGCCGGGGTCTCCCCCTCCTTCCGGGTGGGCGAAGGCTGCACGGCAACGCGGAGGACTGAGGCGGGGAGGTCAAGAAACGTTTCCCCTCCTCGCACCGCAGCTCTCCAGCCGTAGGGAAGACTGCCTCTATGCCAACTTCCCGCCAGATCGTCGTGAACGGGGTGCGCCTGCATTACGTGGAGGCGGGGGAGGCGAGTGGCCCGCTCGTCGTCCTCCTGCACGGTTTTCCCGAGTTCTGGCGGGCGTGGGAGGGACAGATCGGCCCGCTCGCCCGCGCGGGCTTCCGGGTCGTCGTGCCCGACCTGCGCGGCTACAACCTCAGCGAGAAGCCGCCCGGCGTGGACGCCTACCGCGTGGGGAACTTGCAGGAGGACGTGGCGGCCCTCATCCGCGCGCTGGGGCACGAGCGGGCGCACGTCGTCGGGCACGACTGGGGCGGGATCGTCGCGTGGGCGCTGGCGATCCGGCAGCCGGAGGTCGTGGAGCGGCTCGTCGTCCTCAACGCCCCGCATCCGGCGGCGTTCCGGCGCGTGGCGCGCAAGCCCGCGCAGTGGCGGCGCTCGTGGTACATCTTCTTCTTCCAGCTTCCGTGGCTGCCCGAACGCTTCCTCCACCGCTTCGGCGCGTGGGCGCTGCGCGGCACGAACCCGAACGCCTACTCGGGCGAGGACCGCCGCCTCTACCGCGAGGCGTGGGACCAGCCGGGCGCGGCGACCGCGATGATCAACTATTACCGGGCGATGGGCCGGGCGGGCGGCACCCAGGGCGGCGGGCGGTCATCCCAGGTCCGCGCCCCCACCCTCCTCCTGTGGGGCGAGCGCGATGTGGCGCTCCTCCCCGAACTCGCCGACGCCGACGGGCTGGAGCCGTATGTCCCTGACCTGCGCGTGGTGCGCTTCCCCCGCGCGAGCCACTGGGTCATGCGCGACGAGCCGGTGAGGGTGAACAACCTGCTGATCGGCTTCCTCTCCGGCGCGCCAGTTTGAGCGGTTCTGGCGACTGGCCGCTGGCGACCATGAGCCTTTCGCTGACCGCTGAAAGCTGACGGCTGACGGCTCCCCATGCCATCCTGACCCATGACGAACATCACGGTCGAGGGCTACGGCGTCGTCGAGGGCCGCGAGGGTGAGCGGCTGGTGCTCGCGCTGGAGCGGGGCGGCGTGGACATCCTGCACCGCTGCGGCGGCGTGGCCCGCTGCACGACCTGCCGCGTGAGCTTCACGGAGGGCGAACCCGAGATCATGACCGTCGCCGAGCGCGACAAGCTGGCCGAGAAGGACCTCCTGGGCACCGCCCGCCTCTCCTGCCAGATCGAGTGCCACGGCGACATGAACCTCACGCCCCTCCAAACCGCCCGGTCGAGCGGCCTCGAACCTGGCAAGGCCCCCACCGAGAGCATCCAGCCCGAAGCCCAGTGGATTCCGAGGGAAACGCGGGCATAGGGGATGGGATGAGGGATGGGTGATGAGGGATGAGGAAAAGGACCTCTGGTGGGCGGTCCATCTGAGCTTCGTTCCCTCGTCCTGAGCAGGTTTAGAGAGTCGTCTTATGACCCGTCCGTCTTATGGCCCGTCGTACAGAAAGCCAATGGGAACGTCATTGTTCTCCCTCTCCCCTCGTGGGAGAGGGTCGGGGTGAGGGGGCGTGTGACCCGCTCAAGCGTGAAGGAGAGGAGTTGACCCTCCGCTCTTTTTGGAGGCCAGGCCCGTTCACCCCCTCCCAACCTCCCCCCTCAAGGGGGAGGAGCTTGAGAATCCATTTCAAACAGGGCGCGACTTGGGCCGCTGTTCAGCAAGGGAAGAATTGAGGCGACCGCATCGCGCCGCGCCCCTCCCCACCCAACCACCCCCTTACCCCGGCCCCGTCCCCAGCGGTCCCGGCCCGCCGCCCTCCCCCGTGCCCTGCCCCTTCTGCCCGCCCTTGCCGCCGCCGTCGCCGAGGGGGTCGGTGGTGGCGGGCGTCCACGTGTCGCACGCGCAGTTCGGGCAGGCGGGCAGGGCACCGCTCGGCGTGAGCAGGGTGCCGCAACTCGTGCAGGCGACCTCGCCCGTGTGCCGGGTGCCGACCTTCAGGTGGGGGGGCGGCTCCAGGTCCCACGGCGGCACGACCGGGAGACCCGCCGGGGCCGCGTCCCCCCTCATGAACGCAGTGAGGTTGCCGTCCTGCTCGAAGTACGCGCGGCTCACCTCACCGAGTTGCCTCACCCCCTGCGCCCGCAACCGCTCGAACAGGTCCTCCCGGCTGAGGTTCGCCCGGCTGAGCGCCCGTGGGTCCATCACCCCGTCCCGCACGAGTTCGACGGGCATGCCCTCGATATATGTCTCCACCGTCTCGTTGCGGATGACGAGATGGGCGAGCAGGCGCTGAAAGCCCACCACGAGACCCAGCGTCAGCATCGCGTGGAGGAGCGGCACCTCCGGGTAGAACATCGGGTCGCCCGCCGCCGACCCCAGCCCGATCACGATGGCGAGTTCCAGAGGGCTGAGCTGCGCCAGGCCGCGCTTGCCCGTGATCCGCAGCAGGAAGACCAGCCACAGGAACATCAGCGACGTGCGAAAGACGATCTCCAGCAGAAACAGCGGCGGCACGTCTCCCAGGAACATGCGCGCGAGGTCGAACGGCACGATCTCCGGGCTGCCCCCGGCGCTCACGGCCTCTGCTCCCCAGTGGGCGGCACATCCCCCGCGCGCAGGCCCAGGCCGCCCAGCACCCGCTCCCGGTCCCAGCCGATCAGCGCGGAGAGTTCGGCGAGCGCGGCCTCGAACTTCGGCGAGCCGGGCGGCAGGCTCCGCAACTGCGCCCACAGGGCGTTGCGCCGCGTCAGGAAGTCACGGGGGGGCATGGAAGGGAGTCTAAATGTCTGACGGTCCAACGGTCTAACCGCCAGACCGCCGGAAAAGCTCACCGTTCCCAGCCCTGGACCTTTGGACAGCTCGACGGTTCGACCGTTAGACAGCGCCTCAGCGATAGCGAGCGATGTCCCGCAGATGCGCGTTGTAATCGTTGTTGACGTAAATCTCGCCGTTCAACCCGTGCAGGAAGTACAGGGCGTCGCGCCCGTCGGCGAGCTTGCGCTGGGGCGAGAGGACGCTCAGGAGCGCGGCCTGACCGGGGTTGTTGATCGGCCCAGCGGGGAGGCCCGGACGGGTGTAGGTGGAGTACGGTGTGTCCTTCGTGAAGTCCCCGGCGCTGCGGTCGAGTTCGGGCAGGTCCTTGCCCAGCCCGTAGGCCACGGTGGGGTCGCTGCCCAGGTTGATCCTGTCGCGGATGCGGTTGAGGAACACCCCGGCGATGATGGGCATCTCCGCGTCGTTGGCGGCCTCGGCCTGCACCATGCTGCCCAGGATCACCCAGTCGCGCACGCTCAGGCCGAGCGCCCGCGCCTTCGCCACGTTCGCGGGCGTGAACTCCTGCTCCATGCGGGCCACCATCTCCTGCACGGCGCTCCTCGGCGTCTCGCCCACGCGGAACTCGTAGGTCGCGGGGAAGACGAAGCCCTCCAGATTCCCCTTCGCGTGCGGGCTGAGGGAGGCGTCGGCCAGCGCCTGTCGGATGCCCGCCACGTCGAAGCCCGCCTTCTGGAAGATGGGCGGAATGTCCTGAATCCGCCGCCCCTCGGGGATGGTCACGCTCACGGTGGGGACGCGGGCGGGTCCGGCCAGCCGCTCCGCCACCTGATAGACGTTCAGCTTGCCGTCGAGGTCGTACATCCCCTCCTTGAGACTCCCCGCCGTGCCGTTGCGGTCCATGACGAAGCGCAGGACGCGGGCGTTCTTCACGATGCCCCGCGTCTCCAGCGTCCGGGCCACGCCGGAGAGGGTGTCGCCGGGCCTCACGGTGAGCGTATAGGCCGTGCCACCCGCCGGGGCCGTGAGGTTCCGCACGTACAGGAACACCCCGCCCGCCGCGAGCAGCACCAGCACGACGAGGGTGAGGAGGAGCCACACCCAGAGGGGTGTCCCCCTGCCTTGCAGCCGGGTCACGCGCCCACCCCCGCCCGCACGAGGTCGAGGCGGGCGCGCAACTCCGCGTCGGCGGGGGGCCGGGCACCGAAACGCGAGACCACCCAGCCGCCCACCTGCGCCCCCAGCCGCGCCGCCCGCACCGCGTCCCCGTGCCGCAGCCACCCGGCCAGGAACGCGCCCCCGAAGCTGTCGCCCGCGCCCGTCGCGTCGATGGGGTGGTCGTTCGTCGCCGGAACGCGCGTGCGCGGCTGCCCCGTCCCCTCCAGCAGCGCTCCCTCCTCGTCGAGCTTGAGGACGACGAGAGCCTGTGGGTAGCGCCGCCGCCGCCAGTCGAGGCCCTGGTCCGGGTCGGCGCAACCGCTCATCGCGTGCGCCTCGTCCGCGTTGGGGAAGATCACGTCGAAGGGGATGGCGTCCACAATCTCCAGGAAGACCTCGCGCCCCATCTGCCCGATCATCTGGAAGCTGCCGGGATCGAGGCTGAGGGTCGCCCCCGCCTCCTTCGCCACCCGCGCGGCCTCCAGCGCGGCGGCACGCGGTGGGTCGCGGAAGAGGCTCCACGCCGTGAGGTGCAGGTGCCCGGCCCCGGCCAGCACGTCACGCGGCAGCTCCCCCGGCAGGAGTTCCCAGTCCGCGCCCTGCCCGGTCAACATGGCCCGCTGCCCCCGGCGGTCGATCAGGGCGAGGATCACCCCGGTCGGGTGTTCGCCGCTGAGGGTGAGGTGCGCCGTCACCCCCTCGTCCTCCAGCTCGGCGGTCGCCAGCTCGCCAAAGCGGTCGCGCCCGATCTTGCCGACGAAGGCCGCCGGGTGTCCGGCCCGCCGCGCCCACACCGCGAGGTTCGCCGCCGACCCGCCGCCCGACAGCTCCATCCGCCCGGTCGTGTCGCCCCCGGCCATCAGCATCGTGTCGGGTCTGGCGAGCACGTCCCACGCGAGGTCGCCCAGCGCCACCAGCGGCCCCCGTCCGTGCTTGAGGTATTCCTGAGTCATGACTCCGCGCAGCATACCTTCCGGCGGCGGGCGGGAAGATGGGAGCGGCGTGCAGGATGGTGAGTCGGTGACGGCTGAGCTTGACGCGAGGTGGATGACCAAAGCGATTTGTCGATCTGTTCTTTGGGGACGCTCCCCCCACTCACCCCCTCTGCCTCGCAGCTTTGCAAGTCCCGGCATCCCCCAGGGAACGCCTGATGTGCAAGAGAAAGTCAGCGTACCGGACGTGTTCTTTTCTCCCTCTCCCCCTGCGGGAGAGGGCCGGGGAGAGGGGTGGCGAGCCACGCTCGCCCTTCATTGAGGCGGCAAAAACACTCTTTTCGCCCAAATGGCAATTCACATCGGGCGTTCAAGGTGGAGGGGTAAAAGAGAAAGTCCCACGCACTCTCGTCGTCGCCCGACAGTTCAAAGCGAGAGGCGACATACCCGATTTTCCCCTTGCCCCCAACCCCTAACCCCTTCCCCCCTCCTGCTACGCTAGCCTCCATGACAGCCGAACCCGTGATCCTCGTGGAGACCCGCGCGGGCATCCGCACGCTGACCCTCAATCGCCCGGAACGGCTCAACGCGGCCAACGACGCCCTGCTGCTCACACTCACCGAGGAGTTGCAGAAGGCCGACATGGACCCCGCCGTGCGCGTGGTGATCGTGACGGGGGCGGGACGTGGCTTCTGCGCCGGACAGGACCTCGGGGACGTGTCGGGGCGCGACATGACCTTCACCGAGCATCTGCGGGCGACCTACAATCCGCTGATCCGCACCCTGCGCGGTCTGGGCAAACCCGTCATCACCGCCGTCAATGGGGTGGCGGCGGGGGCGGGGGCGAGCCTCGCGCTGGCGGGGGACATCCGGCTGTGGGCGCAGTCGGCGAGCCTGATCGAGGTCTTCTCCAACATCGCCCTCGTGCCCGACTCGGGAAGCACGTGGTTCCTGCCGCGTCTCGTCGGCATTCACCGCGCCTTCGAGCTGATGGCCCTCGCGGAGCGGGTGGGGTCGGAGGACGCCCAACGCCTCGGCCTGTGCGAACACGTCTTCCCCGACGAGACCTTCGCGGACGAGGTGCAGGCCTATGCCGAACGCCTCGCCGCCCGCCCCGCCCACGCCCTGAGCCTCACCAAGCAGGCGCTGAACGCCGCCCTGACGAGCACGCTGGAGGGGGCGCTGGAGCGCGAGGCCGAGTTGCAGCAACTCGCCGGAAGCCACTGGGAACACGAGGAGGGCGTGCGGGCCTTCAAGGAGAAGCGGGCACCGGAGTTCGTGCGGGAGGGGTGACGGGCGCGGCCCATCCTTCTTCCGGGCAGTCGAGGGTTCGGGGGGCGGTGTAGCCTGCGACCATGACGAGCGCCGACTCACCCCTCAAGTCCGCCGCCTGGCTGGTGGAGCACCTGCACGACCCACGCCTGCGCGTTCTGGACTGCCGCTATGCCCTGACCGACCCGCTCGTCGGGCGTATCGCCTATCTGGAAGGGCACGTGCCGGGCGCGATCTATGCCGACCTTGAGACGGACCTGAGCGGCCCCGTGCGGCCTGACGGCGCGGGCGGGCGTCATCCCCTCCCCGACCCGCAAGTGCTGGCCGCGTGGCTGGGAAGCGGCGGCGTCAGCAATGACAGCGTGGTGGTGGCCTACGACGACCCGAGCACCGGGCAGGGCTTCTACGCGGCGCGGGCGTGGTGGCTGCTGCGCTGGTTGGGGCACCGGGAGGTCCACGTGCTGGACGGGGGCTGGCCCGCCTTCCTCGCGGCGGGTGGAGCATCGAGCACGAAGGAGCCGGGCCACGCGCCGACGACCTTCACGCCGGACGTGCAACCGGAGTACGTCGCCACCGCCGAGGATGTGGCAGACCGCGACGCGGGCACGCTGCTGATCGACTCGCGCGCCCCCGCCCGCTACCGGGGCGACGTGGAGCCGCTGGACCGCCGGGCCGGGCATATCCCCGGTGCCGTGAACCGCGAGTGGGCCGGGGCGCTGGACGACCAGGGACGGTGGCGGGATGTGGAAGCCCAGGCCGCGCGCTTGGACACGGGCGACGCGCCCACCATCGCCTACTGCGGCAGCGGTGTGAGCGCCACGCCCAACCTGCTGGCCCGCGAACTCGCCGGGGTGCCCCTCGGCCCGCGCAACCGCCTCTACGCTGGCTCGTGGAGCGACTGGGTGAGCGACGACGCGCGGGCAGTGGCAACCGGGGAGGAGTGAGGGCAGGGGTCAACGGAAGGTGCGCGTGTACGTTCCGCAACTGTCGCCGAGTCGGGTCTCAAGGGCGGTCGTCGAGAACTTCGGCACGTTCAGCAATTCCACCGGGCCTTCGCACCCACTGCGGGGGGGCACCTGCAAGGCGTACTCCTTCGTTATTCCGTCCTTTAGCCGCACGACGTGGAACAGTCGGTCAAGGGCACCTCGCTCGCCGTCCCTCAGATAGAAGTCGTCTTCCAGCAGGACGAAGTTCTTATTCAGGCCCATCCACCGACCCGACGCCTGCCACAACGCCCGACCGGAGGTTTTGGCAAACGCCTGCACTCCACAGGCGAGGTAAGCACCGCTGAAGCATGAGTATGTCAGCAGCACCGGATCGATCAGACGGAGTTCACGTGCTTCAGGCTCGACGGCGACTGTCCAGAGAAGCTTCGAGTCTTTGAGGCGCACTGCCCGAAGGACAGACTCTCCCCGAGAATCTGGGAGGTTTGAGAGGACATAAGTGACCTCGGCGGTTCGCACCACAGACTGACTTGATGCGGCTGGCACCAACAGAGCGAAAAGAAGTGAAACGGCTCTCACGCTGACCTCCAGCCGTCAATGGGTCGAGGTTCCTCCTACCGCGTCCCCCCGTACCCGCCGGAGCACGCCGCGCCGCGTTCGGGAGCGGTCGGCCCCTGCTCGTACTTGTCGAGGAAGGCTTTGAGGCGCTCATCCGTGGCCTCCTGCACCCGCACCTGCGCGTTCCAGGCGCTCGCCACGACGGGCGTGGGCAGGCCCTCATAGGGGCTGAGGAGGGTATAGGGCCGCCCGTCCACGAGCGCCTTCAGGGCCGCGATGCCCTCCGCGCCGAGGTCGGGGCGGTAGGTGATCCACACCGCGCCATGTTCGAGGCTGTGGACGGCGTACTCGTTGTAGAGCGGCTGATCGTAGACGCCGCAGTTCTGCCAGCTCGGGTTGTGGGGGCCGCCCGCCGGAGGGGTCTCGGTATACACGAGCGACCCGGCGCGGTGGTCGCTGGCCGGGTACTGGAAGGTCTGGAGGCCCTCGATGTCGTCCCCTCCGCAGGCGGCGAGGGTGAGGGGCAGCAGGGCGAGGAGGAGCGTGCGTTTCATCAAGGCCCAGGTTACGGCGAGATGGTGAAACATACGCCCCATTCGGCACGGTCCGCGTGGAAGGCTGGGGCATGAGCGTCCCGGCCTCCCTCCCACCCCTGGCGGGCCTGAACCAGCCCATCATCTTCGTGGATACCGAAACGGGCGGGCGCGACCCGGCGCGGCACCCACTCCTCACCGTCGGGCTGGTCACGCTGACGCCGCAGGGAGAGGTCACGCGGCCCCTGCACCTGCGCGTCCGCCATGAACGCTACGACGTGGAACCGGAGGCGATGGCCGTCAACGGGATTGACCTGGAGGCCCACCACGCCGCCGCGCAGCCTCCGGAGGAGATTGCCGACGCCGTGCGGCTCTACGGGCGGGAGGTCGGGCGGGTCATGCTGGGTGGGCACAACCTGCACTTCGACATCGGCTTCCTGCGGACGCTGCTGCCGGACCTGGGGAGCGTGTTTCGGCGGGGGCGGGTGGACACGAAGCTCAGCGCGCAGTTCCTGATTCATGCGGGATTGCTGCCGCGCAAGGTGGGGACGCCGCTCGATCAGCTCGCGGGGCACTTCGGGTTCGAGTACCGGGCGCACGATGCGCTGGAGGATGCTCGGGTGACGGCGATGGTGTATGCGGAGTTGTTGCGGTTGGCGGCTCGGTGAGGGGGCGGGGCATCTTGCGACGGTTTGCCCCACCCTCCAGCCCCCTACCCACAGGGGCAGGGGGAGCGGCGCTGCGCTAGGCAAGTGTTTATAGGCCGCGCCCGTGGTCGGGTTCTCGGCGTGGCAAGGTTTGATCTTGTTGCATCCCAGTCACTCACCCACCCAGGGAGCTGCGCGAGCCGACGTGGTGGTGGGATGGGGCGTCGGCTCACGGACAAGGATCGGGCGTCGAGAGTGACGGTTTTTGGAGAGCGAAGGCTCCAGCATCTTTTCTCCCTCTCCCCCTGCGGGAGAGGGTTGGGGAGAGGGGTGACGAGCACCGCTCGTCCTTCTGTCCGGTAGCAACTACGCTCCTCTTGCCCGAACTGTTGATATCGAGAGTCCTCGCGTCCTTGTAGGAGGGAGCCGGAGTGAAGAGGTGTATGACCACCTTCAACGCCCCACTTGCCCTACTCCCCCCCCACACTCTCCCGCGCCTCTCCCCTCTCCAGCGGCACGCCGGGCGGTCGTCCTCCCGGAAAGCTCGTGGCGAGCAGGTCCACCTCCTCGCGGTCGGGCATCAGGTTGCCGGTCAGGCCGCGCGCGGCGAGGACGGGCAGGAAAGCCTCCATGACGTGCCCCTCGCCGTGGACGAGCCAGACGCGCGGGGTGCCCGTGGTGCCCAGGAAGGTGAGGAGGTCGTCCTGATCGGCGTGGGCGGAGAAGCCGCCGATGGTATGGACGTGGGCACGCACAGCCACGTCCTCGCCGAGCAGATGCACGGTGTCGTCGCCCGCCACGATGCGCCCGCCCAGGCTGCCGGGCGACTGGTAGCTCACGACGACGAGGCTGGTGCCCGGCTTCCAGAGATGGTGCTTGAGGTGGTGCTGGATGCGCCCACCCGTCATCATGCCGTTGCCCGCGAGGATGATCGCCGGGCCGTCGTAGCGGTTGAGGCGCTGGGACTCCTCGCCCGTGAGGACGACGTGCAGCGTGGAGGGCCGGAAGGGGTCCTCACCCCGGCGCAGGGCGTCCCGTACGGACGGAATCAGCTCGTCGCCGTACTCGAAATAGGCGTGGGTGGCGCGGGCCGCCATCGGCGAGTCGAGGAAGATGGGCACGCGCGGCACCTCGCCCGCCTCCATCAGGTCCCGCAGGGTGGCGAGGATGGTCTGGGCGCGCTCGATGGCGAAGCTGGGAATGAGAATCTTGCCGCCCGCGCGCACGCTCTGGCGCAGGGCGTCCCGGAACTCCGCGAGGGTGGCGGGCCAGCTCCGGTGGGCGTGGTCGGCGTAGGTCGTCTCCAGCACCACCGTGTCGGCGGGCGGCGGGGGCGTGGGGTCGAGTTGCAGCCCGCTCTCGCGGTTGCCCAGGTCGCCCGACATCAGGACGCGCTCGCCGTCCGCCTCCAGCAGCAGGTACGCGCTTCCCAGAATGTGCCCGGCGCGGTGCGGTGTCACCCGCAGCGGCCCGATGTTCGCCGTCTCCCCGAAGCGCAGCGCGGGCCGCAGCAGGGCGAGGGCGCGGTGAACGTCGTCCTCGTCGTAGAGGGGTTCGGGGACCTCGGCCTCCCGTCCGGCGCGGCGGGCCTTGCGGAGGTCCTGGCGGTAGCCCTCCACCTGAAGGCGGGCGGCATCGAGGAGGACCGTCCCCGCGAGGGCCGCCGTCGGCGGGGTGCAGAACACCGGTCCCCGGTAGCCCCGGCGCACGAGGAGCGGTAGCCGCCCCACATGGTCGAGGTGCGCGTGCGTCAGGATCACGGCGTCGAGGTCGCGCGGGTCGAAATCGAACGCCTCGCGGTTGCGGGCCTCCAGCTCCTCGTTTCCCTGGAAAAGGCCGCAGTCGATCAGGACCTGCCCGCCGCCCGCCCTCAGCAGGTGCGCGCTCCCCGTGACGGTCAGGGCCGCTCCCAGGCTCAGAAGGTGCATGGGGCAGTGTAGGGCGGGACCGGGCGAGTGTGCGGCAGGTCACGAAGGTGGCTGGCTTTACCCCATCTTCAGGAAGTGGGGGACCGGGGGGGCGGGGGTGTACGGTCAGGGCATGACGGTGCCCGCAGGCGGTTCCTTCCAGAAGATTTTGGTCGGCCTCGACTTCTCGCCCGCGTCCCGGCACGCGCTGGAGGTGGTGCGAGTCCGCTTTCCGGGGGCACAGGTGCGGCTCCTCCACGTCACCGACGCCCGCGTGACGGCCACGCCCGACCTGATGGGCGGCCTGACCCCGGCGATGCCCGACCCCGGCCTCCTGAACACGCTGGAGGACGCCGACGCGCGGGGGCTGGCCCGCCTCGTGCGGGAGGGCGAGGAGACCGAGCAGGTCGTCGGCGACCCGGTGACGGGCATCCTGGAGGCGGCGCGGGCGTGGGGAGCGGAGTTGATCGTGGTGGGCACGCACGCGCAGGGGGCGGTGGAGCATTTCCTGGTGGGCAGCACGGCGGAGAAGATCGTGGCGCGCAGCCCGGTGCCGGTGCTCACGGTGCGGGGACCGGGGGGAGGTCAGCGATGAAAGTCGGAGTGGTGGGAACAGGACTGGTGGGGGCGACGGCGGCCTATGCCCTCACATTGAGGGGATCGTGCGGCGACCTCGTGCTCGTGGACAAGGACGAGAAACGCGCGCAGGCCGAGGCGCAGGACATCGCGCACGCCGCGCCCGTGAGCCACGGCACCCGCGTCACGAGCGGCGGGTATGCGGCCCTGGAGGGCTGCCGGGTCGTCGTGGTCGCCGCCGGGGCCAACCAGCAGCCCGGCGAGAGCCGCCTCGACCTCCTGGACAAGAACGCGGCCATCTTCCGGGACCTTGTTCCACAGGTAGCAGAGAACGCGCCGGACGCCGTGTTCATCATCGCCACGAACCCGGTGGACGTGCTCACCGACCTCGCCACCCGCCTCGCGCCGGGGCACGCGGTCCTCGGGTCGGGCACGGTGCTCGACTCCGCCCGCTTCCGGCACCTCATCGCCGCCCACGCGGGAGTAGACGCCACCCACGTCCACGGCTACGTCCTCGGCGAGCACGGGGACAGCGAGGTGCTGGCGTGGAGTACGGCCACGGTCGCGGGCCTGCCCGTCGAGAGCTTCCTGCGGGCGCGCGGGCGTGAGTGGACGGACGAGGTGCGGGCCGACATCGACGCGGGCACCCGTGACGCCGCCGCCGCGATCATCGAGGGCAAGCGGGCGACCTACTACGGCATCGGCGCGGCCCTCGCCCGCATCGCCGAGGCCGTCCTGAACGACCGCCGCTCCGTCCTCACCGTCAGCGCCCCGACGCCCGAGTACGGCGTGAGCCTCAGCCTGCCGCGCATCGTCGGCGCGCGGGGCGTGGAGGACACGCTGATGCCATCCCTGACGCCCGAGGAGGAGCGGGCGCTGGGGGCGAGCGCGGAGGTGCTGCGGAAGACGGGGGAGCGGCTGGGGTAGAGGGACTCTCCTCAGAACATCCCGTTTCCGTTCTTCGAGGTCTTCGGGATGGCCTGAAGGGCGTCCCAGTGTTCCACCACGCGGCCCTCGTCGTCCAGCCGGAAGATGTCGATGCCCGCATACTCGTGGTCGCCCGGCCAGACCTGATGACAGTGGAGAACCACGAAGTTTCCCTCGGCCAGGACGCGTTTGAAGTCCACCCGTTTATCGGGGTACTCCCGCGCCATCCTCTCGAAGTAGCGGACGAAGCCCTCCTTGCCGTCCTCCACATGCGGGTTGTGTTGGATGTACACGTCCCCGGCGTACCGCTCGATGGCCTCGGCGGGACGGTTCAGATTGAACATCAGGTCGTAGAAGGCGACGACGTTCTGCTTGTTGCGGGTCAGGGCGTCCATGACTGGGGACCTCCGGGCGGACGATTTCAGGGTTCCGTACCCGTCCTCCCCAACTGTAGCCCCACCGAAAACCCCCCGGCTCAGGGCGCAGGGGGATTTGGAGGAGTGGGGGGCGTTTCGGGAGGAGGCGTGGGCGTCGTTCCCGGCGGCGCAGTGGGCGATGCGGGCGTCGTGGTCGGCGTCTCCCCCTCTGCCGCCTCCCCGTCCTGAAACTCGCCCGTGATCGTGCCGCCCTCGCCCGCGCGGGCCACCACCTCGTTGCGGTCGAGGTCGTACAGCAGCTCCTGGGCGCGCAGCACGTCGCGGCCCTGCACGCTCTCGGCGGGCTGCTCGGGCGTGCCGATGAGGCGGGCGGTATTCGCCGCGTCGTCGTATTCCACGCGGGCCGCCTTGCTCACGCGTCCGCCCTGGCTGTTGAGGACCACGTTGCCCACCAGCGTCGTCTGCTCGGCGTCCACATCCACCTCGATGCGCTCGCTCTGGCCCGTCAGGGGGCCGTCATCGCTCGGGCGGGTGAAGCCGATGGGGCCGTCGATGCGGGCGATGCCGTCCACCTCGTCATACACGAGCTTCTGGCCCTTCAGCTCCGTCTTGCCCTGGGTGACGAGCACCGTGTCGGGGGCGGGCTTGGGGGTCGCCTCCACGGCGCAGCGGCTCAGGCGGTCGGTCTTGCCGGGGGGCACCTCGTCGAGGAAACGGGCGGCCCCGGCGCTCGCCTCCACCCGCCCGTCGCCGCCCTCGCCCTCCTCCCCCTGCCGCTGGGTGACGAGGGCCAGCGGCACCCGGATCACGTTCTTGTCGATGGTGATGCGGACGCCGCCCGCCCCCGACTCGCTGAAGACGGCGAGGCTTGGGGCGTCCTGGGGTTCGTCGTCCTGCGGGCTACAGATCGTGAAGATGCCCGTCTCGTCGCTGCTGCCCGTCCGCACGATGCGGATGCGCCGCTCCTCGCCGTCGTCGCCCTCGCGCACGAGTTCAAGGCTGGCGTTCTCGGCCTCGGCGGGGGGGGAAGTCTCGGTTGGCGTCGGTGTCGGGGCCGGGTTCTCCTGGGCGGGTGGGGTTGGAGTAGACGTGGGCGGCGCTCCCGTCTCCTGCGCCAGCACCCACGCGGGCAGGGCGGCCCCCAGGGTGAGGGCCAGCGTCAGGGTGAGGAGTCGCCGCACGCCCGCCCCGGCTTAGTTCTCGCCGCGCAGGCGGAACTGCTCGGTCGGAATCTTGTACGCCGTGTTCAGGGCACGCACGCGGGCGAGGTCGGTTCTCTGTTCCAGAGCGCCGCTCGCCGGGGCGCGCACCGTCGCCTTCGTGCGGCTGTCCACGCTGACGGCGTTGCCGACGACATAGGCGACGTTCTTCCGGTCGTCGTAGTACACGGCGTTCCCGGTGGTCGTCAGGGTCCCCTGCACGAGCCGCACGCCGCCGCGCACGTACAGGGTCTTCGTCTTCGTCAGGGCGCGGACCTCCTGCCCGGTGATGACGAGTTCCTTCTGGTTGCCCCGCGCGGCGCGGGTGAGGCTGGGAGTGCCCGTGAGCTGCGCGAGTTCGCGGTCCTCGTCGAAGGTCAGGCGGTCGGCCTTGCCCGTCTGGCTGCCGCTCCTGAGCAGGACGGTTCCCGTGCTGGTGGAGACGTTGTTGTCCACGTCGAGGCTCATCTGCCCGGCGCTGATGTTCACGGGGTCGTCCTCGCGGTTGGCGGGCACGAAGGTCGCGCTCGGGCCGCCGCCCATCACACCCTGCCCGGTCGCCTCGCTGTAGGCGAGCTGCCCGCCCTTCGCGGTGAGGCGTCCGCGCGTGACGACCACGTTGCCCGTGAAGTTGGAGGTCCGCCTGCCCTTCGCCTGGATCAGCGGCGTTCCGGCGGGCGCGGCCAGGGAAGCCTGCGCCGCCTGAATCTGGAGGGTACTCACGGTCGCCTTGACCGGGCTGCCCGTGAAGGACAGCGGCCCGTTCCGCAGGTCGCCGCGCGGCGCTCCCTGGATGTTGATGATGCGGCTCTCCGGGGCCGAGCCTTGGGCGAGCACGGTGGTCGCGGCGAGCGCGAGGGTGAGGGTCAGGTTCTTCTTCACGAGGGTTCTCCTGTTGGGGTGGGGCCGCCAAACGGCACACGCTTGCCGTTCTCGCAGACCTCGGTCGCGTCGGGGTTCCAGCCGAGGGTGGAGTCCTCGCCGCTGTCCTCGACCTGGAAGCCGAAGCTCATCCGCATCCGGGTCACACGTCCGGTCAGCGAGGGGGAATCCACGACCGCGACGGGGGCGCTGAAGCCCGACCCCTGCTCCACGCGGACGGGCTGCTCCGGCGTGCCGGTGAGGTTGATGCGCGCACACTGCTGCACGAGCGTGATTTCGGCCTGACGGGTCAGCATGTTGTCCTGCCCGTCGATGGTGAGGTCGGGGGCGGCGAGCATGGCGTCGAGGGTGAACTCGCCCGTCGGCTGCCCGTCGGGGCCGCGCTCCCGCAGCCAGCGCCCGCCGTCCGACAGGCCCGCGAGCCGCGTCTCGCCCTTCAGGGGGTCGCTCGTCACGTCCGAGGCCCGGAAACGCCACACCGCGCCCTCGTCGCGCGCCGGGTAGAGGGTCAGGGCCACTCCCTGGAGGCGGGCACCCGTGCCCGTGTCGCTCTCTTCCCCGGTGGGCAAAAATGCGAACACGAGCGCGAACACGCCCAGAAAGGCCAATCCGTACAGCCCCGCCTTCAACACGGGGGCAATCTAGCGCGGGGGTCCGGTGAGAGTGATGGGCAGCGCCTGACGCGGGTGAGGAACGGCGGGGGAGGTCGGAGGGGGTGCCGTGCGCGGGAAAGGAACGCCACCGCGCACCGCGTCCCGCCACCCGCGTACCCTCTTCCCCATGATCGACACCCACTGCCACCTCGACTACATGGGCGACCCGGCCTCCGCGCGGGGCGAACTCGGCCTGACGGGGATGGTGTGCATCGGCGCGAGCGTGGAGCATGCCCGCAACGCCGTCGCCCTCGCCGAACGCTTCCCCGACGTGTGGGCGACCGTGGGCCTGCACCCCACCGACACGGACGAGGACGGCCCGGAGGCGCGGGCGGTCCTGGAGCGTCTCGCCACCCACCCCCGCGTCATCGGCATCGGGGAGAGCGGGCTGGACGACTACTGGGACGACACGAAACGGGCGGCGCAGGTCGCGGCCTTCGAGTGGCAACTCGACCTCGCGCGGCGGACGGGCAAGCCCCTCGTCATCCACGTGCGGGACAAGCTAGGGCAGGACCGGGCACAGCGCGGCGTCGTGGATGTGCTCGCCGCGTGGCCGGATCAACCCGTCATCCTCCACTGCTTCAGCGGCCACGCGGGGCTGCTCGCGTGTGGGCTAGAGCGGGGAGCTTACTTCGGCTTCGCGGGCAACACGACCTATAAGAACGCGCGCGAGATTCAGGACGCCGCCCGCACCGTCCCTCTGGACCGCCTGCTCGTGGAGACGGACGCGCCCTTCCTCGCCCCCGTGCCGAAGCGGGGCAAACCCAACCGGCCCGGCTACGTGCGCCACACGTTGGAGTTCATCGCGGAATTGCGGGCGACGACGGCTGAGGAGTTAGAGGCGGTCACGGACGCGAACGCCCGCCGCGTCTACGGCCTTCCCACACCCTAAACTCCAGGCGAACACCTCCAACCTCAACCCGTGCAGAGGGCCGAACCCACTCACCACGGACCACTGACCACGGACCACTCACCACTGACCGGAGTCCCCATGATTGACGAATTCGCCGTCCAAGACCTCCTGCCTACCGACGAGAGACTGATCCGCGAGAGCGTGCGCGCCTACTGCGAGGCCGAACTCATGCCGCATGTCGGCGAGTGGTGGGACCACGCCGAGTTGCCCGTGCGCGACGTGATGCGCGGCTTCGGCCAGATGGGACTGCTCGGCCCGACCACGCCCGAGGAATACGGCGGCTCCGGCGTGTCCTACAGCGCCTACGGGGCGATGATGTACGAGCTGGAGCGGGTGGACAGCGGCCTGCGGAGCGCGGCGAGCGTGCAGGGCAGCCTCGTGATGTACCCCATCTTCACCTACGGCTCGGAGGAGCAGAAGCGCAAGTACCTCCCCGGCCTCGCCTCCGGTGAGCTGATCGGCTGCTTCGGCCTCACCGAACCCGACGGCGGCTCGGACCCCGGCGCGATGCGGACCCGCGCCCGCCGCGACGGGGACGAGTACGTCCTCAGCGGCAACAAGATGTGGATCACCAACTCGCCCGCCGCCGACCTCGCCGTGGTGTGGGCGAAGGACGAGGAAGGTGTGGTGCGCGGCTTCATCGTGCCGACGGACGCACCGGGCTTCAAAGCGCCCGCGCTGCACCGCAAGATGAGCCTGCGCGCCTCGGTGACGGGCGAGATCGTGCTGGAGGACTGCCGCATTCCCGCCGAGAATCTATTGCCCGGCTCGAACGGGTTGAGGTCGCCCCTCTCCTGCCTGACCTCCGCCCGCTTCGGCATCGCGTGGGGGGCGATGGGGGCGCTGGAGGCGGTTCTCCAGACGGCGCTGGACTACACGGGCAGCCGCACCACCTTCGGCAAGCCCATCGCGGGACGCCAGCTCGTGCAGGACAAGCTGGTGAGGATGGCGACGGACCACACGACGGGCCTTCTTCTCGCGTGGAGGCTGGGGCAACTGCGCGACGCGGGGCGCATGAACTTCGCGCAGGTCTCGATGGCGAAGCGCAACAACGTGCGGGTGGCGTTGCAGGGAGCACGCCTCGCCCGCGAGCTGCTGGGCGGCAACGGCATCACCACCGAGTACCCGATCATCCGCCACATGCTCAACCTGGAGACGGTGGACACCTACGAGGGCACCCACGACATTCACACGTTGATCGTCGGACGGCACCTGACGGGGGTGGGGGCTCTGGAGTGAGTGGGGGAAAGCCACACGTCTTCCTCGCCCCGGACGGGACGCGCGAGCCTTACGTGTTCGTCATCGTGGAAGCACCAACAGGCGTAACTTACGGTGAGCAGTGTGCGGGATACGCCAACGATCAGCGTCAGCTCGAAGGCTTTCTAATTCCGACTTTCGCCAATGCTGAGCCACTTGTTAACTTCTTCGGTCGGTTCCAAGGTTCGCCGCCCGGCAATCTGGAGGAGTGGAAGGCGCGTGATGTGGAGGAGTTGGCCGAATTGGTCGTAGGGCTAAGAATATGGCGCACGTACTCCAACGAGGACGAACGGAACGACGAACCACACTTTCTAAAACTGGACCGTGACCGTTTGGCGGAGTCTACGGAAGCATGGGTGCGGGTTCTCACGCCTTATGGGCCGGGCGTGCTGGTCTTCCCAAACAGCGATTAAACCTCACCACCCCTACCGCTCGAAGGAGTACGCCCCCTCACCTCACGTCAATAGCGCGATCTGCTGCGGATTGGCCCGCAGGACGGCCCGGCCCCGCGTGTACAGTTCGCTGATGGCCTGCGGCCCGAAGATGCGCGTGAGGCGGGTGCTCGTCAGCTCCACCGTGCGGCCCGCGAAGCGCAGGCGGACGAGGTTGATGGTGCCGGGGACCCAGGTGCACGACAGTTCCTGCATGGTGTTCTCCTCCAGAGGCCGGGGCGGCCAGGACCAGGCGAGACGCGACAGGAACCGCACGGTGGGTCCCGGTCGGTGCGAAGCGTGATGGGTGAAGCGCGGTGCCCTCATCTTAAGTCAGCTTCGTCAGGAAACGTGGGAGCTTTCTCACCTCTCCCAGACCGAATCTTCGCCTGAGCGTGCGCCCCCGTGCTTGACTGCGCCCATGACTCATATGCCCGGCCCAGACAGCCTGCTCGCCCTGGCCTTCCCATCCGACCCGCAGGTGAGCGCCGACGGTGCGCGTGTCGTTTTCGTCCTCTCGCGCATCGAGGAGGAGGACCCGGCACGGCTCAAAGACGGCTTCCCGAAACCGCGTTACCGCTCCCACCTGTGGATGTCGGAGGGGGGCGAGGCCCGGCAGCTCACGCGCGGGGAGGGCCGGGACACGTCGCCGCGCCTCTCGCCGGACGGGGAGACGCTGGCCTTCGTGCGCGAGGGCGGCGGCGAGAAGGGCCAACTCTTCCTGCTGCCGTTGACGGGGGGTGAGGCCCGGCGAGTGACGCGCTTCAAGAACGCGGTGACGGACGTGGCCTGGAGTCCCGACGGACGCTTCCTATCCTTTCTGAGTCTCGGTGACGACGAGGACAAGCGTGACGAGCGCGGCGAGGCCCGCGTCATCACCCGCCCGCGCTACCGCTTCAACGGGCGCGACTGGCTGCCCGAACGGCCCACCCGGCTGTGGCTCTACGACGTGGCGACGGAGGAATTGCGCGAGTGGCACGCGCCGGAGATCGAAATTACCTCCTACGCCTGGTGGCCCGATTCACGCGGCGTTCTCCTCGTCTCCAGCCAGACGGAGGACGACGCGGCGCAGTGGCGGCAGGAGGCGGACACGCTGCTTCCTGGCGGGGAGCGCACCCGCCTCACCCGCTGGAACTCCGCGATTACCTCGGCCACGCCCCACCCCGACGGGGAACGCTTCGTCCTCGTGGGCCGACCGGAGGGCAAGGGCAGCCCGGAGGACCCCCACCTCTTCCTCGTGGAGGGGGACGGCACGTGGCGGCGGCTGGACGAGGGGTGGGACCGCCCGGTCGGCAATCTGGTGGGTGGGGACTGTCACGTGGGAGCTTTCCCCGAGCGCCCCGCGTGGCTGGACGGGGAGACGCTGCTCTTTGCCAGCACGGTCGGCGGCTCGTGCGGTCTTTTCCGGGTGGGATTGGACGGCGCGGTCACGCCCCACGACCACCGCGAGGACGGGGTAATCTGCGCCTTCACCGCGCGGGGGGGCGGCGTCGCCCTCATCCGCGAGCGGGCCGACCGCTTCCCGGAGGTGGAGCTGAACGGGGTGCAGGTGACGGACCTCCACGCCCAGCTCCCGTTCCCCGTCCGGGCACCGGAGCGCGCCTGCTTCACCAACGACCTCGGCGAGGGGGAGGGCTGGGTCCTGCTGCCGGACGGGGAGGAACACGTGCCCGCCCTGCTGAGCATCCACGGCGGGCCGCATACGGCCTACGGCCACGCCTTCATGCACGAATTTCAGCTTCTCGCGGCGCGGGGGTACGGGGTGTGCTACGGCAACCCGCGCGGCAGCGTCGGCTATGGGCAGGCGTGGTCGCAAGACATCCACGGGCGTTGGGGCAGCGTGGACATGGATGACCTGCTGGCCTTCCTCGACGTGTGCATCACGACCTTCCCGCGTCTCGACGGCGAGCGCATGGGCGTGATGGGCGGAAGCTACGGCGGCTACATGACGAACTGGATCACGGCGCACACGAACCGCTTCCGCGTCGCCGTCACCGACCGGAGCATCTGCAACCTGATCTCGTTCGGCGGCACCTCGGACATCGGCGGGCGCTTCTGGGACGACGAACTCGGCCTGAACTTCCACCGGAGCGCGGACACTCCCCGCCTGTGGGCGATGAGTCCCCTCGCCCACGTGGAGAACGTGCGGACCCCGACGTTGATCGTCCACAGTGTCCTCGACCACCGCTGCCCCATCGAGCAGGCCGAGCAGTGGTACGCGGCCCTGCGTCTCCACGGCGTTCCCTTGCGCTTCGTCCGCTTCCCCGGCGAGGACCACGAACTCTCGCGCTCAGGCAGACCGGACCGCCGGATGGGGCGGCTGGAGGAGTATCTCGGCTGGCTGGACGGGTATCTGCTGGGAGACAGGTAGAGGAAGTGGTCGCCGGGCGGCTCGGGCCGTTCATCCCCTCCCGGCCTTCCCCCCAAGATGCTGGATATAAATTGCGGGCTGGCTGAGAGAAGCGTTTTCAGCGTCTGGAAAGAGGACAGGCGGTGCTCGTCACCCTCCTCCCCCACAAGGAGGGAGAAAAGACCGCCTCCATTGCTCTTCCACCCTTCGCCCCTCCAAAAAGAGAAGGCCGGGCAACCCGCACCCGACCCCTCGACCCCTCGACCTCTAGACCCCTAAACAGCCAGGCCTCACTCCTCGTTGCGCCGATTCCCCCAGCCCCGGTCCGTGCGGGCGCGCGGACGGAAGCCCTCGCCCTGGCCGCCGCCCTCCCCACCCTGCGGACGGGACTCGCGGTCGCCCCCGCCCTGGAAGCCGCCACGGTCCTCGCGCGGACGGAAGCCGCCACCCTGACCCTGAGCGCCCCGGTCGTCACGGGGGCGGAAGTTGCCCCGGTCGCCGCCACCCTGATAGCCGCCACGGTCGCCGCCCTGGAAGCCACCCCGGTCCTCACGCGGACGGAAGCCGCCACCCTGACCCTGAGCGCCCCGGTCGTCACGGGGGCGGAAGTTGCCCCGGTCGCCACCCTGATAGCCGCCACGGTCGCCGCCCTGGAAGCCACCCCGGTCCTCACGCGGACGGAAGCCGCCACCCTGCCCACCCCGGTCGTCACGGGGGCGGAAGTTGCCCCGGTCGCCGCCACCCTGGTAGCCGCCACGGTCGCCACCCTGGAAGCCACCCCGGTCCTCACGCGGACGGAAGCCGCCGCCCTGGGTGCCCCGGTCCTCGCGGGGCTTGAAGCCGCTCGCCTGGGTGCCCTGGCTCTCGCGCAGTTCGCGCATCTCGCGGCGCAAACCACGGATTTCCTTGCTCTGGGCCTCCAGCATCTCCTTCATCTCACCGAGGAGGGCCAGGAGATCGTCGGCGTCGATGTACTCGTCCTCGCCCTCTTCGCCTTCAGCGTCCTCGTCCTCACCCTCGCCCACATTGCCGCTGTCCATTGCGGCGGCGAGGCCCTCCTGCTCGGCCTCCTCAGCGTCCAGCACGGGGTCCTCGTCGGGTTCGCCCTGGAGCTGGGGCAGCACGTCGCGCAGCTCCTCCGGGGTCTCGTGCAGGTCGCCCCGTGGGTCAAGCTCGTTGGTGTCGTTGGTCATGGTGATCCTTTCTCCGCGCGCTCGCGCAGACGTACCCCGGAGTCTACCACCGGGGGGCGGTTAGCCGTCGGCGTTCAGCCGCCAGCGCGACCGCAGAGGCGGAGGGCAACCCCTCAGTCAGCTTCGCTGGGGGGAGCCTGTTCTGCTTCTGCCTCCCTTTTAGGGGGAGGTGCCCCGCAGGGGCGGAGGGGTCGCCCGTCGGCCAGTGAAACAGGGGAACGGCGTTCGCCAGACGACGCACCTACCGCCGGAAGATCGCCAGCAGCGCGGAGGCGGGCAGCCGCATGAGCGCCCCCGCCGCGAGGCCCCCCAGCACGGCAAGGAGGACGTGCAGCGACGCGGCGAGCCACAGGGCGACGAAGACGAAGGTGCCCGCACTTCCCGCGAGGATCAGGGCGATGGCGGCGGGCGTTGTCCTCGGGACGCCACGATTCGAGGTCCATGCGGCGAGGATGATACGCAGGCTCCAGGTGGATGCCCGGTTTCCGCCAAGCCCGAGTTTGGAAGCCCCGGTCATGGTCGTGCGGCGTGACCCTCCTATACTCGCCCCCATGAAGCTCGCCGCCGCCCTCCTCCCTCTGCTGGCCCTCGGCACCGCGTCGGCCCAGAACGCCGCTCCCCGTACCGTGACCATCGGCCTCGGCTACCTGCCCAACGTGCAGTTCACCCCTTTCTACGTGGCCGACAAACTGGGGTATTTCCGGGCGGAGGGGGTGAACGTGCGGTTCCAGCACGGCTTCGTCTCCGAACTCATGCCGCTGCTGCTTCAGGGCAAGCTCGACTTCATCGTGGGGGACCCCGAGGACGCGATCTTCGCGCGCAATCAGGGCGCGCCCGTGCGCTACGTGATGGCGATGTACCAGAAACTTCCCGTGACGATCTTCAGCACGAAGCCCCTGAATGGGGCCGCCGACCTGCGGGGCAAGACGGTCGGGGTGCCCGGCACTTTCGGCAGCTCCTACGCCGCGCTGCGGGCCGTGCTGGACGACGCGGGACTGCGGGAGGGGCGCGACGTGCGGGTTGCCTCCATCGGCTTCACGCAGCTCGACGCCGTGCGCGCCGGGCGGGTGGACGCCGCCGTCGGCTTTGTGAACAACGAGGTCGTGCAGCTTCGCGCCTCGGGCACGCGGGTGGGCACGATTGACGTGACCGCCGCCTACCCGATGGTCGGCTCCGGCCTGATCACGCTGGAGAAGACGCTCACCGGCGACCTCGCCCGGCGGGTCGTGCGGGCCTCGCAACGCGGGTTGAAGTTCACGGTGGCCGACCCCGCCCGCGCCTTCCGGGTGGCCCAGCCCGTCTTCGGCACGGGCGGCGGCACGCTGGACATCCTGCGGGCGAGCGTGCCCCTGATGCAGAGCGCGTACACCCGCGCCAACGGCCTCGGCGCGAGCGACCCCGCCGCGTGGACGAAGGCGGTCGCCGCGCTCGTGAGGCAGGGCAGCCTCCCCGCCGGGGCGAGGGCGGGCACCTTCTACACCAACAGCCTGATCAGCAAGACGGTGCGCTGAGGCCCTGGACCACGGCTCTCTCCCCTCTTTGCAACTTCCGATGCACGCCCCCGCCCTCCGGCCCCACTATCCTGACCGGGTGGCGGCCATCGAGACGCGGGAATTACGCAAGGAGTACCGGGGGCGGGCGGTCGTGGACGGCCTGAGCCTGACGGTGGGGGAAGGGGAGGTCTTCGGCTTCCTCGGCCCGAACGGGGCGGGCAAGAGCACCACCGTCAAGATGCTGCTCGGCCTCGTTCACCCGTCCGGCGGGGAGCTGCGCGTGCTCGGCGGCCACCCCTCCGACCCGGCGGTGCGCGCCCGCCTGGGCTTCCTGCCCGAGCAGTTCCGCTTCCAGACGTGGATGACCGCCGAGGAGTTCCTGCGCTTCCACGGGCGGCTCGCGGGGCTGCGGGCGGACGAACTGCGGGCGCGCGTACCGGGGGTGCTGGAGACGGTGGGCCTCGGCGGGCGCGGCGGCGAGTCGCTCGGCGGGTACTCGAAGGGAATGCTTCAGCGCGCGGGCCTCGCGGCGGCGATTCTGGCACGGCCCCGCCTCGTCTTCCTCGACGAGCCGACCTCGGCGCTCGACCCCATCGGGCGGGTGGAGGTGCGCGAGATCATCGAGCGGCTGCGGGCCGAGGGCGTGGCCGTGTTCCTGAACTCCCACCTGCTGTCGGAGGTCGAGCAGGTCTGCGACCGGGTGGCGTTCGTGAAGGCCGGTCGGGTGCTGCGCCAGGGCACCATGCGCGAGCTGATGGGCGGGGTGCTGCCGGTGGAAGTGCGGGTGGACCACCTCCCGCCGGGCCTGCTCGCGGCGCTGGGGCAGATCGGCGAGGTGCGCCACACCGACACGAACACGCCGGGCCGCGCCTCCGTGGAGCTGTGGCTGGACCGCGAGGACCGCCTCCCCGCCCTCGCCGACGCCGTTCACGCCCACCGCGCCCGCCTGTACGCCCTGACCCCGCGCCGCCCCGACCTGGAGACGATGTTCCTCGAACTCATCGAGGACACGCCGGAGGCCGCGCGCCCCGCCCGCCCCCCGGAGGTGGCCCGTGCGTAACGTCCTCCTCATCGCCGAACTCAGCCTGCGCGAGGCCGTCCGCAAACGGCTGGTGGTCGTGCTGCTGCTGCTCACCGCCGCGTTCCTGGGCTTCTATCTGTACGGCGTCTTCCGGCTGGAGCAGAACCTCGACCAGCGCGCGGTCGAGGCGGGGCTGGATGGTCGCAGCGTGAGCGGGGCGGCGAACCTGCCCGTGATGTTCACGGCGTTTTTCGGAATGTACCTCGTGTACTTCCTGGGGTCCCTGATGTCGGTGCTGTCCACCGTCGGGGCGGTGAGCGGGGACGTGGAAAGCGGCGTGATGCAGAGTGTGATTGCCCGGCCCGTCAGCCGCGCCCAGCTCGTCCTCGGGCGCTGGCTGGGCTTCACGGTGGTGAACGTCGGGTACGTCGCGTTGCTGAGCGTGGCGCTGCTGGTCGGCATCCGGCTGATCACCGGCTTTCTGCCGCCCTCGCCCGTGCCCGCCACCCTCCTCGTGCTGCTCGCCATGATCCTCACCACGGCCCTGACGGTGCTCGGCAGCACCCTGTTCACGACCCTCGCCAACGGCATCGGCGTGTTCGTGCTGTACGGCGCGGGCTTTGCGGGCGGCATCATGAGCAGCATCGGGTCCCTGGCCGACAGCCCGACCCTCACGGCCCTGGGCCGCCTCGCCAACATCGTGATGCCCACCAACGCCCTGTGGCTGGGGGCCACCTACCACCTGCAACCCGAGATCATGCTTCAGGTCACTGCCGCCGCCCGTGGGGCCAATCCCTTCCTGAGTACCGAACCCCTGGCCCCCGGTCTGCTCGTGTGGGCGGTCGTCCTCGCCGTGCTGGCGGTGGCGGGCGGGATGTGGCAGTTCAGCCGCAGGGATTTATAGGGGTTAGGAGTTAGGGAAAAGAGGCGTTCCTCATCCCTAACGCCTCACCCCTAATTCCTTTCCCCTCAGAAATTCGCCTCCTCCGGCGGCAGCGGCACCGCCTGCCAGGTCGCCTCCGCCGTGTCGTCGTTGCCCTCGCGGCCTGCCCCGGCGGTGGCGTGGCAGGTGAAGCTCATCAGCGGCCACGTCACGCGGCCCTCGTGCAGGCTCATGACGTAGGTGCCGTGCTCGGCTGCGCCGGGGGTGCGGCCCGCCGGGGTCTGGTAGCGGACCTCCAGCCGCTCGCCCACGCCCACCTCGGGAAGGGAGGAAGCGGTGACGGCACCCTCGAAGGTCCGCTCGGGATCGTAGACTCCACCGCGCCACGCGCCGCGCAGTTCGATCATCGAAGAGGTCAGTCCCAGGTGTACCTGTGTCATGCCCTACAAAAGCGCAGGCCGGGGTGAAGGGAATGTGACCCTCCTCAAGCTCAGCCCTGACAAAGGGGGCGGGAGGGGGGGACGGCACCCAGGGGGCTAGACAAGGGAGGGGTTACAGGTCCAGCGGGTCGGGCATCTCGCTCGCCGCGCGGCCCTCCTCCTTGCGGTGCTGGTTGATAAAGCCCTTCTCGCGGGCGGGCAGGTTGCCCTGGCTGGCGGTGGAGTCGCCGAGGTCCAGACGCTCGTCGCTGTGCTCGACGGTCGGGTTGGGGGAGGTGGGGATGTCGGCATCGCGGTCGGTCATGCGCTTCTCCTGGGGACGGGGCATGGCATCGGGGATGGTGGGTTCGGTGCCCGCCGTGCCTGACGTGGTGGAAAGGACGGTGACGGTCTGGGGGCGGGATGAGGTCGGGTCGGGGTCCTCCGAGTGGACCTCGGACGGGTCGCCGCCGAGTTCGCGCATCAGGCGTTCGCGGGCGCTGATCTCGTCGTCCACCCGGCGAATGTCCTCCTGCACGCCCCGGAGGGTGCTCACGTCCGCCCCCGAATGGTACGAGCGGCCCAGCCGGGCGTACAGCAGGTCGAGTTCGCGGGTGAGCTGGAAGACCTCCAGCCGCAGCCGGGCGACCTGTGCGAGTTCCTCACCGCGCCGCTGCACCCGCCCGGCTCCCCGGCGCACACTGCTCAGCAGGTTGTCCAGCATGGGCCGATTCTCGCGCCACCCCGGGGGGGGTGGGTGAGGCGGCCCTTAGTGAAAGGTCACGCGCGGGAGAAGGGGAGGTCGCCAGTTGCCGGGAGGGCCGGGGTTGGGGTATGCCGGGGGATGCTTGTGTGTTTGGAGAATCGCCGGGAGTCGTTGCTCTCTTCTCCGGGGACGCCCTGCCCGCTCACCCCCTCCCAGCCTCCCCCCTCAAGGGGAAGGAGCAAAAACTGGGTGAACTGAAGAACTGGACGACTCCTTGAACGCGCCTCAAACGAGAGAACCTGCCCGGAGGAGTCATTCCCCAGAAAGCAGGTTCTGTCTGTGACCGCCGTATCTACACTTCTAAACTCAACGTCCCAGCGCCCCGCTGACGGCTGAGGGTTGACGGCTGATCGCTTCCTCACCCTCCGCGAGCAGATGCGCCAGCGCCAGCGGAATTGCCGCGTCCCAGCCCTGCGGGTGGCAGGCGGCGGGGTAGGGCACGGGCGGACCGTCCTCACGCGGGAAGCCCGCGAGGAGTTCACTCAGGCGGGCGTCGGGTGCCCAGCGGGCCACATCGAAAAGGGTGCGGGCGACCTGCCGGGCCTCGTCGCGCAGCCCGTAACGTGCCATGCCGAGGGCTGCCGCCGCCGTGTCGTGGGGCCACACGCTGCCGTTGTGGTACGAGACCGGGTTGTAGCGAAGCTCGTTCAGACCGAGGGTGCGGATGCCCCAGCCGCTCCATAGCTCGTCCCCGAGCGCCGTGCGGGCGACCTGCCCGGCGTACTCGGGCGGAATAATGCCCGTCCAGAGGGTATGCGCCGGGTTACTGACGAGGACGCGCAGGGGCTTCTTATCGCCGTTCAGGCCGTGGACGTAGTAACCGCGTTCCGGCCACCAGAAGGTTCTTTGGAACGTGTCGCGGAGGGTTCGGGCACGCTCTTCCCACTGCGCCGCACGTTCCGACTCGCCCAACTGTCGGTACATACGGGCCGCCGCGAGGTAGGCCGCGTAGGCGTAGCCCTGCACCTCGATCACCGCGACGTGACCGCTCACATCCTCCCCGTCCTCGGTGAAGGTGGAGTCGCCGCTGTCCTTCCACACCGCGTTCGTGATGCCGCCGGGGTCGGGGGTGTACTCGATCAGGCCGTCGCCGTCGGGATCGCCCAATGTCGTCAGCCACTCCAGGGCCGCCTCCCAGTTCGGGCGCAGCTCACGGGCGAGGTCGGGCCGCTGGCGACTCAGCTCGCCCACCAGCCACACGAAGAGGGGTGTGGCGTCGGCGGTCGCGTAGTACGGGCGGTGGGGGGTGCGGCCCAGCCGGGTGAGTTCGCCCACCCGCTCCTCGTGGAGAATCTTGCCGGGCTGCTCCAACGTGACAGGATCGTGTCGCCTGCCCTGCCGAGCGGCTAAATATCGCGCCACCGTGACGCCGAGTTCGGGGCGGTGTTCTTGCACAAGCAGCGAGATGATCAGGCTGTCGCGGCCAAAGGGGGCCACGAACCACGGCAGCCCCGCCGCTGGGAAGGGTCCGGCCTCGGTCTGGAAACTCAGGCTCCGCAGGTCCTGCACGGAGCGTTCGAGGATGTGGGCGTCGCGTGGGTCGGGGAGGGAGATGGGTGCGTGCAACGCCTCATACTCGCGCGCCAACGTCTCCGGGTCGCCGGGGGTCGGCTCCTCGTCGCCCTGAAGGGGGAAGACGCTGACCCGCAGCTCGGTGTCGTCCGTGATCTCCCAACTCAGCGTCTCGCCGTCCCACGTCGGGGCGGGGGTGGCCTGCACGAGCGCGCGGCAGCGCAGGCCGTCGCCCGCCGTGTAGCCGAACTCCACGCCGCCGGGCACCTCACGTACCTCCACCGTGCGGGGGCCGAGGTCGCCCGGCCAGCCCCGCACCTCGAACATGTCGAGGAAGTCGGCCCCGAGGTGCAGCGTCAGGCGGTGCGCGCCCGGCTCGTACAGCGTGACCCGCAGCGTGTCGCGCAGCTCGGTCGCCGTGACGGTCAGGTCGCGCGCAAGGCCCACTTGCATGGTGTAACCCACGTTCGCATTCGCTGATTGTGCGTGCAGCCAGAAAGGCCAGCGTTCGTGCTGTACGAGCGGTTGTGGGCGCTCGCCGCCCAAGCGCCACTCGTAGCGGGAGAGGTAGCGGGTGTCGCGGCGGTACAGGCCGCTCTCCTCGCCCGCCACCGCGTAATGGGTGTCACCGACGAGGTAGAGGTCGTTTTCCTTGAGGACGGTGCGGGTGGTCAGCATGGGGTTCTTTCTGGGGAGGGGTTAGGGATTGGGCGTTAGGGAAGAGAAGGGGCATTGATGGGCGGGTTGTTGGGGTTGCCAGGCCCGTTTCACCCCCCTCCCCGGCCCTCCCCCACAAGGAGGGAGGGAGAAAAGCTGCTTACGCTTGAGCGTTCCTAGCTCCTCCCCCTCGTGGGGGCGGCTGGGTGAGGGGGCGACCTGACGGCTCAACTCTCCTACACCCTCAAGTGAACCAGCACAAAGCCGAATACAGACACAGAGCGCAAATCCTCCTCATCCCTTCACCGCGCTATCCGACCCCGTGTCCACGAAGTAGCGCTGGAAGACGGCGAAGACGATGATCATGGGGATGGCGCTCAGCACCGCCCCCGCGAGGATGAGGCCGTAGTCGCCCTGCCCGCCGTACGCCTGCCGGAAGCTGGACAGGCCCACCGTCAGGGTAAAGTCGGTGTTCTCGCGCAGCAGCACCACGGGCCAGAAGAAGTCGTTCCACGCGCCGCCGAACTGGGTGATCGCCAGCGAGATCAGCGCCGGGACGGCCTGTGGCAGCATCACCCGCCAGAAGGTCGTGAAGGGTCCGGCACCGTCGATGGCCGCCGACTCCTCCAGCTCGCGCGGCATCCCCTCGAAAAACTGCTTCATCAGGAAGACGCCGCCCGCCGCGACCAACCCCTGAAGCCACAGCCCCCAGAGGTTGAGCAGCCCCAGGTCCCGCAGCAGCACGTAATTGCTGACGAGGTTGACCTGTCCGGGAACCATCTGCACGAACAGCACCGCCACGAGGAAGATCAGGGTCTTGCCGGGGAAGTCCAGGCGGGCGAGCGCGTACCCGGCGAGCGAGCAGAAGACGATGGCCGCCACCACCCGCAGGAAGGCGTACAGGAAGGAGTTGCCCACCCAGCGCAGGAAGAGGCTCTGGCCGGTCTGGGGGTTGGTCGTCTCGTTGAAGGCGCGGCGGTAGTTGTTGAAGGTGTAGCCGAAGATGCCGGGCGTGACGTTGCGGTAGGCGAAGGAGCGGTCGAAGTTCTGCCGGTCGCTGGGCGGCAGGGTGCTCTCCACAATGCTCTGCCCGCGCTGCACGTCCACCTGCAGGGGCGTGCGCTGGATGATCGGCCCCCGCAGGTAGTAGGTGCCGCCCGCCCGGACGAGTTCCACGGCCTGCGTCTCGCTGAGGTCGAACTGCCGCTGCTGCGCCTCCGGGGTGTCGAGCGTGACCCGCACCCGCTCGCCGCCCGGCAGGATGGCGGTCAGGTCGGGGCCTGCCGGACCGACCGTGGCGCGGACCACCTCGCCCTGCCGCCGGGTCAGGGGCGGGTAGGTGACGGTCGTGCGGTACTCGCGCACGTCGCCCGCCCCCCCGGTCTGCTCGGTCCTCACCGTGGCGTAGTCGCGGGCCTGGGCCTGCCGGGCGAGCGCGACGAGGCTCTGCGGCTGGTACGGGAAGAGAGAGGCGGTCGGCGGGGCCTGCGGCGCATCCTGCGGGGAGCGGACCGACACGTCGAAGGTCACGGAGCGGCCAGGCAGCAGCCCCCCGTTCCAGCCGTCCGCGCCGCCCTGCACGCCGAGGTCGTATGCCGTGCCGATGTACCGGGGCGTGAGCTGGGGGATGATCAGGCGGGGCGGGTACTCGTTGGGGTTGTCCTTGACACTGCTGATCGTGCCGAGCAGGAAGGGGCCGATGAAGAACAGGCTCATCACCAGCATGAACAGGTACAGCCAGCCCACCCGCGCCCACCGTCGCCGGGCCAGCCAGCGGTCCTGATCCTGCGCCGCCGAGGAGCGCGCGGGGGGAGACGGAACCGCCGAGGAAGTCATTGCGCCTCCGGGGACACGAAGAACCGCCGCTGGATGAAGACCATCAGCAGGATGATGAGGGCCAGGATGATCGCCGCCGCCGCCGCCATGTTCACGGGCGCGGCCCCCGACTTGAAGGTGTTGGTGTACACGTAGTACGCCAGCGTGATCAACGTCTCCTGCGGCGCGGCGCTGCCGATCACCGCCACCTGATCGAACATCTGCATCGTGCCGATCAGGCTGACCGTCACCACGTAAAAGGTCACGGGGCGCAGCATCGGGACCGTCACGTTCATCAGCTTCTGGTAGGGGGTCGCGCCGTCGATGTCGGCGGCCTCATACAGCGAGCCGGGGATGTTCTGGAGGCCCGCGAGGAAGAACAGCATCAGCCCCGGAATGGTCGTGAAGGTGTTCATGATGACGACCACCAGCAGCGGCATGCTCAGCAGCCGCACGCCTCCCAGGCTGATCCACGAGTCCGAGAAATACTGGAAGTCGTAGGGCGTGACCTCGCGCGCCCCGACGAGGCCCAGGAAGTTCAGGCCCAGCGTGACGGCGAGCGCGATCAGAGCACTCATGGCGGCCAGCGCCGGGTCGAACCATTTCGCGGGCAACCTGCGCGACCGCTCGTACAGCACCTGCACGATCTGCGCGGCGATCATCACTCCCAGGAAGGTCAGGATGACCGGCTGGTACGTCAGCCACTGGGTGATCAGGTAGTTCACCACCCCGCGCCGCTGGAAGAGCCACAGGAAGATCAGGGTCATCACCACCGACGAGGTGATGCTGGGCATGTACCACGCCGAGCGGAAGAACGACTGGCCCCTGATCTTGTTGTTCAGCGCCACAGACATGAGGAGTGCGCCGACCGTTTGCAGCGTCGTCACCACGATGGAGAACACCAGCGTGTTCGCCAGGGCGCGGCGGAACAGCGAATCGCCCAGCACGTCCAGATAGGGCTTGAGGCCGATGAGCTGGGGCGTGTTGAACAGGTTGTAGTCGGTGAACGAGTAGTAGATGGCCCGCGCGAAGGCGTAGAAGAAGAACACCAGAATGGTGATCAGGAACGGGGCAAGGAACAAGAGCGCCGTGGCGGTCTGACCTCTCCTGAACATGGGGCAACCTCCCGCCGAAATGGGGGGCGGGGCCGGGAGAACGCTGAACCCTCTCCCGGCCCCGTGACTTCAGGGCTTCAGCGGCTCTGGAGGGCCGTCATGTCCTGCTGCGCGCGGCGCAGGGCGGCGGCGGGCGTCTGCTGCCCGCTCAGCGCGGCGGCGAGCGCCGTGTTGATGGGCTTGGCCCAGTCCGGCCCCTTGGGACCGAAGGTGTAGGGGACCACGTTACCGTCCGACGCGCCCGCGAAGACGGCGGCGGCGTTCTGGGCCGCCGGGTCCGCCTTCTTGAAAAACGCGTTGTTCGACAGGGCGGTGCGGCTGGGGATGGCGATGCCCTCCTGAAGCACGTACTGCTGCACCTGCGGGCCGGTCAGGACGTTCAGGACCTTGAGGGCGGCGGCGCGGTTCTTGGAGGCGGCGTTGACCGCCCAGCCCACGGTGTAGATGAAGTTGCCACGCTTGCCCGTCGTGTTGGCCTTGGGCATCAGGGCGGTGCCGTACTTCAGGTTGGGGGCGTTGTCCTTGAGGAAGCCCGTGATCCAGTTGCCCTCGATGGCGACGGCGACCTTGCCGGTGCCCAGGCAGCCGCCCGACCAATCCTGCGAGAGTTCGGAGGGTTGGATGCCCACCTTGTCCTTCGTCAGGCCGGTGAACCAGTTAAAGGCCGCCTGGAACGCCGGGTCGAGCAGGTTGGTCTTGCCGTTCGTGCCGAACGGTTTCCAGCCCGCGCCCACCGCGAAGGCCCCCATGCGCGCATAGTCGGGCGCGAGGCAGATGCCGTAGTAGTCGCTCCCCAGCGCCCGCTTCAGGTTGGTCAGCTTGGTGGCGAGGCTGCTCCAGGTGTCGTTGTTGTTGGGGTACGGCACCTTCGCCTCGTCGAACAGGTCCTTGTTGTAGATCACCGACAGGGTGTTGAAATCCTTGGCGATGGCGTAGACCTTGCCGTTCCGGGTAAAGGTGGTGTTGAGGTTCCGCAGGAAGGGGGCGGTGCTCACCTGGCCGGTGAGCGGCAGGACCTTGCCCGTGGCGATGTAGGTGTCGAGCGTCTCGGCGGGCAGGTAGAACAGGTCGCCCGCCGAGCCGGAGGCCAGCAGCGTGGTCAGGCCCTGGTTGTAGTCGCCCTGAAGCGCCTGGTACGACACGGTGACGCCGGGCACCTGGGGCCGCACGAAGCGGTTGATCATCTCCGGGTAGATGGTGTTGTCCTGCCCCGCGTACCCGTTGATCTTGATGGTGGTCTGGGCGGCGGCGCTGGACGCGAGGACGGCGAGGCTGACGAGCAGGGTCTTTTTCATACTTCTCCTCCGGTGAGGGGCGCGCCGGCCCGTGGGGCCACGGTCGCGCCGGGGATGAGGTGAACGGGGATGAATTCGCCACGGGGCGGCAGCCCCGAGATGGCCTCCTGAACGAGATGCAGGGCGGTGGCGGCGATGCGGGGAATGTCCTGCGCGACGGTGGTCAGGCGGATGTTGAGCGGCACCTCCGGCAGGCCGTCGAAGCCGACCACCGACACGTCACCGGGCACTCGCACGCCGAGGTCCTCCAGGGCGGCGACCGCCCCGGCGGCACTCTCGTCGCTCTGCGCGAAGAGGCCCGTGAAGCGTGCCCCGCCCTCCCAGGCCCGCCGCACCGCCCGGTAGCCGCCGAGCACCGTGAAGTCGCTGGGGAAGGACTGGACGTTTCCGCCCGCCGCCCGCGCCACCCCCACGAAGCCCCGCTGACGGTCCTGCGCCACCTGGCTGCTCCCCGTGCCCAGGTAGACCAGTTCGCGGTGCCCGGCCCCCAGCAGGTGCCGCGCCGCGATGCCGCCGCCCTCCTCGTCGTGGGGGGCGACCCAGAAGAAGTCGGGGTGGTGGCCGATCAGGACCGACGGAACGCCCGCCCGCCGCAGGAAGTCCAGCCGTGGGTCCTCGTCCTGCGCGTGCATCACCAGGACCGCCGAGGGCAGGCGGGGCAACTTCCAGACCTCGGCGCGCAGCCCCACGAGTTGCACGCCCCGCAGGGCGGTGTGGCTCTCCAGCGCCTGCCGGAACAGCACGTAATAGGGGTGGAGCATCGGGTCGTCCCGGTCGAGCAGCAGCCCCAGCGTCTGCCCCCGCCGCCAGCTCAGGTGCCGTGCGGCGGGGTCGGGCGCGTACCCCATCCGCCCCATGACCTCCTGCACCCGCTCGCGCGTCAAGGCGGCGACCGTGTGATGCCCGTTGATCACGCGGCTCACGGTACCCTTGCTGACCCCGGCGGCGGCAGCGATGTCATCGATGGTGGGACGGGCGGGCGTCTGCGTCATGGAGGACAACCTCTGGGAAGAACCCCTGTAACCGGTTACACGACAGGCAGAGTTGGGCCACACCGGGAAGGCGTGGTCGTCAGCTCGTGCGAGCCGGGTTGTAAGCGGTTACAAGAACATTGTGCGCCTAATTCTGAAGCTGTCAAGACAGGCCTCGCCACACCATGCGTACCTCACGCTTACGGCGGGACGGCGGACAAGTGGAAGTGGCCCTCCAAAGTTGCCCCGCTGTCCTCGCCCACCCAGAGCCGGAACTCGCCGGGTTCGAGCCGGAAGGTTCCCGCCTCGTCGTAAAAGCCCATGTTCTCGGGGGTCAGCGTGAAGCGCACCTCCGCCGAGGCCCCAGCCTCCAGCGCGACCCGCTCGAAGCCACGGAGTTCGCGTACCGGGCGGGTGCGGCTCGCCACCACGTCCCGCAGGTAGAGCTGAGTGACCGTCTCCCCCGCCCTTCCGCCGACGTTGCTCACCGTGACGGTGACGTGGATGGGCTGGCCCAGAGGGACCTCGGGGGCGCTGATCCTCAAATTCGAGAACTCGAAGCGCGTGTAACTCAGCCCGAAGCCGAAGGGGAGGAGCGGCGCGTCCAGCTCGTCGCTCAGCCGGTAAGCGTGTGGGAAGGTGGACAGGGGCCGCCCCGTCGGCTTGTGGTTGTAATGGATCGGCACCTGCCCGGTCCGGCGCGGCAGACTGACCGGCAACTTCCCGCTGGGATTCACCCGGCCATACAGAATCTCCGCCACCGCCTTACCTCCGCACACGCCGGGATGCCAGGCGAGCAGCACCGCCTCCGAGGCGCGCAGCACCCGCGTCAGTACGAGCGGACGCCCGGAGAAGACCACCGTGACGACCCGGACCCCGAGGTGGTGCAGGGCCTCCAGCATCTCGGTTTGCCCCGCCGGGAGGTCGAGGCTGGCGACGCTGTGATCCTCCCCGCTGCGGGTGGGCGTCTCCCCGAGGGCCACGATCACCACGTCGGTGCGGCGTGCCCAGTCGAGGGCCTCGTCGAGGTTGTTCGTGTGCCACACCTCGTCCGGGCCGGGGTGGACCTCCCGCACGGCCTCCAGCAGCGAGGGCACGTCCCCCGGCTCGCCGTCGAGCGTCCACGTCCCGAACAACTGCTCGCGCCAGGTGGCCGCCACCCCGAAAACGCCCACACGGGTCCCAGCAGCGAGCGGCAGGACGGCCTCCCGGTTCTGGAGCAGCACCGGGGAGCGGCGGGCGAGGTCCAGCGTCCCGGCGCGGTGTTCGGGGGTGAAGTGGACGCGGGCCGCCTTCCCCTCGTCCGTGTAGGGCCGCTCGAACAGGCCCAGCCGGGCTTTGAGGGTCAGCACGCGCCGCACCGCCTCGTCCAGCCGCTCCACGGGCACCCGTCCGGCCCGGACCAGTTCGGGCAGATGATCCCGGTACAGCCCGCTCACCATGTCCACGTCATTTCCCGCGAGGAACGCCTGCCGGGCGGCCTCCTCTCCACCTTCGGCGACGCCGTGCCGAGTGAGTTCCAGCACGGCCTCCCAGTCGGTGACGAGTACGCCGTCAAAGCCCAACCCTTCCCGCAGGATGCCCCGGAGCAGATCGGGGCTGGCGGCGACGGGCAGGCCGTTCAGGTCGCAAAAGGCGCTCATGACGCTCGCCACGCCCGCCCCCACCGCCGCGCGGAAGGCGGGCAGGTGGGCGTTGTGGAGGGTGGAGGGGCTGACCTCCAGCGTGTTGTAATCGCGCCCGCCCTCCACCGCGCCGTACCCGACGAAGTGCTTGGCGCAGGCGGCCACGTGCTTCCCGTCCCCGAGGTCGTCGCCCTGAAGGCCGCGCACCGCCGCCACCGCGAGCCGGGCCGCCAGGAACGGGTCCTCGCCGAAGCTCTCCGCGACCCGGCCCCAGCGCCCGTCGCGGGCGAGGTCGAGCATGGGGGTGAAGACCCAGGTGATGCCGTCCGCGCGGGCCTCCCATGCCGCGATCTCCGCGCAGCGCCGGACGTGTTCCGGCGACCAGCTCGCGGCCTGACCCAGCGGGATGGGTGCCACCGTCCGGTGGCCGTGAATCACGTCGCGGGCGAACAGCAGGGGAATGCCCAGGCGGGATTCCAGGGCGGCGACCCGTTGCAACCGGTTGAGGGTGGCGGCCCGCACCCGCTCCTGACGGTCGTTGCCCGCCGTGGCGCTCGTGGCAACGAGGGCGCTTCCGACCCGGCCCGCGCGCACCTCTTCTCCATCTGACTCGCTCAGGTTCGCGGCCTGATGGAGCTGTCCCACCTTCTCCTCCAGGGTCATCCGGGACAGCAGCTTCTCCACGCGCTCGTCCGGCGTCACGCCCGTTCTCCGGTCTTCGATTGGCTGGCACCTGATTCACACGTCACGGTTCATCCTCCCGGAGCGTTATAAGGCCGGGCCGCCCTCTGGTCGAAGGGCGGGGCGGGTCCTGCGGGTCGGGCGCGGGGACCTGGGCTGTCGTCTCCCTCCCTCTGGGGATAGATTGACCCCATGAACGCCGCCGAGACGCGCGCCCTGCTGGATGCGCTGACCGCCGCCCTGCGCCTGGGCCAGCGGGCCGCCCTCGCCACCGTGGTCGGCGTGCGCGGGAGCGCCTATCGCCGCGAGGGGACGCGTATGCTCGTGCTGGAGGACGGCGCGCAGGTCTGCATGCTCTCCGGCGGCTGTCTGGAGGCCGAGGTCGTGGAGGTCGCGCTGGAGGTCATGCGGACGGGCCGGGCGACCGTCACCCACTACGACCTGTCAGAGGACGCGACGTGGGGCCTGGGCATCGGTTGCGGGGGCAGCGTGGACGTGCGGGTGGAGCGGGTGGACCCCGGCGATCCCGTGACCGCCGCGTGGCTGGCCGCGCTGGGGGAGGGCCGCGCCGCCGTCCTCGCCGTGCCGCTCACGGGCGAGAGGCGGGTGTTCGTCCCGGCGGACGGGGAGGTGGTGGGCACGCTGCCGGGCGCGGCCCTCCACGCCTTCGCGCTCGCCGCCGCCCGTGAGCGGCTGGGGCTGCGCGAGCCGCGCGCCGTCACCCTCCCGGCCCCGGACGGCACCCCCGTCTTCCTCGACGTGAACGTGCCTCCGCCCGAACTCGTCCTGTACGGGGCCGGGCACGACGCCATGCCGCTTTCCGCGCAGGCACACGCGTTGGGCTACCGGGTCCACGTCGTCGATCCCCGGCCCGCCTACCTCACCCCTGGCCGCTTCCCCGGCGCGGCGCTCCACCCCCTCGCCCCGGAGGAACTGGCCGCCTTCACGCCCGGCGACCGTGCCCACCTCGTCGTGATGAACCACCACCTCGACCGCGACCGGGTGTGCCTCGCCCACGCGCTGCGGTCGGGGGCCGAATATGTGGGCGTCCTCGGTCCCCGCTCCCGCGCGGAGGAACTGTTGCGCGACCTCACGGCGGAGGACGTGACCTTCACGCCGGAACAGCTCGCCCGGTTGCGCTCGCCCATCGGCCTGCGGCTGGGGGCCGAGGCCCCGGAGGAGGTCGCCCTGAGCATCCTCGCGGAGCTGATGGCGTGGCGACGGGGCTACGACGGCGGCTTTCTGAGCGGGCACACGGGCCGCATCCACGACGCGCCGACCCACGCGGCGGCCCCTGACCCGCTGGACAGGGCGGAGCCGCTCAACGCCAACTGATCGCGTTGGGCCTAGTTCGGTCCTCATATTGTCTCTACCGTAGTTCCTATGTGGGGCATTCGGTGTCTGCTGTGATGGCGACACCATGACTCCCCCGCCAATTCCCGATGCCGACTTCATACCCACGACGGACCTCAGCGACGCGCACCCGGACGCGCCCGTGCTGGCCCCGGTCTTCCGCGACTACGGCGGTCGCTCCCCCTTCCACGGTCCCGCCGTCACCCTCCGCATCGAGGACGACAATCCGCTCGTGCGCGCGGCGCTGGAGGAACCCGGTGGGGGCCGCGTCCTCGTCGTGGACAACGGCGACAGCCTGAACTGCGCCGTGCTGGGCGAGATGCTCGCCGGGATCGGGGCACGCAGCGGCTGGGCGGGCGTAATTGTGAACGGTTGTGTACGTGACGTGGCCGCGCTCGCCGCCGTGGACCTCGGCATCCGGGCGCTCGCCCCACATCCCCGCCGAAGCGCGAAACGGGGCCTGGGGGAGCGGGACGTGCCCGTGACCCTCGCGGGCGTCACCGTCCACCCCGGCGACCACCTCCACGCCGACGAGGATGGGACAGTCGTTCGGCCCGCCGGAAGGAACTTCTAGGACAGGCTGCACGTTATTTCTGCCCGGCGGCGAAGTTCCCCATCCTGCTCAGTCCCTTGAGGCACGACAGCAACAGGTCCCGGCTTTCCGCCAGATCATTGCTGTCTGACGGCTGGTTGCTCATTCGCGGTTCCCTTTCCTCCCGGTCCCTTTGCCGCCATACTTCGGGGCGTCATGGCCCGCCCGCCGTCCTCCCCATCCTCCCCCGCATTGCGGCCCCTGTGGGTCGCGCTCGGCTTCGTGCTGACGGGGCTGGGCGTCGTCGGCGTGGTGCTGCCGGGCATACCGGGGACGGGGCTGCTCGTGCTGGCGGCGGCCTGTTTCGCGCGGGGGAATCCGAGGTGGGAGGCGTGGCTCCTCTCACGGCCCGTGGTCGGCCAGCTCGTGCGCGACTACCGGGCCGGGCGCGGGATGCCCCTGCGGGCGAAGTGGGCCGCGTGCACGTGCATCCTCGTGGCAGTGGCCTTCAGCCTGAGTCGCCTCTCCAGCCTGCCCGTTCAGGTGGCGCTCGCCCTCGTCGGGTTGGTCGGTGTCCTCTACATCACCCTGCGCGTGCCGACGCGCCGCCCTTGATCCGCGCCGCGCACCTGCTGGGGCTGGCCGCCGTCCTGGGGGCCGGGGCGCTGGCGACCCATGCCCGCATCCGCCGCAATGTGGGCCGCTACCCGCCGCACGGCTTCACGCTGGACCTGCCGGACGGTCCCACCCACGTCATCGAGGGAGGCGAGCCGGACGCCCCGCCCACCGTCCTCATTCACGGGAGTGATGGGGTGGCGCTCGACTGGCCCGTCTCGCCGCTGTGGGGGCAATTGGGCGCGCACGCCCGCCTCATCGCCCCCGACCGCCCCGGCCACGGCCACACGCCCGCGCGGGTCGGCTCGCCCATCACCGTGGAGGTGAACGTGCGGCGGCTCGCGCAGCTTCTGGACGCACTGGAAGTGCATGAACCCGTCACCCTGCTCGGCCACTCCTACGGGGCGGCGGTGGCCCTCGCGTTCGCCGCCGCGTATCCGGGGCGGGTGCGGGCGCTCGTCCTCGTGTCGCCCACCGCCTTTCCCGTGCGCGGGCTGACGCGGCCCCTCGCCTACGTACCCCTCGTGCCCGTGCTGGAGACGCTGCTGACGCGGGTGCTGCTGCTGCCGATCGGTCGGCTCGTGGCATGGATCGAGGGCACGCGCGCCTTTCACCCGCACCCCATCCCCGCCGACTGGCACGCGATGATGCTCGCCTTCTCCCGCCGACGCGCGCAGGTCCACGCCCTCGCGTGGGAGAACCGCACCTTCGCGCAGGAACTCGCCCGCCTCGCCCCGCACTACCCGGAATTGGACGTGCCCGCCGTCGTCGTCGCCGGGGCACACGACCGCCTCGCGCCCACGGAGGGCCACGCCGTCCCCCTCGCCCATGCCCTGCCCCACGCCAGGTTGCGCCTGTTGCCCGACGCGGGGCATCAACTCCACTGGACGCACCCGGAGGAGTTGACGCGGGCGGTGGTGGAGGTGGCGGGGATGGAGGAAACGGACACCGGGAGTTGACGGCTCCGGCTTCTGGGAGGCTCGGCCCGTTCACCCCCTCGCGGCCTCCTCCCAGGGGACGCCTGATGTGAATTGCAGATTGGGCGGCAGGGGCGTTTTCGCTGTCCAGGAGAAGGGCGAGCGTGGCTCGCCACCCCTCTCCCCGGCCCTCTCCCGCAAGGGGAGAGGGAGAAAAAAGCACATCCGGCACGCTTATTTTCCAATTCACATCAGGCGTTCAAGGGGGAGGAGCTAAAAAGCTGATGCCCAAGCATCTTTTCTCCCTCCCTCCTTGTGGGGGAGGGTCGGGGAGGGGGGTGACGAGCGGCGCTCGCCTTGCTTTTGGGACGCAACAATCCCCTTCCTTCGTCTCCCGCCTCCCTTTGCTCCCACACCCCCGGCGCTAGACTCCCCGCGTGTTGAAGGGCGTTCTCAGCCGTCTGGGCGAGTATGGCAACCAGATGCCGCGTTATACGGGGCCACGCTGTCTGCTGGAGCGGCAGGCGGTCGGCGGGTGTGACGCCTGCCACGCCACCTGCCCGCACGACGCCATCACGGTCGGGCCGCTGGGCGACAGCATCCGCATCGACCCGGCGGCGTGTACGGGCTGCGGCCTGTGCGTGCAGGTCTGCCCGACGGGGGCGCTGGAGTACGACCTGACCCCCACCCTCCAGAGCGTGCGCGACGCGGGACAGACGGGGGAAGCTGGCCTCACCTGCTCCCAGAGCGGGGCGGGCGGGCCGACCCTGCCCTGCCTGGGCCGCGTGACGCCCGCCGTGGTCGCCGCCGCCGGAGCGTGGGGCATCCCGCTCACCATGATTCACGGGGAATGCGAGAACTGCCCGGTGGGAGCCTCCGACGTGCCCGAGCGCCTGGAGCGCGTGGTGGAGGAGGCGAACCATCTGCGGGGGGCGACCGGGCGGCCCGCCGAGGCCACCGTCCGTCCCGCCACTCCCGAGGACCGCGACCGGGCGGTGACGGTCTCGCGCCGTGGAGCCTTCGCCACCCTGCTGCGGGCGGGGCGTCAGCAGGTCGCGCAGGCGATTCCTGACCGTCCCCTCCCCTTCGTGGACTGGAGCCAGCCGGGGGAGCGCACCCCGGAGGAATGGCGCTGGCGGGCACGCGCCCTGACGCCGGACCCGGCCCCGAACGCGGGCGTCTTCTGGCCCGCCCCCCTCGTGGACGACTCCTGTATCGACTGCCCGGTGTGTGCCAACGTCTGCCCCACGGGGGCGATCACCCGCGACCTCAAGCCGGAGGGCGGCGCGCGGCTGCTCCTCAACCTCTCGGCCTGCACGGGCTGTATGGCCTGCGTGCGCTCGTGCCCGCCGGACGCGATGCACCCGCAGGACGAGTGGCTGCCCGCCGCCTTCCACACACCGATCCTGATTCGGGACGGTGGCGGGGCGATGTAGGGGCAGGGTGGGAGGCCCGGAAGACCCCCGGCGAAGTCCGCCCCCGTTCCCAAGAATGAAGTCCGGGTTGATCCCGGGTCACATGCGGGACGGCCACCCTCCGGCAAGGTGGGGCATGACGAGTGAACTGTGGCTGTGGCCGTACGTGGCGCTGATGGCGGCGGGGGCGCTGCTCTTCTATAGCTGGAGCCGTGACCCGCGCGGGGTGCCGCAGGTGGAATACCTCGTCGCCATCGTCATTCCGGTGTGGTCGGGCCTGGCGTATACGGCGATGGCGCTGGGTCAGGGGCTGCTGGAGGTGGACGGCCAGACGACCTACGTGCCGCGCTATCTCGACTGGGTGGTGACCACGCCGCTGCTGCTGGTCGCCCTGGCCCTGACGGCCATGAACCGCGCCGCCCAGAAGAACTGGACCCTGCTGGGTGCCCTGATCTTCAGCGACGTGGTGATGATCGTGAGCGGGCTGGTCTCCGACCTGTCGGAGGGACCCGCCCGCACGCTGTGGTACCTGAACGGGGTCGTCGCCTTCATGATCGTGCTGGCGCTGATCTGGGGTCCCCTGCGCGCGGAGGCGGAACGGGGCGGGACGGACCTCGCGGCCCTGTACCGCCGGGTCGCGGGCTTCCTGACCGCCTTGTGGTTCGCCTACCCCACGATCTGGGCCATCGGCCCGTCCGGCTTCGACCTGATCGGGCAGACCACCGAGACGGCGCTGTTCGTGATCTTCCCCTTCCTCTCCAAGGTCGGCTTCAGCATTCTGGACCTGAGCGGCCTGCGCCGTCTGTCCACCCGTCCTGTCTGACCCCCGCCCGTGGGTGAGCGGCGGGGAGGAACGGGCCTCAATACGCGGCGGCCACCGCCCGCACGATCTCGTCCTGGGCCGCCCGCAAGGCCCGGTTGAAGGTGTTCTCCGGCCCGTTCATCAGGAGGGAGAAGGCGAGGGTGTGCCCGCTCCGGCCCGTCACGTACCCGCTCAGGGCCGAGACGCCGGGAAGGGTGCCCGTCTTGGCGCGCACGTCCAGCCCCGACCCGACGAGCCGCCCGGCGAGGGTGCCGCCCCGACCGGCATAGCCCGGCAGGTAGGCCCCCGTCCCCGCCTGCGGCAGCGCCTCGACGAACAGGTTGCGCCGGGCGCGGTAGGTCTGGCCGGGCGACTCGGCCCGCAGCGCCCCGGCGGTGGGATACGGGAGGTCGTGGACGGCCCGCAGCAGGCCAACCAGCGCACGGGGGGTGACGCGGTTCTCCCGGCTCAGGCCGCTGCCGTCGGCGAGGCGGATGTGGGTGAGGTCCACCCCCAGCCGCCGCAGGGCCGCCCGCTCCCGCGCCAGCGCCCCGGCCAGCGCGCCGTTCCCAGCGGGCCGCACCGCCAGCGTGGCGAGCAGTTCCTCGGAGCGCAGATTGTCGCTGGGGCGCAGCATGGCGTACAGGAAACTCCTGGGCGACCCGCTGCGAACCGTCGCCACCCCCTGCTCCGGTCGTCGGTTCAGCGGCACGACGGGATCGGGGGGAAGGGCCTGGCCCCGCTCGTCCGTCCGCGACGGTGGTCGGTAAGGCAGGAAGGGCCGGGCCGTTCCCATCCCCTCCGACCGCACCCGCACCCCGGCGCGGCGCAACTCGGCGACGAGGGCAGCCCCCACCCGCTCCCGCGCCTCCGCCGCCGATGTGGGCGTGTTGTTGTGCCACTCGGCCAGGCGAACGGGGGTCATGGGCACGCCGAGAAGGAGGCCGTCCCAGGTCGAGGCGTCCAGTGTGGATTCGTCCAGCAGAACTGCGCCGACCTCCCGCACGCCCCGCCCGTGGACCTGACGCGCCAGCGCCCGCAGGCTGTTCGGGCCGTCCGCGATGCTCAGCGTCGGGTCGGCGCTTCCGCGCAGGGTGAGGTGGGAGACGCGCGCCCGGCCCACCTCGCGGGCGGGCACCGTGAGTTCCGTGCTCCACCACCCGCCCGCCCCACCCCGGTCGAGCAGCGCCGACGCCGCCACGATGAGCTTGCGGTTGCTCGCGGGGATGAAGGGCTGATCGGCGTTCCGCGACTCCAGCACCCGGCCCGTCGTCAGGTCGCGCACGAGGACGCCGGCGCGCACTCCCGGCGGCAACCCGTCCACGACCCGCCGCACCCCCGCGCTCAGCCCCGGCTCACGGACGGGCGGGGCGGCGGGGGGAGCCTGTGCGCCCGACCACGGGGCCAGCAGCGCCAGGCAGAGGGGGAGGAGACGGCGCACGCGGGAGAGGATACGACAGCGGGCGAGCAAGGCCAGAACTTCAGCCCCCGGACTTCTGCATCTGGAGATACATCTGATACTGCGGTGCCCCTCCCAGCATGTTCTGGCCGCCGTCCACGGGAAGAATCACGCCCGTGACGTAGCTCGCCGCGTCGGACACGAGGAAGAGGGCCGCGTTGGCGATGTCCTGCGGCACCCCGAAGCGGCCCAGGGGCACGGTGCGGGTGAACTGCTGCCGGGTGCGCTCGTCGGGGGCGAGGCGGGCCATCCCCTCGGTGCCGTCGATGGGACCGGGAATGATCGCGTTCACCCGCACGCCGCGCAATCCCCACTCGACCGCGAGCGTCCGCGTCAGGGCGTCCACCCCCGCCTTCGCCGCGACGACGTGCGCCTGCATGGGCACGGGCACCCCGTAGGCGCTGATGGAGAGGATGTTGCCGCCGGGCACGCGCAGATGCGGCGCGCACGCCTTGATCGTGTTGTAGGTGCCCAGCAGGTCGATGTCCACGACCGTCTTGAACCCGTTGGGGCTGATGCCGTCCACCGGGGCCGGGAAATTCCCCGCCGCCCCCGCGATCACGATATCGAGCGGACCGAATGCCTCCACCCCGGCCTGTGCCGCCGCCTGGAGCGCCGCGAAGTCGCGCACGTCCGCCGAGACGCCGAGCGCCCGGCCCCCCTCCGCCTCGATGCCCCGCGCGGCGCTCACGCCCTTCTCCAGGTTGCGGCCCAGGATGGTCACGGCGCACCCGTGCGCGGCGAAGCTCCGCGCGATGCCGAGGTTGATGCCGCTGCCGCCCCCGGTGATGAGGGCGTGTTTGCCCGTCAGGAGGTCGGGGCGGAAGGTGGTGGCGGGGTCGGCGGGCTGGGTCATGGGTGGCTCCTTCGAAGGAAGCTGTCAGCTCTCAGCGGTCAGCTTTCAGCAAGAGACGGACGCTTTAGCGGTGGCTTTCGGATGCTGACGGCTGACGGCTGACCGCTGAGAGCTTCAAGGCCTCCGCCGTCATGTGCCGCGCGTTCCACTGCACCGCCGCCGCCAGGCTCTCCGCGTGGGAGAGGCCATCTTGCAGGGTGCGCTTGGTGCCCTCCAAAGCTCTGGGCGGCAGCGTGGCAAGGTGAGCGGCGAGGGCGTGAGCGCGGGCGTACAGGGCGTCAGCGTCCGGCAGCACCTCCGTCACGAGACCCCAGCGTTCGGCGGTGGCGGCGTCGATGGGTTCGCCCGTCAGCGCGAGGTGGGCGGCGCGGCCCCGCCCGATGAGGTGGGGCAGCCGCTGAAGGCCCCCCAGGTCGGCGGTGATACCCAGTTTGACCTCCGGCAGGCTGAAGCGGGCCGACGCGCTGCACAGCCGCAGGTCGCAGGCGGCGGCGAGTTCCAGCCCCGCGCCGATGCACCAGCCGTCGATGGCGGCGATCACAGGCACGGGCAGCGCGGCGAGGCCCTCGATGGCGGCGTGCATCTCGTCCACCACAGTCTTGAACCGCTCCGGGTCGCCCAGGGCCGGGGCGATCAGGGGCGCGGTCGCCGCCACGTCCAGCCCGACGCTGAAGGCCCGCTCGCCGCGCACGACCAGCACGCGTGCCCCCTCCACCTCCGCGAGCGCCAGCGGCACCTCCCGCCATGTCGCCGGGCCGAAGGCCCCTTTCGGGTGCGCGAGGGTCAGGGTCGCCACCTCCCCCTCGCGGGAGAGCCGCACACTGTCATAGCTCATGGGTGGAGTGTACCCGGTTCAAAAAGGCGGGGCGCAGGAAGGACGGCCCGCCCCTCCCCATACGCCAGACTGCCCCCATGCGAACGGTCGTGGTGGGCATCCTGGAACGCGAGGGACTGGAGGGCGGGCGGCAGGTCCTCGTGAGCGCCCGGTCCTCCCCCGCGTGGGCGGCGGGCCAGTGGGAGTTTCCGGGTGGGCGGGTGAAGGACGGCGAGACGGAGGCGGCGGCCCTCGTCCGGGAGTGGCGCGAGGGGCTGGGGGCCGAGGTGGAGGCGGGCGAGGAGGTCTACCGCACGAGTCTGGAGACGCCCGTGGGGCCGTTCACGCTCGTCGCGCTGCGGCTGCGGCTGCTCGCGGACCTGCCACGACCACCCGAACACCGCGCCGTCGCGTGGGTGGCTCCCGCCGACCTCTCCCGCCTGCGCCTGCTGCCGGGCAACGTGCCTATAGCGCGGGTGTTGCTGGAAACCTCGGCCCCCTGACGTTCCTACATCACGAAGAAGCTCAGGCCGAACATGACGAGGGCGGGGAACACGACCACGACCCCCGGCATGGTGTTAGGTCTGCCTCGCATCCGCGCCATCTCCGCCACGGACTGCAACAGGAACCACAGCGCCGCCGAACCGAGCAGGCCGCTCAGCCACAGCAGGGGCCGCAGCTCCAGCAGAAACCCCGCGACGAAGACGATCGCGCTCAAGCCCTCCAGCGCCAGGAAGATGAGGTGCGAACGTTGGAAGGCGGCCCCGGAGGTCATGCCCCCGATCCTGCCGCCTCCCGTCCCACGGGATTCTGACGCGCCCGAATGTGAAGCGGCCTACCCGACCTGTTCCGCCCCGAACATCCGGGAAGGCCGCACGAACTCCTCCTGCGCGGCGACGAGCTGAATCTCGCGGGTGCCCGCCGCGTGGGTGCGCTCCAGCACGGCGAACAGGGCGCTCATGCTCAGGGCGAGGGCCTCTCCCGCGTCCCCTGTCTGGAGGAAATGCCCGAAGAACAGCGCGGCGATGGCGTCGCCCGTGCCGTTGCGGGGGGGGTCCAGCGGCAGCAGGGGGGTGCGGCACAGCCACGCGCCGCCTTCCGTTACCGCCAGCGTCTCGATCACGTCCCCCGGCGCGTCCTCCCGCACGAGGCTCGTCACGACGACGATGCGGGGGCCGCCCGCCCGCAGGGAGCCGCGCAGGGTCCGGGCCGCGTCCAGCGCCTCCGCCAGCGTCGTCACGCGCACGCCCGTCAGCAACTCCAGCTCGAACTGGTTGGGCGTCACCACGTCCGCCTCGGGAATGGCCTGCGTGCGGATGAGGTCGGGCAGCTCGGGCCGCACGAACACGCCGCGCCCCACGTCGCCCATCACGGGGTCACAGCAGTACAGGGCCGACGGATTGGCCGCGCGCACCCGCCGCACCGCGCCCACCACCGCGCCCACCGTGCCCTCGCTGCCCATGTAGCCGCTCAGGACCGCGTGACACGTCGGCAGCACGCCCCGCGCCTCGATGCCGTCGATGATCTGCGCCACATGCTCGGGCGGGAAGACGTTGCCCGTCCACGCCCCGTACCCCGTGTGGTTGGAAAACTGCACCGTGTTGATCGCCCAGACCTCGAAGCCCAGCCGTTGCAACGGGAAGACGGCGGCGGCGTTTCCCACGTGCCCGTAACTCACCCACGACTGGATGCTCAGCAGGTTGAGGGGCAGCGCCTGATGAGAGGGGGAGGCGTCGGCGGGCGAGGAGGGGACAGTCATGGGCTGAGCATAGCGGGGGACATGCGGGGCGGTGGGGCGGCAGGGCGGCAGGGCAGGGGGCAGGGCCACCCGGACCTGAGGGCGGGCCGTACTCCCGATTCCACGCTCCCCGGCGTACACTCCCCCGCGTGACCGCCCGTCCCGCCACCGCGCCCTTTCGCCCCTCGCCCGCGCACCTGGGCCTCATCGCCGTCACCTTCCTGATGTGGGGCGGCTTTTTCCTCATCATCCCCCTTGTCACGGTGCACTTCGTCGGCGGGCTGGGGTGGGCGGCGGCGAGCGTGGGGCTGGTGCTGGGGGTGCGCCAGCTCACGCAGCAGGGCCTGACCGTCTTCGGGGGCGCGTGGGCCGACCGGGTGGGGCCGAAGCCGCTCATCCTGGCCGGGTGCCTCATCCGCACGCTCGGCTTCGCGGGCATGGCCTTCTCGGACACCTTCGCGGAGCTGCTCGCCGCCTCGGTGCTGGCGGGGGTGGGCGGTGGGCTGTTCGACGCGCCCAAGAGTGCGGCCATCACCGCCGTCACGGCCCCCGAACACCGGGCGCGGATGTTCAGCCTGATCGGCGTGGCCGGGAACCTCGGCATGGTGACGGGGCCGCTGATCGGCGCGGCGCTCGCGGGAATCGGCTTCCGAACGGCGGCGCTGGCGAGCGCGGCGGTGTACGTCCTTTCCGCCGCGCTGCTCGCTCTCACCCTTCCGCACGTCCGGCCCGCGCGCACGGCGGGAGGCGGCCTCGCCGGGCTGTGGACGGCGGCGCGCGACCGACGCTTCCGGCGCTTCACCCTCGTGCTCATCGGCTACTTCCTGCTGAGCACGCAGATCAACGTGGCCGTAACCCTCAAGGCCATCGCGCTCGCCGGGCCGGGGGCGACCGGGCCACTCTACGGGCTGTCGGCGGGGCTGGCCGTCCTGTTGCAATATCCGCTTCTCCGGTTGGTGGAGCGGCGTGTCCGAACCCGCGTCGCCCTCGTCGCGGCGGTTCTCACCGTCGGGCTGAGCCTGGGGCTGATGGGCCTCGCCGTCACCTTCGGGCAACTCCTCGCGTGCGTGGCGCTCTACAGCCTGGGCACCATGCTCGTCTATCCCACCCAGCAGACCCTCACGGCGCGGCTCGCCCCGCCCGGTGCCACGGGGAGCTACTTCGGCTTCTCCGCGATCAGCCTCGGGGTGGGAGGCGCGCTCGGCAACGTGGTCGGCGGCACGCTGGTAGACGCCGGGGAGAGCCTGGGGCTGCCGCTGCTCCCGTGGCTCTCCCTGATGACCGTGGGACTGGTCACGGCCCTCGGCCTGCGCTGGGCGCTGCGGGAGGTGCCGGGCCGGGAGGCGGCGGAGGGCATGGGCGCGTAACGGGATCAAACGAAAGGTCCCACACCCAGTTATGAGGGACCGGGGTGGGGCCGGGTGGAAGGGACTCAGTGGCCGCCGGAATGGCCCGCCGACTGACCCGCCGGAGCGCCGCCGCCGAGCGACTGAATCTCCTGGAGGTGGCGCTGGATGAGCGGCAGGTTCTTGTTGGCGAACGCCAAAACTCCAGCGTCCCTGCCCGCCGTCTGCTCGTTCTGGAAGACACTCACGGTGAGCTGGTGGCTCAGCGTCTGCTCGCGGATGTAGGCCGCATCGAACTCCGCACCGTTCAGGCCGCTCAGGGTCGTCACCTTGAGTTGTAACTCCGGGGGCAGGGCCGGAGGCAGCGGCACCCGGCGGGCCGACGCGAGGGCCGCCACCTCGTTCTGCGCGGTCGTGTGCTCGTTGATCATCTGCTGGGCGTAGGTGCGGATGGCGGGCGTGTTTGACTTCTGGAGCGCCACCTGCGACGACTGAATCTCGAAGAGGTTGCTGCCCGTGGCCGCCTGGAGGAACAGGCCGTCGGCGGTGCTCGCGTTCGGGGCTGTCAAAGACGGCGCGCACGCGGCGAGAACGAAGGGGAGGAGCAGGGCGGCAGAACGTTTGGACATGGGAAGGCCTCCGGGCTGGGATAACGAAGGTCACGCCGGGGCGGACCTCGCGCGAGCTTCGTTTCAGCCCCTAGTCTGGGCGGTCCGGTACCCGCGACCGTGGCAGGACCTTCAAGGCAGAGTCAACTTCGCCTCAAGCCGGGGGAGTGAGCATGGCCCGGCCCACAATCCCCGCCGTCCTCTGCGCGGCGTACACTCCCCCTATGGCGTGGGTCAACGTCTTCATGCTGCTGCTCGTGGCGCTGCTCGTCGGCTGGATTCCCGTACTGGGGCCGCTCGCGCTGGGCTTCCTGGCGGGCCGGGCGGAGCGGGGCGTCCGGGCCGTGCTCGTGCTGCTGCCCGCCCTCCTCCTCCAGACGCTCGGCCTCCTCGGCGTGCGCTGGCTGGAGAACGCGGTGGAGGCGCGCGGGCTGGACGGCTGGTTCTGGACCGCCCTCACGTGGCTGGGCAGCCCCGTCAACGCCGCGCTGGGCCGTCCCCTCGGCGGCATGATCGGCGACAGCGACCTGCCCGGTTTCCTCCTGCTGTTCACCCTGCCCGCCCTCATCGGCCTGGGCCTGGGGATGCTGACGGGTGGGCGGCGACGGCGGGGGCTGTAGCAGACTTTTGCTCCTCCCCCCCTACGGGGGAGGCCGGGTGGGGGGTGACGCCGAAGGCGTCCTATGCTCCTCAGTTCCCCGTCACCCGCCTCTGCGCCCAACACCCCACATCCTCCTCCCCGGCCACCAATCCGAGCGCCGCGAGTTCATCCAGCACGGCCTGAGCGAAGGCCCGCACCGTGTCCGGCTTGGCCTCGGCAGCATTGAGGGCGTCCAGCCCGAGCAGCCGGGCCTGTTGAGCGAGGTGGGTGGCGAGGTCGTCCTTCACGCCCGACAGCATAGAAAAAGCCCCGGCACTGGACCGGGGCAGAGCGCGTGAGGTGAGCCTAGTCGTCCGCCGCCTGGAACGCGGTGCGGTCGCGGGAGTCGGCCTCGCGCAGGGCACGGATGCCGCGCACGATGCCCTGCACCGCGAAGTACGACGCGGCGGGAAGAGCGAAGGACGCGACCCACAGCACCATGTTGGAGTTCTCAGTCGAGAGGATGCCCGCGCTGATCAGCTCCGGCTTGTACCCGGCGACCGACCACACGACGAGCAGCATCATGAAGGCCACGCCCGCGCCGAGCCGCACCGGGTAGTTGGTGGGATTCTCAGCGTAGTACAGGTTCTCCTTGCTGCGGTCGAGCATGGGCACCGCGAACATCGCCAGCAGGGCCATCGTCGGCACCACGATAGCGCCCACGAACTCCGCGCCGATGATGCCGCCGAACAGGTGGAACTCGAAGCTGGGAATGATCGCCAGCACACCGAAGACCCACAGCAGGTACCAGTCGGGCTTGATGTTGTTGATCGGCGTGGTGGAGGGCGGCCCGAAGTATTCGACCGGGTGGACCGGGATAAAGGCGCTGAACAGCACGATGATGCCCGCGAACGCAAAAGTGAGCAGCAGCATGATGGGCGTTTGCTGGGTCATCAGCGGCACGCCGACGATCTTCTTGTAGGCGATGCGCTTGGCGTACTGCGGCTGCGTGTGCTTCTGCTTGATCATGATCAGCATGTGCGCGGCGGTCAGCCCCAGCAGGATGCCCGGCAGCAGCATGATGTGGTAGCCGTACACGCGCGGGATCACACCGTCGCCGGGGAACTTGCCCGCGAAGGCGGCCTGCGCCACCCACTCGCCCACCCACGGAATCGAGGCCGCGATGCCGTAGATCACCTTGAGGGTGTTGTAGGCGTAATTGTCGTAGGGCAGCACGTAGCCCGTCACGGCGGTCAGCGCCGCGAAGATCAGGAGCAGCATCCCGATCCACCAGTTGATCTCGCGCGGCTTCTTGAACGCGCCCGTGAAGTACACCCGCATCATGTGGATCACCGACGCGGCGATCATGATGTTTGCCGTCCAGTGGTGGATGCGACGCAGCATGTCCCCGAAGGGCATCGCGTTAATCTTCAGGGCTGAGTGGTACGCCGCCGGGACGAGGTTGGGCGCGTCCGTCGTGCCGGGGTCGAAGGAGTTCACGACGAGGCTGTTGCTCGGCTCGTAGGACAGAGCGAGCAGGATGCCCGTCAGGATCAGGATGATCAGGCTGAACAGGGTGATCTCGCCCAGGAAAAAGGCGTGATGGACGGGAAAGGCCTTACGCAGGAACTTGTCGTTCAGGCGCGAAATGTGCAGACGCTCATCAAGCCACTGGTTCATGCGAGCTGTTCCTCCACTTCTTCCTTAAAGGACTCCCACTCGGCCTCGGCGGTAAACGGATACGGCATCTGCAAGAAGAAGTCCGCCACCACGATGTTCTCGCCCTGAAGCCGGATGGGCAACTGCGCGAGCGCGCGGGGCGGCGGCCCACCCACCACGGCGGCGGCGCGCTTGGGGTCGTACTCGCCGGAGTGGCACGGGCACTTCATCGCCCCGGCGCGGGTGTCGCTGTCGGAGACCGAGCAGCCCGCGTGGGTGCAGATGTCGCTGTAGGCCACGACCTCGCCGTTGATCGTCGCGTCCAGGTTGGTGGGGGCCACGATCTGCCCGCGCGGAAAGCGGTACAGCGCGAGGATGTTGTTGGGGTCGCCCTTGCGAATCACGTTCTCGCCGTTCTCGTCCTTGCCCATCGGCCACACGCGGACGAGTTGCTCGTTGAGTTCGCTGAGCTTGACGGGCTGGCCCTCCTTGTTGTTCTCCGCGTGAACGAGGATGTCGCCCTCAAGTGGCGGCATCTTGTCGCGCGTGAGGCGGAAGACGGGGTTGGCGGTGCCGAGCGTGCTGAGCAGGCTCACGCCCCCCACGGCGGCGGTCGTGCCCATCGCCAGGTTGATGAAGCGGCGGCGGCTGAGTTCGGGGTCCTGTCTCTTGTAGCGGGTCATCGTTGATTCTCTCCTTCCCTTACCAGGGGAACTCGCCGCTGGCGTCCTCCACCAGCACCTCGCCGTCCATGAAGAACTTCTTGTACAGGGCGATGGCGACGGCGATGGTGAGCAGGATCATCGCGGCGAAAAAGCCCTCCATCGCCACGTTCGGCATCTCGCGGTTGGCCCACGCGGCGTAGTCGGCGACCATCTGCCGCACGAACAGCACGCTGAACAGCAGGCTCAGCCCCAGCGTGACCACCATCGCCAGCATCGCCACGGGCGTCGCGCGTACCTTGTGAATGCCGGGTTGCAGCTCCTGCCCCTCGGCCCACACGCTGTACAGCCCGATCACGCCGTAGGTCAGCAACACCATCACGAAGGTCGCCAGGAAGATTTCGGGCAGCTTGATGTCCTCGGGGACGAAGCGGCTGCGGTTCTTCAGCACGGCGGGGTCGATCCTCGTCTGCCCCTCGGCGACGAGCGCGGGCGTCAGCGGCTCCTCCACCTCGTTGCCCCAGGAGTTGAGCACGTAGTTGGAAACCGCGTACACCTCCTGCTCCGAGAGCTGCGGGAAGGCGGGCATCTGCCCCTTGCCCTTCGTGATGATGGTATGGACGTACACCGGGTCCTTGACGATTTTCTCGTCGCCCGCCAGCCTCGGGCCTGCCCCGCCCTGCCCCTGCGCCCCGTGACAGCCCACGCATCCGGCGGAGGTGTACACCTGCGCGCCCACCGTCGGCCAATCGCGGGTGATGCTCGCCGTCACCTCGGGGTCCACCACGATGGGTTCGGGAGCCGTCTCCTTGTTGAACAGGAACAGCAGAATGATCCACATGATCGCCGCGCACACGATGGCGACCCAGGGCATCACAGCGTCGTTTCTCTCCACGTTCTTCTCCTCGCGCTTGAAGTGCCCTCACGGGGCCTGCCCAGTCCGGAACCGCCAAAGGCCGCCGAAGTCGTGTCCAGCATAACACGTACCCAGGACGCCTCCCGCCCGTGCTGTACGTCAAAAAGACTGGCCCAAAGACTATACTTCCGCACCGTCATTCTGGCCCTGACCGAGCGGTTAAATGTCCCCGTCCGGCCCCCGCAACAGGCTCCTAGAATACGCCGCCGAGCGACGCCAGCAGCGGCCAGAGTGTGCCCGAGAGTACCGCCACGTCCCGGTTGTCCGGGTGCTCGCGGGGGTCTTGCCCCCCCTCCGAGAGCAGGGCCACCACGAGGGGGCGCGGGGTGAACAGCATGCCGACATCGTGGTGGACCCCGGCGAGTTCGCCGCTCTTGCTCGCCACCCGGTAGAGGGGGTCGCCGCCCGCGCCGCGCGGGATGTGGCGGGCCAGGATGTCCCGGAACTGCTGGCGCGACAGGATGGAGAGGGCGAGGTCGGTATGGGCGGCGTCCAGCACCTCCCCGCGCGCGAGGCGGCCCAGGAGCGTCACGTGCTCGCGGGCCGTCGTGCGGTTGCGCTCGCCCCGGCGCTGAGCCTCGTTCCGCTTCTCCGGCGGCAGTTGCAGCTTGCCGACGAGGCGGGTGTGCGTCAGCCCCTGACCGTCCAGCCACCCGTTCACCCCCTCCACGCCCAGCCGCCCGATGACGAGGTTCGTCGCGGTGTTGTCGCTCACGATAACCATGAGGGTGAGCACGTCCTCCCAGGTGGGCTGGAGGCCCGCGCCGAGTTCGTGGAGGACGCCGGAACCGGGCACTCTGTCCTCCGCCGTCACGGTCACGCGTTCCCGCAGGTCGAGGCGGCCCGATTGCGCCTCCTGAAGGGCCTGCAAGAGCAGGGGCACCTTGATCGTGCTCGCGGCGGGAAATACCCGGTCAGCGTTCTGCGCGTACAGCTCCCGGCCCGCGAGGTCCGTCACGAGCAGGCCCACCTCGCCCACGTAGCCGCGTGAGCGGAGTTCCGTCTCCAGGTCGAACGTCACTCCGGCCAGTCCAGACCCGCCAGCGCCGCGAAGGGGTGCGCCGTCCCCACCGGGCGCAGCGTGCAGAAGGGCAAGGTTCCCTCCGGCTCCACCCGGTGCGGGCACAGCGGGCATTCGGGAAACGCCTGCTCGGTGTACGCGAGGTCCGGCTCGGTGGACGCGACGACCCACTCGCGCTCGCAGCCCGCCCGGAAGGTGACGGGGGCGGCGGGGCGGGGAGTGGGCTTGATGGACTTCGGCTTGGGCATGGGTCAGGGGAGGTTAGGACGAGGAAGAAAGGCTCGAAGCGTTCAGAGTCTCGACCTCGACACCGATGCCCCCGCTGGTTGCTGGTTGCTGGTTGCTGGTTGCTGGTTGCTGGTTGCTGGTTGCTGGTTGCTGGCCGCTGGTCGCTGGCGGCTGGAAGCTGGCCGCCCCTCCCCTACTCCAGATTCGCAATCCCCTCCCGGATCGCATACAGCGCCGCCTGCGTCCGGTTGTTGAGTTGCAGCTTGGTGAAAATCTCGCTGAGGCGATTGCGGACCGTTTTCTCGGAGATGTCGAGCCGCAGGGCGATGTCCTGATTGGAAAAGCCCTGGGCAAGCAGCTTGAGGATCATCGTCTCGCGCTCGTTGAGGTCGGCGTGCTTCTCGCTGGGCAACTCCTCGCGCTTGTCGCGGAAGTCGTCGAGGACGTTCTGGGCCATGTCGGCGTCGAGCAGGACCTCTCCCCCCGCCACCCGGCGGATCACGTCGATGAGGGTGGCGGCGTCGGCGTCCTTGAGGACGTACCCGCGCGCCCCCGCCTTCACCGCCTCGAACACGTAACGGTCCTGGCGGTACATCGTGATCATGATGACCTTCGACTTCGGGTCTATCTCCAGGATGCTCTGGGTGGCCTTCACGCCGTCGAGTTCGGGCATCTGGATGTCCATCAGGATCACGTCGGGGTGGGTGTCGGCGGCGTAGCGGATGGCCTCGCGCCCGTTGGCGGCCTCGCCGATGACGCGCATCCCCTCGGATTCGAGCAGGCTCCGCAGGCCCTGGCGAAACAGGGCGTGGTCATCGACGAGCAGAACCCGGATCATGCTCCCAGTCTAGACCTCCTGCCGGGGAAGACGGGATGACCCCCCACCATCGCCCCTCTTCGGGGGGAGTGCCGGGATTTTTACGAGTCTTGTAAGGACCCTGCCGCTAGACTGCCCCGCGTGATCACCTGGTTCGACGCCCTCCTCGTGACCCTGTGGGCCATTCTGACGGCGCTGGGCGCGCGGCGCGGGCTGGCGGGGCTGGCATGGGGGCTGGGCGGCGTCGCCGCGTGTTTCCTCGCCAACGTGCTCGCGGCGGGCGCGGCCCTCGCGGCGCTCCTCGCGCTGGGGCTGGGTGTGGCGGTGGCGGTGGGAACCCGGCGGCTCGTGCCGGGCGGCCTGACCTACCCGTGGCACTCGCTCGCCGGGGCCGTCGGCGGCCTCGCCCTCGGGGGCGTCCTCGTGGCGACGCTGGCGCTGGGCTTCCCCATCGAGACGCGGGTGGGGCCGCAGGGGAGGGCGGGCGTGTACCCCTCCACCCACCTCTCCCCCGCCCTGTACAAGGCGGTGTCGGACTCCACCCTCCAGCAGGCCCTCCGGCAGGTGTGGACCTCGGGGGCGGCCCTCCGCACCCTGCTCATGCCCGATCAGGTGCGCGGCGAACCGTAAGCCCAGACGGGCGGGAAGGACGACGAATCTTCCCGCCCATGATCCACCCACCGGGACACCCATCCTGGTCAATGGCCCGCCCGTCTGTTAAGCTCTCGTGTTCGACGGGGCCGCGCGTGTGTCCCGAAAGGGGTGAGCGACATGACGGCAGCCGAGGCGATCCAACCGCAGGAACAGGTCTTCCCCGCTCCCATCAAGACGGTGGAGCCGGGCAGCCCCGCCGAGCGGGCGGGCGTGCGCCCCGGCGACCTGCTGTTGCGCGTGAACGGCGAGGCCGTGACCGACGTGCTCGCCTACCGCCACCGCCTCTCGCAGGGGCGGGCGAGGCTGGAGATCAGCCGCCCGGTCTCGCGCCCCTCGGTGCTGTCGGGCGTGCTGGGCACCGCGCAGGACCACCACACCCTCGCCTACGACGCAGCGGCACCGACGTTCACCTTCGAGGTGGAGTGGGAGGACCCCGGACTGGAGTTCGAGGAGGTCCTGTTCGACGGCATCAAGAAGTGCGCGAACAAGTGCGACTTCTGCTACGTCCACCAGATGCCGCGCGGCTTCCGCAAGAGCCTGTACATCATGGACGACGACTACCGCCTGTCGTTCCTGTACGGCTCCTTCGTCACGCTGACGAACCTGACCGAGGGCGACATCAACCGCATCCTCGACGAGAACCTGTCGCCGCTGTACGTCTCCGTCCATACCGCCAATCAGGAGTTGCGGCAGGACCTGATGAAGTGGTGGCGGCTCAAGGTCAAGGACCCGCAGGCCGTCCAGATCAGGAGCATGATCGAGCGGCTGGAGAGTATCGACCTCTATACCCAGATCGTCCTCGTGCCGGAGCGCAACGACCGCGAGCATCTGGACGAGACGGTGGAGTATCTGAGCAGCCGTCCCAACGTCATCAGCGCGGCGGTCGTGCCCATCGGCCTGACCTCGCACCGGACCAACCTCCCCGACGTGCGGACCTTCACGCGCGAGGAGGCGCAGGACACGCTACGGCGGTTGAACATCTGGCGGCGGCAGTTTTTGGAGGAGCGCGGCACCCGCTTCGTCTTCCCGTCGGATGAGCTGTACCTCCTCGCGGGCGAGCCGCTCCCCACCGAGGAGGAGTACGAGGGCTTCCCGATGCTCGAAAACGGCGTCGGCATGATCCGCGACTTCCTGACCGAGGGGCTGCCGGAGGGCCTGCCGACCGCGCTTCCCGCCCCTCGCCGCGTCATCCTGGGGACGGGTGCCCTCTTCGCCGAGTCACTGGACCGGGCCGTGGACCCCCTGCGGCAGATTGATGGGCTGGAGATCGAGGTCCGCGCCGTCGAGAACAAGACCTTCGGCAAGGTGACGACGGTGGCGGGGCTGCTCACGGGCCGCTGCTTCCGCCACGCGGTGAGGCCGGGGGAGGCCGACCTGCTCATCGTCCCACCCACGACTCTGCGCTACGGCACCGAACTGATGCTCGACGACACCAGCCTCACGGAGCTGCGCGCCGATCTGCGGATGGACGTGCGGGCGGGCGGCGCGACGCTGGGCGAACTCGCCCGCGTGATCTTCGAGAACGTGGCGTCCAGCGGCCACCAGTGGGGCATGAGTGCCCACGCGGTGAAGGACGGCGGGACGCGCGGGCAGGCCTGAGCACCTCGCCTGCCCTATCCTCTACCCATGCCGATGAATCCCGCCGAACTGCACGCCCGCACCTTTGAAATGCACCGCGAAGCCCTGATCGACCTGTACGGCCAGCTTCCCGAGGAACACGGCAACTTCCGCGCCTGGGAGGGCGGCATGAGCCTGATCGGTCAGGCCGACCACCTCGCGGGCAGCAGCACGATGCTGCTCGGCATGATCGCCGGACAGGCTCCCGAGCGGCCCGCCCCCGGCACCGGAAGCGCCAGCGTGGCCGAGGTGCGCGAGCGCCTGCGCCAGACCACCGACCACGTGGCCGCCGCCCTCCGCGCCCTGAGTCCCGAGGACTTGAGTCGCCGCGTCCCCGCTTTCGGAGGCCGGGAGATGCCCGTGGCCGCCCTGATCGACTCCCTGATCGGCCACGAGGCCCACCATAAGGGTCAGGTCTGGGTGATGGCGCGGATGGTGGGGGTCAAGCCGCCGATGTTTGTGAAGATGGGGTAGAAAGCTTTCAGCCGTCAGCTCTCAGCCATCAGCAAAAGGCCAGAGGCGGAACGCTCATGTACAGGCGTCCCGCCCCTTCTTTTGCTGACCGCTGACGGCTGAAAGCTGACCGCTAATTCACCAGCTTCGTCTTGTTCGTCACAAAATCCATCAGCACGTACTGGCCGATGTTCTGCGGCGTCGTGAAGTACGCCTTGCCCTTCGTCATTTCACTGACGCGGCGGACGAAGCCCACCAACTCCGGGTCGCGGGCGAGCATGAAGGTGTTGACCTGGATGCCGCTTCTCCGGCAGTTGGCGACCTCGCGCAGGGTCGCGCCGAGGACGTAGGGATCGAGGCCGTAGGCGTTCTTGTAGATGCGTCCGTCGGGCAGCGTGAGGGCCGAGGGCTTGCCGTCGGTGATCATCACGATCTGCTTCATGTCCTTGTTCTCGCGCTTCAGGAGCTGCTGCGCCAGCCGCAGGCCGCCCGCCGTGTTCGTGTGGTACGGGCCGATCTGTGCCTGCGCGAGCTTGGCGACGGGCACCTCCTCGGCGGAGTCGTGGAAGAGGACGAACTTCACCGTATCGCCGGGGTACTGGGTGCGGATCAGGTGCGCCAGGGCCAGCGCCACCTGCTTGGCGGGTGTGAAGCGGTCCTCGCCGTACAGGATCATGGAGTGCGAGCAGTCGAGCAGCACGATGGTCGCCGCCGACGAGTTGTACTCCGCCTGCCGAATCACGAGGTCGGACTCCTCCAGATTCTCGAAGCCCTTGCCCATCACGTTACCGAGGGTGGCGGTCGTGTCGAGGTTGAGCGTATCGCCGAACTCGTAGTTCTTCAGCTCGCCCGTCATCTCCACACCCGAGGCGTACTCGCGGGTGTCGTGGGCACCGGCGCTGCTTCGCCCCAGCCCACCCATCAGGTCGCGCAGGCTCTTGTAGCCGAGGAAGTCGATGCTCTTGTCGGTGAGCTGGAAGCGCGACTCGCCGCTCTGGCCCTGGCCGCCCTGCCCGTCCTCGTCGTCGAACTCCTTGCGGATGAAGCCGTCCTGCTGGAGCTTGTCCATCAGGCGCTCGATCTGCTGGCCGAGGCGGGTCTCGCGCACGTCCTCCGACTGCATCGCCTCCATCAGCAGGTCCTCGGGGATCATGTTGCGGTCGGCCAGCGCCTCCAGAATCGCGTCGAACAGGTCGTCCATGCTGGGGCGCGCGTTCGGGTCGGGGTCGTAGGGGTCGTTCATCCCCTGCCCGAGCAGCGCCTCCTGAATCATCTGCATCAGCTCACTGGAGTCGAGCTGATCGAGTTCGCCCTCGAATTTGCTGTACCGCGTGATGCGCGCCATAGGGAAAGCCTCCGTGGAAGACAGCATGGCGCGTTCAGGCGGGAATGTTTGTGACGGCTACGGCCTGGAGCGGGTCGTGCGTCTCAGTTGGGCAGCTCTGAAGGCTTTTCAGAATCGGCCAGACGCTCCAAGTACCCCAACGGGTCCTGAACAAACCGCGCCGCCCGCGAAACCAGAAGTTCGGCCACCACCGCGTCCCACTCGGCCTCGAACACCCGCTCCTCGCTGGAGACGAAGACTGCTCCCGCTGCCGCCGTCGCCTCCACGATAGCCCGGAGCAAATCAACGTCCGGATTTCTTAGGTCGAGGCGAATGTTGAGGCCCACTACCCGCCCGTCCTCATAGAACACCCTGATGTCGTTTCGTTCAGGATCGCCATAACGCAAGGTCAGGTCATCCCCTGCGCCGTAGGTCTCATGTAAGGGCAGCAATCCGCAAAGGCGAGACAGCAGCGATTCGGGGACAAGCTGCTCCTCCCACCCGAACTTGGACCACGACTCTTCAGGAGAGACACCGGGGGCGGGACGTGGAATTGGTGTGAAGGTGAACTGCCAGAGGGCCATCCGCCCTATCAGACCACGAGGCCAAACCCCACAGCTCACCCCCTACAATTCCCCGCGTGTCTCCTCACCTGCGCGGCATCCTGCTCCTCGTTCTGGTGACGACGCTGTGGGGCAGCACGTTCGCGGTCGTGAAGGAACTCGGCGAATTGTTGCCGCCCTCCGTCCTCATCGCGTGGCGCTTCCTGATCGCCACCGCCGCGCTGCTGCCCGCCCTCGCGCTCGCCCGCCGCATCTCTCCCCCAACGACGGCGACCCACTCCCCCCTCTGGCGTGACGGCCTGATCCTCGGCGCGTGGCTGATCGCCGGGTATGGCACCCAGACGATTGCGCTGCAAACGACGGGCGCGAACCGGGCGGCCTTCTTCACGGCGCTGAGCGTGGTGCTCGTGCCCGTGTGGCTCACGGTGGCGCAGCGTCGGCCCCTGCCGCTCGTGCTGTGGTTGGCGCTGCCGCTGGCGGTGGCCGGATTGGCCCTGCTCTCCTGGGAGGGCGGCGCGCTCGTCGTCGGGGACGCCTGGGCGCTCGCCTGCGCCGTCACCTACGCGGGCTTCATCATCGCGCTGGAGCGGACGGCCAACCGGCATGAGGCATTGCGCTTCACCCTCGCGCAACTGCTCGCCGTGACTGTCATCGCGTGGGGCTGGGCGCTCCTGTCCGCACCGGGGGCACTGTGGCCGCCCGCCGGGGCGTGGGGACCACTCCTGTATCTGGGAATTGCCGCCACGTCCCTCACCACCCTCCTCCAGACCGTCGGGCAACGCCGGGTCAGCGCCGCCGAGGCCAGCCTGATCTACGCGCTGGAGCCTGTCGCCGCCGCCGCCTTCAGCTTCGTCCTGATCGGGGAGCGGGTGGGTCTGCGCGGCGCATTGGGTGGTCTACTGGTCGTCGGCGCGACGGTCCTCAGTCAGCGGACGGAGGGACAGGCCCACCCGGAGACGCCCCACCCACAGGCGGAGGATTGAGGCCCACACGGGCAGTAGGGCGGTGAAAACCGGAACCTCCCAGTCCTCCTCATCACTCATCCCTCATCACTCACAAAATCCGCTGCCCCAGCAGGCTCGCCGCCATGCCAACCATCACCTCCGCCGTCTGGTTGCGCGTGTCGAGCACGGGGTTGACCTCCACGATGTCGAGGCTGGTGACGCGGCCCGACTCGGAGAGGAGTTCCATCAGGAGGTGGCCCTCGCGGTAGGTCAGGCCGCCGGGGACGGGCGTGCCCACGCCGGGGGCGACGGCGGGATCGAGGGCGTCGGCGTCGAAGGAGACGTGGAGGCGCGACACGCGTGAGAGCCGCTCCAGCGTCTCCTCGGTAATGCGGGTGATGCCGAGCTGGTCCACGTCCTTCATCGTGTAGGCGCGGATGCCCGCCTCGCGCAGCAGCTCGCGCTCACGGGCGTCCACGCTTCGGATGCCGATCATCACCACGTCCTCGGGGCGCAGGGTCCAGCCGCCGCCCAGCCCGGCCAGCCGCTCGTCGCCCAGCCCGACGAGGTGCGCGAGGGGCATGCCGTGGATGTTGCCCGTGGGGCTGGACTGCGGCGTGTTGTAGTCGGTGTGGGCGTCCACCCAGATCACGCCCGTGCGCTCGCCCGTTCCGCCTCCCCGCAGCGCGTTCCCCGTGACCGTGCCCATGCTGATGGAGTGGTCGCCGCCCAGCGTGATCGGGAACACGTCGTCCGGCAGGGCCGCCACACGCTCGGCGGTCGCGCGGCAGGCGTCGAGGATGGGTTCGAGGAAGACCAGCCCCGCCGAGGCGTGCTTGTCCAGCGTCTCCGGCAGCGCCACCCGCACGTCGCCGAGGTCGGTGACGGTGTGCCCCAGCCCGCGCAGCGCCGTGGCGAGGTGGGCGTTGCGAAGGGCCGACGCGCCCATGTCCACCCCGCGCCGCCCGGCACCGAGGTCCATCGGGATACCCAGAATGGAGACGTTCATGGGGTCAGGGTAGAGCGGGGAGAGGCATATGCCTCACGGCTGCAACAATATTCCCGGATTCCGGGTGGACGTGGGCGGGCGGTGCATATTCATAACGTCCCGCCGCCGTGCGTCCACACTGTCAGCGGGCCGTCCTCCACGCTCCAACTCTCACCCGTGCGCGTGAAGCCGAGCTTTTCGAGCACGTGCTCGCTCGCGCGGTTACCCCGTGCCGTGTGGGCGGTGACGCGGCGCACATCCGGGCGGGTGAGCAGGTGGGCGAGGAAGGCTTGCCCCGCCTCCGTCGCGTAGCCCCGCCCCCGCGCTTCCGGGATCAGCCCGTACCCGATCTCCACCCTGCCCGACCCGTCCGGCTCGCCCTTCGTGCCCATCGTCCCCACGGCGGTCAGGGTCGCGCGCTCCACGAGGAAGCGGGAGTCTGGAAGTTCGTCCACCCTCCCCACCTGAAGGTCGGCGAGGAACATCGGGAAGACGGGCAGGAGGTCGCCGGGCCAGTCGGGCGGGAACGCGACCAGCAGCGATTGTCCGTCCAGCTCGACCGGAGCCTCGAAAGTCCCGGCCCGCAACCGCGCCTCCACCACCGCGCGGGTGAGGGGCAGGAGCCACAGGCGGGGCGTGGTGAGGGCGGCGCTCGGCATACCGGGGAGGGTACACCCCCCGCCGGGGAGAGTCATGTTAGATGCGGTCACGGTGGGCGGCGGCGAAGGCGGTAGGATTGTCCCTCACCGTTCCATGACGTTCCTGTGCCCATGACCGGACCCGCTGCCCCCCCTGCCCCCCCTGCCTCCTCAACCCCCACGCGGCTGCTGCTCGTCGCCGACCATACGCATCCCTTCATCTACCGCGAGGGCTTTCCGCAGGGCCTCCCCGACGTGGACCTCGTGCTCGCGGCGGGGGACCTGCCGGGGTACTTCCTGGAGTTCCTGGCGAGCAAGCTGCCTGTCCCCATCGTGTATGTCCACGGCAACCACGCCAACGAGTATGTGACGGAGGACGAGAAACGCGTCCCGCCGCGCGGCGTCATCCCCGCCCACGGGCGCGTGGTGACGGCGGCGGGGCTGCGGATCGCGGGTTGGGGCGGAGCACCGCGCTACCGCAAGGACGGCGAGGGGCAGTACACGCCCTGGCAGGCGCGGGTGGGGCTGACGCGGGTGGGCTGGTGGGCGCGGGGCGGGGTGGACGTGCTGCTCACCCACGCGCCCCCCACCGGGCCGCACGAGGGCAGCGACTACGCGCACCGGGGCTGTCCCGAACTTGCACATTTCATCACCCGCCACCGTCCCCGCCTCGTCGTCCACGGCCACATCCACGAATACGAGGGGAAGAAGGAGGAGTACACCGACCCGGCGAGCGGTGCCCGCGTGGTGAATGCCTACGGCTACCGGATGCTGGAGCTGCCCGCGCGCTCGGCCAGTCCCCAGACGGGCGAAACGCCCCGAGAATTGTCTCAAGGTCGGCCTTAACTTCCGCCCATCTAGACATTCCGCCCGCCGGGCATACTCTCCCTCGGCAAGACACCCTCACCGCCGTGCGGGACGCGGGGCATGAGGAGCCGGAGGGAGACGCCCACCTCCCATCAAACGGGCGTGCGAGCGGGGTCAGAGCAGGCCACGGGTGGGTTCGAGTCCCATCACCCGCACCGAAAAAACAGGACGAGTGGGCCGCAGAGGGTGGCTCGCTCGTCCTCTCTTTTGGGGGACGGTGCCGTTACCATCCTCCCCATGACGCCCCCCACGAACGCCGCCCGCCTGCGTGAGTTCCACCGCGCCCTCGGCCTCACCCCGCCGGAGCGGCCCACCGTCCCCGACTTGGACCTGCTCGCGCTGCGCCGCACCCTCATCCGCGAGGAGACGGCGGAGGTGGAGGGGGAGTTTGGCCTGCTGGAAGCCCGGCTGCGCGGGGGCGAGGCCGTCCCACCCGCCGACCTCGCGCCGCTCGCGCACGAACTCGCCGACCTGCTGTACGTGACCTACGGGGCGCTCGACGCCCTCGGCGTGGACACCGACGCCATCTTCGCCGAACTGCACCGCGCGAACCTGGCGAAGACGCATGGCCCCCGAAGGAAAGACGGCAAGCTGCTCAAACCCGAGGGCTGGCAACCTGCCGACGTGCGGGGGGTGATTGAACGGCAGGAAGTGGGAAGTGGTCAGGAGTAAGTGGGACGCAGACGTTTCCACTCACCACTGACGACTGACCACTCACCCTCAGAACGGCGTCTCTTCCTCCTCCACCCGGCTCACGGTCGCCGTGCGCGCGGGGGCGGGCTGGGGGCGGGTCGGGGCCGGGCGGGCAGTGGCCGGGGTGGGGGCGCGGTTGCCGCCGGGGACGGCGTAGCGCTCCTGCCTGCGCCCACCCCGGAAGATCGCCAGCGTCACGTATTCGAACTCGCCGTCGGCCTTCTCGCGCACATGCTCTGGGTCGGTGTTCTTCGCGCCACGGGAGTACTTCACGGCGGCGGGGAGCTTGATCTTGCGGCTGTCCACGGCCTCCAGCTCGCGGCGGCGGTAGGCGTACCCCTTGTGGATGATCATCTCCTCGCCCTCGGGGTTCTGCCACTTGCGGGCACCGATCAGGGACCAGTCGAAGTCCGGCTCGTTCTCCAGCGGGAACTGGTAGCCCCCGGTGGGCACGTCGCCGCTCGTCCAGCCGAGGCGTCCGTACTGGCGTTGCACGTCCAGCAGCTTGCCCTCGCTCTCCACGTCCACGGTCACGCGTGCCCCCAGGTCGGTGATGAATTCAATATGCAGCATCTCGCCTCCTTACGTAAATAACATAACATATTTTGGTGGGGAAGGAGGCGTGCCGCTGCTAGACTTCAAGCCTGATGCCCAGCACGCAGGAGCGCGTTCAGGAGGTCGTCGGTGAAATCCAGACCTGGCTTGCCACCCACCCTCCTAAACTAAGTGAGGCTATCGTCCGACAAGCCATCGTGCTGCGGCTGCTCCAGGCGGCGGGATTCGACATCTGGAATCCTACCGAGGTGGTACCGGAGGAGACGAACACGACTGGCAATCGCTCGGACTTCTTGATCCGTGCAGGGAAGGGCACGTTCGCTCTTGAGGTCAAGGGAATGAATGTCAAGCTTAGACCTCAACATTACGAAAAAGTTATCACGTACGCTGCCAATGAGGGAACGCGTTGGGCTATATTAACCAACTGGCACTTTTGGATCGTTTTGGATGAGCACCTGCCCGGCCCGTACCACAAGCGCGAGGTACTTAAACTTGATTCAGGCAAAGAAGAAACTACCTTAGCCGCAGATTTGTCCATTATCATAGATGCAGAGAGCTGGCGGAAGGACTCTTTCTCAAACGCCATCGCCGAAATAGAACGTCGCCGCGAGATGCGTCTTGTTCGTCAGATCGTAAAAGATATTCAACTTAAGTATAAAATCCCTATTTTTGAGCTTGCTATACAGAACGCGGTTGACGCCAACAAAATTACTCATGAGCAAGCGATCTTGATTGGCAATCCTGAGAAGCAGACGAACACAGCCAAAATATCTCAGCCGCAAAAGCTATATACAAGTTCTAATACTACAGCTTCTGAAGATGTGAATCTTCACTACTTTGTGGGTGACGCAAAAGCTCGTGTCGTCTACAACCCAACAAAGGGGACTTGGACAATTGGTGCCGACAGTACGGCCCTACAAGCAACTAAGCCATATGCGGAAGCAACTCAACGTCGCCGAGAAAAGATGCTAGAAAGCGGGGAGATCGAAGAAATCAGCGATACACTTCTACGTTACGTCAAGGACGTAGAGTATACCTCGCCGAGTAGCGCAGCCAATGATATTTCTGGTGCTTCCCAGAATGGCTGGATGGCCTGGAGAGATTCAGAAGGCCGTCCTGCCCACCATTACCGGCCCTCCAAGACCAACTAATGGTCTCGCTCCCGCCGCGCCACCGTCCCCAGGAACAGCGCCAGCACCTCGCCCGCCTCGCCGCGCCGGACCTCCACCCGGTAGGTGGCGAGGGTGCGGCCCACCCGCTCGGGGGTGGCGACCGCGACGAGTTCATCACCCACGCGGGCGGGGCGGAAGAAGCTGAGGTGCGTCTCCACGGCGACCGCCTGTACCTCCAGATTGCTGATGAGGGCGAACGCCTCGTCCGCGAGGCTGAAGAGCAGACCGCCGTGCGCGGTGCCGTGCATGTTCAGGCCGCCGGGGGTGACGGTCAGGGCGACACGGGTTTTTTCGGCGGTCTCCTCCAGCACGCGCATTCCCAGCGTTCGGGCGAGGCTCATAGGGGAAGCGTACCCGGTGGACGCCGCCGCACAGGCCACCCCCGCTAGGCCAGCGCGCGGATGCGGGACGTGTGGCAGCGGTACACCCTATACCCATGACCGACGAGCAACTTTCCCGCCGCCTCTCCTACCTGCTGCGGCACGCGCCGGGCGATCTGGGCGTCACGCTGGAACCCGGAGGCTGGGTGCCGGTACAGACGATTCTGCGCCACCTCCGCGTCTCGCGGGAGCAGGTGGAGCGGGTCGTCGCCACGAACGACAAGCGGCGCTTCTCGCTGGACGGCGAGCGCATTCGCGCCAACCAGGGCCACAGCGTCCCGGTGGACCTCGGCCTCGTGCCCGCCGTGCCGCCGCCCGTGCTGTACCACGGCACGCACCCGGAGGCGCTGCCCGCCATCCGCCGCGAGGGGCTGCGCCGCCTCTCCCGCCACCACGTCCACCTCTCGCCCGACGTGGAGACGGCCCGCCGGGTGGGGGCGCGGCGTGGAAAGCCCGTCATCCTGACTGTCCGGGCCGGGGATATGCACGCTGCCGGGCACGTCTTCGCGCGCTCCGAGAACGGCGTGTGGCTGGTGGACGCGGTGCCGCCGGAGTTTCTGGGTTGGCCGAGTTGAGCGTGTCTCAGGCAGGTGTGAACACCCGCAGGCCGGGAAAGCGAGCGAAACCCGCGTCCGCCGTCACCAGCGTCAGCCGATGCTCCAACGCTAGCGCAGCAAGATATGCGTCGTTGAGGTCGTTACCGCACAGCCCCAGGCTCAACACGAGTTGCCGCCAACGGTCCAGTCCCGCCTTGCCGAGTTCGAGGTGACGGTAGGTGAGCTGGGCGTGGAGGTCGGCCAAGAACTTGAATACGTCCTCGGCGGGAGTGTTGTAGACGCGCGTGGAGATACGGGCCAGCGCCACCTCACTAAGACTGCTGGAGTAGAGGGTCTCCGCATCGGTGAGCGCCTGGCGTAGCCAGCCGAGGAAAGCCGGGTGACGCGGTTTGGTCGTCTGAAAAGCGTAGAGCAGGGCGTTTGCGTCAAGGAGGTAACTCATTGATCGTTGTCCGGTATGACGGCGGGAGACGGGCCGAGCTTGGCAAGTTGCTCGCTGTCGTCGTTGATCAGCGCCTTGAATGCTTCCGGTGTGAAGTTGAACCCCTCTGGACCGGTATATGTATGGAGCTTGACGAGAGGTTGAGCTGGCCGTGAGCGCGGCTGCTCAAGCTGCATCCGCAACCCTTCCTCCACAAGTTGCGTCAGCATGATGCCCCGCCGGGCCGCCTCCATCCTGGCGCGGCGGTGGAGATCGTCGTCCAGCCGGAGAGTCGTCCTCATGGTCATAGTTTGAAGGACAGGAGGCCGCCTCGTTTTGTCCCGGTGGTAGACCACGCTACCCTCTCCCCCATGAATCTCGCCGATGCCCGCGCCGCCCTCCGCTCCGCCCGCCGCATAGCCGTGCTGACGGGCGCGGGCGTGAGCGCCGAGAGCGGCATCCCCACCTTCCGCGACGCACAGACGGGCCACTGGGCACGCTTCCGCCCGGAGGACCTCGCCAGCCCCGGCGCGTATCGCCGTGACCCGGAGACGGTGTGGCAGTGGTACGCGGGCCGCTACGCCGACGTGACGCGCGCCACGCCCAACGCCGCTCACCACCTCCTCGCCGGGCTGGAGCGGGAGAAGGGGAGCGGTTTCTTCCTGGCAACGCAGAACGTGGACGGCCTGCACGCGCGGGCGAGAAGCGGCAGCCACGGCGGGCGGCTGGTGGAGTTACACGGCAACCTCTCCACGGCCCGTTGCGAGACGTGCGGCACGGTGGCTCCCCTCCCCGACCCGGAGACCTTCACGCCGCCGCCCACCTGCCCCGTCTGCGCCTCCCCCATGCGCCCCAACATCGTGTGGTTCGGGGAATATCTGCCGGAGGACGCGCTGGAGGCCGCCTCGCACGCCTTCCGGGGGGCGGAGGTCGCCCTGATCGTCGGCACGAGCGGCGTGGTGTACCCGGCGGCGGGGCTGGCGCTGGAGGCGATGGGGGCGGGCGGCGTGGTCATCGAGGTCAACCCGGAGGCGACCGAACTCACGCCGTACCTCAGCCACAGCGTCCGCGACACCGCCTCACGCGGGCTGGCGGCGCTGCTGGAACCCGATCAGCCGAGGTAGGGCGGCGCCTCCCCGAACCCGTCGAGCACGTCGGGCGCGAGCGTCCAGTCGTCGCCCTCCTTCCGCGCCTGCCCCTCCCGTACCATGCGGTTCAGCTCAGCCTCCACTCTCTGCCCGACGCGGCGCAGGGGCATCTCGGCGGTGCCCTCTACCCCGCGCCACATCAGGAACGCGCGGTGGAAGGCGGGGAGGTTGTCGAGGCCGACGCGGGTTTCGAGGTCACGCCAGGAGAGGGGGGCGGGTGAGGTCATACCCCCCGTTGTACCGCGTTTGTGGTACAGAAACCGCACGTACAATGCCCCCATGACCGACCCGACCCGACCTGACCCCCCCGGTTCGGACGAAGCCCAGCCCCAGGCCGAGGGAGCCGCTCAGCTTGCCCGGCACCTGGAATCTCTGGGGGCACAGCTCGTGTGGCGCGTCGGCAAGGACGAACTCAGCGACGACGTGGTGGTGCGGCTGGGCTTTGCGTCGGCCACACCCCGCTTCGCGCATCTGCCCCGGCTGCGGAGCGTGGCCGACACCGAGTTGCAGGCCGCCGTGCAGGAAAACCGTGTGGTGATCGAGTGGGTGGACTGAGCATGGGTGGACCGACGCGGCCCCGCCACATCCCAGGGTGCCCGTGCTGATCGAGGCCGAGCAGCGCTTCACCCTCACCCACCCACGGGGGCGGGAGGCGGCCCTCGCCTTCGTGCGCGACGCGGGCCTGTCCCTCGCGCGGGTGCGCTTCCTGCGCGGCCTGGCGGGCAACGCCGAGTACGTCTCCGGTGAACTCGTCGTACCTGTGCCCGTCCTCGGGGAGGTGGACCTGCCCTTTCGCAGCCTCCTCAGCGTCACGCCCGACGGGGCGGCCCTCACGCCGCAGCCGCTGACGGGTGAGCGGGCGTGGGTGGAGGTCGGCGGGCGGGCGAACGTGGACGACCTCGGGGCGGTCGCCTTCCACTTCCACTTCCGCGCCCACCTCCAAACCCCGCAGGCGGAGGGCTGGGGCGGGGCCGCCTTCGAGAAGATGGTCCGCGCCGCCGCCGCCCGCACGCTGGAGAGGGTGGCGGGGGAGTTGCCACAGGGAATCCAGACGGCGATGGAGTGAGGGCGAGCTGTATCGTCACGGGGAGCAGACGTGACCACACAACGTCTTCAAGAGTCACGACCGGCGGGTTCGGGCTGCCCCCTCGCTTCTCAGCGGGGAACAGGGGGAAGGCGAACATCCGGGCCTGGTGTAAGGAGGCCCGAATGTTCGCCTCTCCGGGTACACCCGATGCGAAATCCCCTACCAGGCACTGGGAGCGTCCTCCTCATCCAACGAATCGGCTCCGGGAAGACGAAGGCGTCCACCCCTCCCCTCAGCGCGTCCCGAAGACCTGCACCCAGTACGTCACACCGACGCTGCCGGGACGGTTCACGTACCCGACGCCGAGTTCCCTGAATTTCGGATTCATGATGGTCCGGCAGTGGCTCTCGCTCGCCAGCCACGCGGCCATCACGTCCGCGCCCGCGTGCCCGGTGGCGAGGTTCTCGCCCAACTCACGCCAGTTCGTGTACCCGGCGGCCTCGGCGCGGGCCTGCATGTCCTCGCCCTCGGGACTCAGGTGCTCGAAGTACCCCCGCGTAGCCATGTCGTCGGCGTGGGCGCGGGCGGCGGCGGCGAGGAAGCCGTTCCAGGTGACGGGCGTGGTGGCGGCGAAGCTCACGTCCCCGCACCTGCGGGACTGAGCGCGGGCCTCGTTGACCTGCTGAAGGATCAGGGCCTCCTCGGCACTCATGGTCTGGTCCCCGGCGTCGGTCGGCTGAGGCGCTTCGGTTGTCGTGCCCCCGCAGGCCGTGAGGGTCAGGGAGGCGAGGAGCAGCAGGGCGAGGGAAGTACGCATGGGGGTCCTTTTCGCCTCGCCGGGAGGACGTGAGGCGGTGGGTGAGATGCCCCCACCCTAGGCCTCCCCCTCTTGCAGGCCCGTCACATGGCCCGTTCCTCAAGGCCCGTTACGAACGGTCAGGAGGCGGACCCCACGCCGCCTCCCGTCCAGACCTCTCCTCACACGCTCTTGGGAATGTCCACATCGAACAGGGCGCGCACGAAGTCCCCGCTGTCGAAGGGTTGCAGGTCGTCCGGCCCCTCGCCCACGCCGATGAACTTGATGGGCACGCCGAGTTCCCGCACGATGGGGATGAGGATGCCGCCCTTCGACGTGCCGTCGAGCTTGGTAACGATCACGCCCGTGAGGGGGGTGGCCTCGTGGAACTTCTTGGCCTGCGTCAGGCCGTTTTGCCCGGTCACGGCGTCGAGGACGAGCCACACGTCGGCGGGTTCGCCGGGATCGGCCTTCTCGATGACGCGGCGGACCTTTTTCAGCTCCTCCATCAGGTTGTGTTTGGTGTGGAGCCGCCCGGCGGTGTCCACGAGGAGGAGGTCGGTGCCCCGCGCCACACGCGCGCTCGCCGCGTCAAAGGCCACGGCGGCGGGGTCGCCCCCCTCCGGCCCCTGCACGACGGGCACGCCGAGGCGGTCGCCCCACACGCCGAGCTGCGCGCCCGCCGCCGCGCGGAAGGTGTCCCCGGCGGCGAACATGACGCTGCGGCCCCGGCCCATGTAGTACTGCCCGAGCTTGGCGATGGTGGTCGTCTTGCCCACCCCGTTCACGCCGATCACCATGACGACTCGGCCCCCCGGGTCCACCGCCGTGCGCCGCGCGTTCGGGGCGAAGCCGAACTTGCGGAACTGCGCCCGGCGCGCGTTGGGTTCGAGTTGCAGGGTGAGGGCCTCCATGAGCGCCTCTTGCAGATTCGGTTTATCGCTCGCCCGCACGTCGGCCAAAATTTCCTCGGTGGCGGCGCGGCCCACGTCGGCGGCGATCAGGGCGTATTCGAGGTCCTCGATGGAGTCCAGCCGGTTCGTGAAGGTGTCCCGCAGGTCGGTGCCCAGAGTCCCGGCGGTGTCGTTCAGTTGCTTGCGGGTCTTGCTCAGCCCGTCCCGCAGGCGCTCTAGCCAACTCATGCCCCCACCATACCGCCCAGGGGGAGGGCGGCGGGCGCAAGGGATCGCAAAGCCGGAGAGAACTTCTTCGCGCCGCCGCTCCATGTGTTTCCAGAGATGCCGCTACCCTGACGACCTGTCAAACCTCCTGACCGGAGCGAAGAATCAGCTCCCCTCACGTGGTCCCTGTAGTGTCAGAACCCATGAAGTTGCCACCAGAAGAACCCGACTTCGGGCCGTGGACCGTCGTTTCACTGGTGGCGTTGCTCAACTCCTGTCAGCGCAAGTTCCCAGAAGCGACCGAGCGACCGGGAGTCCTGGCCGTCGATGGGCGTGGAGCAAGTGGGAAATCGACGTTTGCAGCCGTGCTCCATCGTGCCGTTCCAGGCTCTGTTGTCGTGCATACAGACGATATCGCCTGGCACCATGCCTTCTTCGACTGGGCAACGCTCGCCCGCGACGGTGTGCTCATTCCCGTCCACGGCGGTCAGGCGGTGCGCTATCGCCCCCCGGCCTGGGACGCACGAGGCCGAGAGGGGGCCATCGTGGTGCCCTCCGGCTGTCCCCTGGTCGTCGTGGAGGGCTGCGGGGCGGCCCGCCGCGAACTGATGCCGTGGCTTGATGTTGTGGTCTGGGTGCAGGCGGACATCGAGAAGGCGAAGGCACGGGGGTTGGTGCGTGACGGGGGCACGGCGGAGGTCGAAGCGTTCTGGGACGAGTGGATGGCCGAGGAGGTTCCCTTTTTTGCTCAGGAGCGACCCTGGGAGCGGGCGGACGTTATCGTTTCCGGCATACCTACGCTTGACCATGAGCCGCAGTCACAAGCTGTGGTCTCCGCCAGAACGTGAGGAGGGCCTGGTGCTACACCCTCAGCCTGAAACGGGGCATGAGGTCGGGGAGGGCGCATCTGCGGTAGCTCAGCCCTCCCTCCGCCGGAGTCTTAACGGCGTCAAGCCCGCCTCAATCTGCGTGCGCTGTCCCTCCAGAAAGGGCGCGAGGACCAGCGTTTCCCCCAAATGCTCCGGGGCCTCGTCCACCGCGAAGCCGGGGCCGTCGGTCGCCAGCTCGATCAGGACGCCCTGCGGCTCGCGGTAGTAGACCGAGTGGAACCAGTGGCGATCCACCTCGCCGCTCGTTCGCAGACCGAGGCCGCTCAAGCGGGCGCTCCAGGCGTGGTAGTCGTCGTCGCGCACTCGCAGGGCAAGGTGGTGGACGCCGCCCGCACCGGACCGGGCCGGGGGCAGGCTGGGATCGAGGCGAAGGTGGAGTTCGGCGTGTGGTCCACTCTCCCCCATCGCGTACACGTGGACCGTCCGCTCCGGCTTCTCCGGGTCCGGGTACGTGCCCGCCGCGTGCAGGCCGTAGGCGCGCGTCAGCACCCGCTCGGTGGGAAACAGGCCGGGCAGGGTGAGTTCGGCGGGGCCGAGACCGAGAATCTGGTGTTCGGCGGGGATGAGGCTGCCCTCCCATACCACCCCCTCCGGACCCCCCTCCACGAGGCTGAGGCGCTGGCCTTCCGGGTCGGCGAAGTCGAGGTGAGCACGGCCCGCGCGGGTGACAGGCGTGACGCTCAGGCCATGCCCGCGCAGATGCTCGGCCCACCACTCCAGACTCCCGGTGGGCACCCGCAGCCCCGTCCGCGTGATGCTGTTGTTTCCCGGCACCTCGGGCGGCACGGGCCACTCAAAGAACGTCAGGTCGCTTCCCGGACTCCCCGCCCCGTCCGCGAAGAACAGGTGATAGGCCGTCACGTCGTCCTGATTCACCGTCCTCTTCACGAGCCGCAGCCCCAGCACGCCCGTGTAGAAGTCGAGGTTCGCCTGCGCGTTCGCCGTCACGGCGGTGATGTGGTGCAGCCCGTGAGGGATGAGGGGGGAGGTGGTCATGGGAGAAGTGTAGATCGTTTAATGTTGAACGATTGTGAGCATGGTGTTGGCGGGAGTAGTGAGCATGGTGTTGGCGGGAGTAGGGCGTTGGAGTCATCACGTCGCCCCCTCACCCCGGCGCTCTCCCACGAGGGGAGAGGGAGCAAAACACCGTGGTCCTTCACACGAGGGCAAAAGAAGAGGGCGCGAGACGGCCCTCTCCCGCCCCGCGCCCCTCATCCCTCATCTCTCAACCCTCATCCCTGCCCTTACAACACCTCGAACAGCCCCGCCGCCCCCATGCCGCCGCCGACGCACATCGTCGCCACGACGTACTTGACGCCCCGGCGACGACCCTCGATCAGGGCGTGGCCGACGAGCCGCGCGCCGCTCATGCCATAGGGGTGGCCGATGGAGATAGCGCCACCGTTGACGTTGAGGAGTTCATCGGGAATACCGAGCTTGTCCTGGCAGTAGAGCACCTGCACGGCGAACGCCTCGTTCAGCTCCCACAGGCCGATGTCATCCACGGTGAGGTCGAAACGCTTCAGGAGCCTGGGCACCGCGTACACCGGGCCGATGCCCATTTCGTCGGGGTCGGTGCCCGCGACGGCCATGCCCATGTAGCGCCCGAGCGGTTTCATGCCCCGGCGCTCGGCCAGCCCCGCCTCCATGAGCACGCAGGCGGCGGCCCCATCGGAGAGTTGAGAAGCGTTGCCCGCCGTGATCTGGTTGCCCTCGCCGCGCACGGCCTTCAGCGAGCGCAGGCCCTCCAGCGTCGTGTCGGGGCGGTTGCCCTCGTCCTTCGTCAGCGTCACTTCCCGCATCGTGACCTCGCCCGTCGCCCTGTCGGTCACGGCCATGCGCGCGGTCACGGGGACGATCTCCTCGTCGAACAGGCCCTCCGCCTGAGCGCGGGCGGTGCGCTGCTGAGAGCGCAGGGCGTACTCGTCGCAGCGTTCGCGGCTGACCGAGTACCGATGACCGACGACCTCGGCGGTGTCGATCATCGGCATGTAGACGCCGTTGTGCATGGACAGGAGTTCGGGGTCCGGCCCCACGCGCATCTCCGGCGTCTGCACGAGCGAGATGGACTCCACGCCGCCCGCCACGCACACGTCCATCCGGTCCACGATGATCTGCTTGGCTGCCGTGGCGATGGACATGAGGCCGGAGGCGCACTGGCGGTCGATGGACATGCCCGCCACCCCCACGCCGAGGCCAGCGCGCAGCGCGGCGTTGCGGCCAATGGTGGTCTGGACGCCCTGCTGCATCGCCGCGCCCATCACGCAGTCGTCGATCTCGGCGGGTTCGACTCCGGCCCGCTGCACGGCGGCGCGGATGGCGTGGGCGGCCAGCGTGGGCGAGGGCGTGGCGTTGAAGGCCCCCCGGTAAGCCCTGCCGATGGGGGTGCGGGCGGTGGAAACGATGACGGCTTCACGCATGTTATTCCTCCTCCTTGGGTTGGTCCTGCGTTCTCAAAACTCCATCACGTATTCCGTGCTGTTGATAGATAGTCCAGAAACCCAAGAGCGCATCTCGCACGAATCCAAGGTCATACTCGCCTTCCTCATTCCACTGGCCGGATTCAAGCTGCTTAATCGTTGACTCAATGCGGCTGAGCATAAGGGCCAAGCTGTCACCTTGAATGGAAATGCTGGGGTATCCCCTGTCGGGTCGTTTGAATACCCAGACACCAGAGTTTCTATAAAACACTTCCACTTCAAATTTCTCGCTCACAGGTCCAACTTTCACAGTCACGACGCCTTCGTCGTCAACTTGACTTCCAGCTCAGCTTCCAGGGCGGCAGCCACTCGCCGGAGCATGTCGAGCGAGTGGCCCCAGTAGAACGGGTTAACGAGGCGGTTGACGGCGGAGCGGCTGGTGCCGAGGCGACGGGCCAGCTCCGCTTGCGTCACACCAGCCGTCTTCAACGCGTGCTCGATTTCCAAGCTGACCGGGTTCATCTCAGCGGGGGTGAGAAAGACGATCTCCTCGCTGCCGTCCAAGTCGCTCCTCAAATCGGCGTCGAGATCGTTCACGTTTCGCAGGCGGGGTACGGCACTTGGCTGATCCTCCAGCGCCAGCGCGATGGCCTCACGGGTCAGGCGGATCAGATCGTCGCGGGTTGGTGCCGTTCCGAGACAGGTCAGTTCGGGGACGAGAGCGCTCCAGTTGCGTTCACCAGAAGTGATGATCGTCAGATACATCGTGCCCCCTTTACTCCCGTCCTAGCGCGTCCTGCACAGCCCGCTCCTGATACTTCTTCGCGTCGTCGCCCGCGCTGCCGCTGATAATGACCGTGACCTCGCCCCGGACGTACTTCCGGTGACTGCCCCGCACGCTCCTCAACTCGAATCCAGCCCTTTCCAACTCACGAATCAGATCGCGGATTTTGCGGGGCATGGCTCACTCCACCAAAGTTATCAAATCCGAGAACGATTTCAGGCTCCCGCCCTCTGCCGGTCCCACCCCGCGAACGTTCCCCCCTCCTCCGCCAGCCTCTTCAAGAGCGGCGCGGGCGTCTGGCCGTACCGCTCCAGCTCGGCCACCACGTTCTGCAAGCCCACCTCGTCGGCGTACTGCATAGGGCCGCCCCGGTGGGCGGGGAAGCCGTAGCCGTAGATGTAGATCACGTCGATGTCGCCCGCGCGCTGGGCGATGCCCTCGTCGAGAATCTGCGCGCCCTCGTTCACGAGGCTGTAGACGAGGCGTCCGGTGATCTCCTCCTGCCCCAGCTCGCGCGGCTGGAGGCCCTGCTCGGCGCGGTAGTCCTCGATGAGCCTCTGCATATCGGCGTTGGGGCTGGGACGGCGTTTCTCGTCGTAGTCGTAGATGCCGCCGCCCGTCTTCTGGCCCTTGCGCCCGGCCTCCACGATACGGTCGAGCCAGCCGTCGGGTTTGGGGAGGCCGCGCACCTTCGCCTGGTGCTGGCGGATGGAATAGCCGATATCCAGCCCGGCCATATCGCTCATCTCGAAGGGTCCCATCGGCAGCCCGAGCGCGTGCATGGCAGCGTCGGCGTCCTGCGGGCGGGCACCCTCCTCCACGAGCTTGCGCGCCTCCTCGCCGTAGCGGTGAATCATGCGGTTGCCCACGAAGCCGTCGCAGACGCCGACCACCACGCCCACTTTCCTGATGCGCCTGGCGAGGGCCATGCTGGTGGCGAGGACGGAATCGCTCGTCTTCCCGGCGCGCACGATTTCGAGAAGCTTCATGACGTTCGCCGGGCTGAAGAAGTGCAGGCCGATCAGCTGTTCGGGGCGCGAGGTCACGGAGGCAATCTCGTTCACGTCGAGGGTCGAGGTGTTCGTGGCGAGGATGGCACCGGGCTTGGCGATGGCGTCCAGCCGTTTGAAGATGTCCTTCTTCACGTCCATGTTCTCGAACACGGCCTCGATGATGATGTCGGCGTCCGAGAGCGCGGACATGTCGAGAGCGGGTGTGAGGAGGCCCATGCGCCCCTCCACGTCCTCCATGCTCAGGCGGCCCTTCCTCGCCGTGTTCTCGTAGTTGCGGCGGATGATACCGAGGCCACGGTCGAGCGCCTCCCGCGAGGTCTCCACGATGGTGACGGGGATGCCCACGTTCAGGAAGTTCATGGCGATGCCGCCGCCCATCGTGCCCGCGCCGATGATTCCGGCGGATTTGATCTCGGTGGTGGGCGTGTTCTTGCCCAGCCCCGGAATCTTGCCCGCCTCGCGCTCGGCGAAGAAGATGTGGCGCAGGCCGCGCGACTGGGGGGAGTCCTTCGCCTGCATGAAGAGGCGCGCCTCTGCGTCCCAGCCCACCGCGAAGGGCTGGGTGGCCGCCATCTCCGCGAGGTCCACGATGAGGGAGGGCGAGAGCTGGCCCCGGTGCGTCTTGCCGAGGCTCTGACGGGCGGCGGCAAAAACTTCCGGGCTGGCGTCCGTCACCGCGCGCTCGCTGACGCGGGGCAGGGGGCGGGCGTCGGCGTGTGCCCGCGCGAAGCTCACCGCACCATCCAGCAACTCGCCCTCCACGATCTCATCCACGAGGCCAAGTTCTTTGGCTTCCGTGGCCTTGACCGGGTTGCCCGAGAGCATCATCTCCAACGCCTTCTGGACGCCGACCACGCGGGGCAGCCGTTGTGTGCCGCCCGCGCCGGGCAGGACACCGAGTTTCACTTCGGGCAGCCCCATCTGCGCGTCCCTGACCGCCACGCGGTAGGTGCAGGCGAGAGCCACCTCCAGCCCGCCGCCGAGGGCCGTGCCGTGGATGGCGGCGACGGTCGGCTTCTCGAAGCTGTCGAGGCGGGAGATGAAACCGCGCAGGTCTGGGGCCTGCTCGCGGGGCAGGTCGAAGGTCTTGATGTCCGCCCCCGCGATGAAGGTGCGCCCACCGCCGATGATGACGACGGCGCGCACCGCTTCGTCCGCCAGCGCGGCGTCCAGGCCAGCGTGCAGTCCTTCCGGCACACCGGGCGAGAAGGCGTTGACGGGTGGGTTCTGGATGGTCAGGACGAGAACGTTCCCCTGACGGGTCTGCTCGACGATGCTCATGGATTGGTACCTCCTTCGGTGAGGCCCATGCTTCCACGGGTCGGGGCCGGGGTCAAATACGTCCGCGTTCAAGGTGTACGTTCACGTTCACCCACCGGGGAACAGTCGGGTATGCTCGCCGCATGACCCCATCCATGAAGGCCATCGTCGTGGAACGCCTCGGCCCGCCCGAGGTGCTGGAAGTGCGCGAGCTGCCCGTCCCCCAGCCCGGTCCCGGCGAGGTGCGGCTGCGGGTGGAGGCGGTGGGCATCAACTTCGCGGACGTGCTCGCCGTGGCGGGCGAGTACCTGACGCGCACGCGGGTGCCCTACACGCCGGGCATGGAATTCGCCGGAGTCGTGGACGCACTCGGCGAGGGCGTGAGCGGGGTGGAGGTCGGTCAGAGGGTGGCGAGCCTGGGCGGGCGCGGCGGACTGGCCGAGTACGCGCTGTCCCCGGCGGCGGCGCTCATTCCCGTCCCCTCGACGTTCACCGCCGCGCAGGCCGCCGCCTTCCCGGTGTCGTACTTCACGGCCTACCACGGGCTGAAGACGCTGGGGCACGGGCAGGAGGGCGAGTGGGTCCTCGTGCAGGCGGCGGCGGGGGCGCTGGGCACGGCGAGCATCCAACTGGCGAAGGCGATGGGCATGAACGTCGTGGCGATGGCGAGCACCGGGGAGAAGCTGCGAATCGCCCAGGACCTCGGTGCCGACGTGACCCTGCTGCAAGACGACCCCGACCGGGTGCAGAAGGTGAGGGACGCGGCGGGCGGACAGGGCGTGCCCCTCATCCTGGAGGTCGTGGGTGGCAGCCGCTTTCAGGAGAGCCTGGATATGGCCGCCAACCGGGGCCGGATCATCGTGATCGGCAACGCCAGCCGCGAGGGGGCGAACCTGCGTCCCGTGGAGCTGATGAAACGCAACCTCACCGTGACCGGGCTGTGGCTCACCTCGCTGATGGGCGACCGGGAGGCGACCCGCGAGGCCGCGCAGGCGCTTACGCCGCTGGTGGCGAGCGGGCAGGTGACGCCGCAGGTCGGACCGACCTACCCGCTGGAGGGCAGCGCCCGCGCCTTTCAGGACATCCTCGACCGCAAGACGACGGGGAAGGTGATCATCGAACCGGGGAGATAAGCAGGTCAGAGGTCAGGACTGGGGATGTGGAGTCTGGAGGAGAAGAGTCCTGTTCTCCGGTGGAGTGCGCTGGTAGGAGAGCGGCCCTCTCACCTACCGCGCTGTGGTTGACTCGTCCCGCCCCTCGCGTGAAGGTGGTCCGTCTTCTCGCGCCAGGGTCCAGCCGACCATCCCGGCACACCCTACCGGTGGACAGCACCAGCCCCTACGCCAACTCCTCCGCCTCGCGCACGATGCCCAGCACACGCTCGCGCACCTGCCGTTCCTCGCGGAGGTAGCGTCCGGCGCTCATCTGCACGCCGATGGCGGCGACGACCTGCCCCCCGTGCTGGTAGGGCACGCCCAGGGTGCATTGCCCCGTCACCCACTCCTCGATGGAGTAGGCGTAGCCCCGCCGCCGCACGCGGGCGACCTCGGTGCGCCACTCGTCGGGCGTGGTGATGCTGCTCTCCGTGCAGACGCTGAAGGTGCGCGGCTGGAAGTCGGCGTGGGCGTACAGAATCTTGCCGCTCGCCGTCGCCGTGGCGGGCAGGTAGATGTCGAGCGGCAGGTCGATGTCCGCGTCGGGGTGCCGCTCCCGGATGGCGCACACGACCTCCTCGCCCTCCAGAATGCACAGGAAGGCCACCGCCCGCACCCCCAGCGCGAGCCGGGTGATGAGCGACCGCGCGTCAGGAAACCACGGCAGCGCCGCCGTGAGCTGCCCCCCCATCTCCGCGATGTGCCACGACAGGCGGTACTTCCCGGCGGGTGTGCGCCGCAGGAAGCCCGCCTCCGTCAGCCCGGCGAGGTAGGCGTGGGCGGTAGCACGCGGCACGCTCAGATGCGCGGCGAGCGCCCGCACCCCCCACTCGGGCTGCTCGGCGCTGAAAGCTCCCAGGATGCTCGCGGCTTTCTGGAGGGAGAGCACCCGTCCAGCTTAAACGGACAGGGGGGAGGAGGGTGTGAGGGTAAGGAAGGGGCGAAAGTTGATGGACGTACGTTCAACCCGGCGCGTTGACGAACGGGCCGAAGCCCCAGGCGGATTTGCGCTGACCGCCGAAAGCTGACGGCTGACCGCTCCCCTACGCCACCCCCCGTGACAGCCGCCGCTCCACCCGCCGCTGCACGACCTCCAGCACGGCGCTGATGGCCCAGTACAGCAGGGCCGCCATGAGGTAAGGGCCGAACGGCTCGAAGGTCCGGGCGATGACGAGCTGGGCGCTCCGCAGCAGTTCGACCACCGTGATCACGGAGACGAGCGACGTGTCCTTCACCAGCCCGATCAGGCTGTTGCCGAGGCTGGGGGCAGCGACCCGGAGGGCCTGCGGCAGCACGATCAGCCGCATCGTCTGCGAGGGCGTCAGGCCCAGGCTGTAGGCCGCCTCCCGCTGCCCGCGCCCCACCGACAGGATCGCCGCGCGGATTGTCTCCGAGAGGTAGGCCCCGGCGTTCAGAGTCAGGGCCAGCACGCCGCCCACCACCGGGCTGAGGGTAACGCCGAAGCTCGGCAGCCCGTAGTAGATGACGAAAATCTGCACCAGCAGCGGCGTTCCCCGGATGAAGGAGACGTACAGCCCCGTCAGCGCCCGCAGCGGCCCCACCCGTGACAGCCGCGCGAGCGCCACCGCGAAGCCCAGCGGCAGCCCCAGCACCATCGCCGCGAGCGCGAACGCCAGCGTGATGCCCGCCCCCTGCACGAGGACGGGCAGGGCCTGGAGGGCGCTTTGCAGGATGAAGGAGAGGTCCACAGGCTCACCTTAAGGGGCGGCGAGACGAACAGGGCTTCCCCCACGTCCCGCCGCCCCCGATCCTCACTGCCCCGGCTGGCCCACGTCCTGCCCGAACCATTGGCGGCTGATGCGGGCGTAGGTGCCGTCCGCCCTGATCTGCCGCAGCGCCCGGTCGATGGCGGTCTTGAGGCCCGTGTTGTCCTTGCGAAGCGCGATGCCCACCGCCTCCGGGTCGCCGATCACGCCCGCGCCCTTCACGGGCAGGTTGTCGCGCTTGATGAGGTAGCCCACGAGCAGGCGGTCGTTGTACGCGGCGTCGAGGCGGCCCGAGATCAGGTCACGCAGGTACTCGGGGGCACCGGGGTACGTCACGACGTTGATGCCGCCCGCGTCGCGCAACTGCTTCTCGAAGTTGCTCCCCAGCCCCACGCCGACGCGCTTGCCCTTCAGGTCGGCGAGGGTCCTGAAGGAAGTGTTCGCGTTCCCACGGACGATGATCTGCGGCGAGCTGTAGGCGTAGGGGGCGCTGAACCCGATGGCCCTCTGCCGCTCCGGCGTGATGCCGACCTGATTCACGATCACGTCGTACTTCCGCGCCTGCAACCCGGCGAGGATGCCGCTCCACTCGGTCAGCACGAACTCCGGCTTGAGGCCCAGCCTGGCGGCGACGGCTTTGGCGATGTCCACGTCGAAGCCGACGAGTTGCCCCCTCTCGTCCTTGAAGGTGAAGGGCGCGTAGGTGCCCTCCATCCCGATCTTGAGGACGCCGGATTCGAGGGTGGTGGGACGAGTCTGGGCCTCGGCACCGCCCGTCAGGAGCAGCCCGGTGAGCAGGGGGGGCAGGATTCGCTTCATGGTTCCTCCGCTGGTGGGGCACCGCTCGTCTCCGCTCGGACGGGGCACCGCGCGACCTCCCAACCTACGCCTGTTGACCTGTTTTATAAACTGCTTTGCCCTGAGAAGCAGCTTAGCTCGGCCTTGAGCGCCAGACAGGGGAGGGGCACGGCTAGGGCCGCAGGTCCTCCTCGTCGATGAGGAAATCCACCGCGCCCGAGCCGATCTCGTAGTAGGCCCCGATGACGCGAATCTGCCCGCGCGCCTCGGCGGCCTGAATGACGGGCTGCTCGCGCAGGGCGGCGACCTGACAGCGCACGTTGTTGAGCACGGCCTCGCGCATCCGGGCCTTCTTGTCGCGGATGGGGGGCAGGTCACGCACGCAGGGCTGGATGCGGGCGATGAGCTTGCGGAGGTTCTCCGGCTCCTGCGCGATCCTCTCGTCGGACAGCATCGCCGCCGCCACCGCGCCGCAGCCCTCGTGGCCCATGACGACGATGAGCTGCACGTCGAGATGCTCGGTCGCGTATTCCAGCGTCCCCAGCCCCGCGTCGCCGACCACGTTGCCCGCCACCCGCACCACGAAGAGGTCGCCGAGGCCCTGGTCGAAGACGATCTCCACGGGCACCCGGCTGTCACTGCACGCGAGGACCGCCGCGAAGGGTGTCTGCCCCATGATCTGCGCGCGGCGCTGGTTGGCGTCCACCTCCGGGCGGGTGGCCTGCCCCGAGAAGAAGCGGGCGTTGCCGTCCTGAAGGGCCTGAATCGCGTCCTCCGGCGAGGCGAGGCGGGCCGGGCGCAACTCGGCGATGTCTTCCATGCTCGCGCCCCGGCGAATCGCCGCCAGAATGCGCCGCTCCAGCTCACGCGGATCGAAGGGGGGAGTCGGCTCGCTCACACCGCCCATGCTACCGGGCGCGGGCTGGACCCCGTTCAAGCCTATCTGCACGCTTGCCGCCACAGGTGGGCGCTATCGTCGGTCCATGCTGGACCAGCCCGCCCAAGCTGAAGAAGCGCCGACCCTCGACGATCTCCTCGAACGTTACGCCACCCTGCGCGACACGATGCAGGGGCTGGAGCTGGAGCGCGACGAGCTGGCCGCGCAGATCAAGGCCGCCCTAGCCTCTGGTGCCCGTGCCGAGACTGACCTCTACCGCGCCGACCTCAAGACCTCGCGCCGGGTGGAATATCCCCTCGACCGCTTCCGCGACGTGTTCGGCGACGCCGCCGCGCTGGAGGCCGCCACCATCGACCGCAAGAAGGCCGAAGCCCTCGCCAAGTCGGGCGACCTTGACGCCGAGCGCCTGCGCGAACTCGCCGTGATGAAGGAAACGCAGTCGCTGGTGCTGATCCCGAAGACGCGATGAGGGCCGGGGCGTTCGCCTGTGCCGACGCTCAGAACACTTTGCCGCCGAGCTTGGCCTCCCGCGCGGGGGTCAGGACGGTCGCCTCCCCACTCGCGGCCCCCGGAAACTGCACGCCGAGGATCAACACTTCGGAGGTCGCGTCGCCGATCTGGCGCGGCTCAAAATTGAGTACCCCTACCACCTGACGCCCCAGCAGGTCGCCCGGCGCGTGCCCGGTGAAGCGGCCCACACTGACCCGGTGCCCGTACTTCCCGAAGTCCACGGTCAGCCGGTACGCCGCCCTCGGCGCGCTCGCCTCCACCTCGACCTCTACCACGCGCCCTAAGCGAATGTCCAGCCGCCCCAGAGTGTCCTCGTACGTCACGGTCGGCTTGAGTTCCGTCGCCATCTCACACCACGCTCCTCAGCTTGACATTTTGAACGGTGGCGACGCGGCCCGACGTTCCTCACCTGCTCCCGGCACAAGGCGGCTCCCAGTGCAGTTGACACGAAAATTGTCATGCTGAGCGTCAGCGAAGCATCTCGAAGTGAGATGAAGGAGGCCCTTCGCTTCGCTCAGGGTGACAAACGTTCTTCTGTCAAATGCTCTGGGTTTCCCCATCCAGCAGCACCTCAACCGTCACCACGTCGCGCCACTCGCCGTCCAAGCGGGCGTGGCGGTGGTGGATGCCCACCTCGCGGAAGCCGCAGCGGGCGTGCAGGCGGCGGCTGGCGGCGTTCTCCACGAATACGCGGCTGGTGAGCTTGTGCAGCCCCGCCGTCCGCGCGGCGTCCATCAGGGCGCGGAGGGCCGCCTCGCCGTGACCCTGCCCGCGCACTTCCCGTGCCACGTAAACGCTGTGATCGCCGATGGTCGCATACGCTTCCCGCGCGCTGTAGGGACTAGTCCACGCGAAAGCGACGACCGTTCCAGCCCCGTTCAACACCACCACGGCGGGATGGGGACCGCGCAGCCGCTCCGCCACCTCCGCCGCCGTGCGCTCCCTCGTCTCGAAGGTCGCCACCCGGTCGGCAATGCCCTCGTTGTAGATGCGGGCGATAGCGGGGGCGTCGGCGGGTGTGGCGGGCCGGGTGGACATGGCCGATCATGTCACGGGGTCGGGAAACACAAAAAGCATTGCCGGTGAGCAACGGCACCCGAGGATCATCCCTTATGGCTGCTACCTTCCGGTCCTGACCAGGTTCAGGCGTCCCCGCTGCGCTGCGCCAGCAATGCAGGGCGGAGTGTAGCACACGTCCCGAAGGTGGCAAGGCGGACACAGGTGCAAAAGTGCGCCGCCGGAACGGTGAGGTTCCGGCGGCCCGTTGGTGCTGGAGATGGGACTTGAACCCACACGCCTCGCGGCGCTAGCACCTCAAGCTAGTGCGTCTACCAATTCCGCCACCCCAGCAACGGTGAAGCGAAAGGAATGATAGGCGGCGTTCCCGGCCTTGTCAACTGCGGCCCTTGCCGGACGGCCCCGATGTGGTAGGCTGACGTTTGCCGCCGCGAGCGGTGGGGCACTCCCAGAGGGAGCATTTGGCCCGGCTGCTGCGCGCGGGACTTCATAACAAGAGAGGTACAACCTGTGATCGACAAGAAGCAGACCATCCAGACCTTTGCCCAGAGCGAAAAGGACACCGGCAGCACGACGGTACAGATCGCGCTGCTCAGCGAGCGCATCACCAACCTGTCGCGCCACCTGACCGAGAACAAGAAGGACAAGCACGGTCAGCGCGGCCTGCAACTCCTCAACGGCCAGCGCCGCCGCCTCCTGAAGTACCTGGAGCGCACCGACTACGACGGCTACATCGCCCTCACCGACCGCCTCGGCATCCGTCGCGGCCAGCGCGTCATTCGCTGAGAGTCTTCCCACCCAGCCGCCTCTTCGGGGGCGGTTTTTTGTTTGGCTTCCAGCTTCCAGCGGCCAGCATCACAGAAGGCGTTCAGCGGTCGCCCACTCTGGGACGGGCACGGTGGGGGGCCTCCCGCCAATCACCGCTCGGAATAGGAATCACGCCGGGGCGGGCGAGACGGGCAGTGTCGGCGTAGACGTAGACCCAGACGGCCTGCACCCCTCCCCCCTCCAGCGTCACGTTGACCTGCTCCCGCGTGTACAGCGGCGGCACCTCGTCCACGCCTTCCAACTCGTCGAGGAAGGGAAGGGCCGTCTCCCAGTCGCTTGGGTCATAGGTGAGAACGTAGCCGCGCACCTCGTCTGTAATCCCACCAGGCCGGATGGCTGGATACGCCTCCGGGAGCAGGTGAAGGAGCCGGAAGCCGGGAAGACGGGCGGGTTGAGCCTCGAACGCACCGCCCCTCGCCGCTATGTCCGCATTCCGCTCGCCGGGCATCAGCGTCCCGTAGACGAACACGCGAGTCAGGGAGTCGGTGCTCACGGGGCCATGCTATCGGCTGAAAGCTGATCGCTGATGGCTGACGGCTCCCCCTACAACCTGCTCCCCCTCGGCTGGTGGTAATACACCCGCCCCACCACCGTCGCCTCCTCGGGCTTGACGGGCGGGTGGTCTGGGTTGTCACTCGTGAGCCAGACGTGCGGGCCGTAGCGGCGCAACCGCTTGACGGTCAGGCCGAGGCCGGGGACATGGAGAACATAGATGCGGCCCTCGCGCAGGTCGAGGTCGCCGGGGTCCACGTACACGCGGTCGCCTGGGCGGATGCCGCCCGCGCCGCCCTCGCCCGTGCTCATGGAGTCGCCCTGCACCTCCAGCACGAGCATCTCGGGACGGTATTCCCGCGCGGGGACGAGTTCGTGGTCGATGACGCTGCCGTGGTCCTCCGCGAGCGGCAGCCCCGCCGACGCGAGCGCCCGCACGGGCACGCGGACGAGTTCCAGCGTCCCCAGCATCACGTCCCCCTCGCCGGGGATGGTCAGCATCGGCAGGCCCGTCCGCGCCACCCACTCGCTCGCACTGATCTCCAACGCACGGCGCAGGGCGTCCTGCCGCACGGGAGTCAGGGCACCCAGGGGCCGCGTCCCCCGCTCCAATCGGCTGAGGTACGGCTGGGTCACGCTGCCCGCCTCGCCCCCGTGAAGCTCGGTGCGGCGGGCCACCTCGTCCTGACGCAGACCTAGAAGAGTGCGCCGCTCTCGCAGCCAGCGGGAAAGGTCGGGGACGGAAGAGGTCACGCGAAAAGTCTAGGGTGTGCGGAAAGCCACAACTGGAATCCTATGACTTGACGATATGACTACGGACATATTATGTTGGGGACGTACCCACCCCTCTCCTCGAACAGGAGACCGCCTCTCTCCTCCGTCCGTCTTCCGAAGGCTTCCCACCTGGGGCGGCCCACGTCTTCCCATCCCTTCCCGGAGGCCCGCCATGACCGACCCTGCCCCCCTTACCGACCTTCTCCCCCTGCTGGCGACCGCGTTCGGGGCGGGGGCCGTGACGCAACTTGCGCGGCTGCTCTCGCGCCCGGCTCCTCCCCCGGCCCGGCGGGCGCTGGCGCTGGCGGTGGCGGCGGGCATCGCGGCGGTGACTGCAGTGGCGCTGCTGAGCGTGACGGTGCCGCTGCGCTCGGCCCCCGCCCCGGCCCTGCTCCTCGCCGCCGCGTGCGTGACAGGCTGGAGCGGCCCCGGCCTTCTGACCCGGCTGGGCGGGCTGATCGAGCGCCGTCTGGGGCTGGGGGGGCAGGAGGGGTAGGGTGTTGGGAGGGTCGCCGGTTGCCAGCTCCCACTCGCCGGAGGTCGTCAGGGCGCTCATTTCCTGTCTGGTGAGCACCCAGCCGGGAGAATGACCTCACCTCGGGGTGATCTAGAACCCCGGTCACTGGAACGGAAGACACTCCACAGACTCGGCCCGCGCGAACACGCACACTAGGGCATGAGCGCCCTGCGTCCCGCCGCCGTCCGTGGCCTGACCGTGCTGACCGCCCTGCTGCTCGGTGGCGCGACCGTCCACGCGCAGACCGCCGCCCCCTCCTCCCCGGCCACGACGCCCGCCCAGCGCCGCGCCGCCGCGCCCGCGCCGCTGAGTTCGTCGGAGACGACGGCGCTGACCGCCCTCTACCGTAAGCTGCGCCCGGCGGTGTTGCGGATCGAGGACTGCCCGCCCAACAACTGCCGCGAGCCGAACGGCGTGGGCACGGCCTTCCACATCGGCGACGGCTACGCGCTGACCGCCTATCACGTCATCTTCGCCTCCAAGACGCTGAGCGCGCAGACGGTGGACCGCAAGCGGTACGCGGTGCAGGTCATCGGCTACGACGATCAGTCCGACCTCGCGCTCATCCGGGTCAACCTCCCCGCCTCCACGCCCGCGCTGCCGCTCGCCGAGAACCGGCCCAGGGTGGGGGACCCGGCGCTCGCCATCGGGAACGGGGCCGGGGAGTTCCTGGTGTCCAAGACCGGGCGGCTGACGGGGCTGGACAGCGACGCGGGGCGCGCGGACTTCCCGCCGGGCACGCTGGAGCTGAACGCGCCACTCGTGCCCGGCGACAGCGGCGGGCCGATCATCAACGCGCGGGGCGAGGCGGTCGGCGTGGTGAGCTATATCAGCGTGGAAGGCCGGACGGCGAGCGGACCGCGCATCACCGCCTACGCCGTGCCCGTCACGCAGACGGACGCGAAGCTCACGGCCCTACGCAAGGGCGTGAAGCTGGACGCGCCCGTGATCGGCATTGGCCTCGCGCCGCAGCTTGAGGCCGCCTTCGCGCTGCCCGCCGAGGCGTTCCCGGAGATCAGCCGCTACTTCGACCTCGGCAACACGCCGGGGGCCTTCTTCACCAGCGTCTCGCCCGGCAGCCCCGCCGCCCGCGCGGGCCTCCAGCCCCTCACCCTCAACGATCAGGGCAAGCGTATCTCCGGCGACATCGTGACGGCGGTGAACGGCAGGACCATCGCCAACTTCTCGGACTTCCAGTTCGCGGTGCGCCGCTACCGCCCCGGCGAGACCATCACCCTGAGCGTCCTGCGCGGCGGCAGGAAGATCGAACTCAAGCTCGTGCTGGCGGCGAGGCCGGAGATCGGGAACTGAAGAGGGCGGGAATCAAAGAGAGAAGGAGCGGAGGACGACCTAGCGCCGGAGGGGACCTTTCCCCGTCCGGCGCTTCACCTTTCGCCCACAATGCGCGGGGGCAGACACTGTTGAGCTTGAGCGGGAGAGCAGACTGGCCGGGTCCAGCACTTCGACATGAAGCGTTCTTGCCCCAGGGAGGCTCCACCATGCCCAGGCTCCTCGCGCTCGCTCTGCCCCTCGTCCTCGGTTCCTGCACCATGATGATGGGGAGTAATTACACCCTCGGCAAACAGCCCGCCGCCGGGGACCTGACGCCGGGCGGCACCGTGACGAGCCGGATGTCCGGCGACATGGTGATGACCAACGCGCGGGTAATGGGGCTGCGGCCCAATCAGTTCTACGTGGCCCACTACCACACCCAGGGCGCGGCCAGCACCGACCCATGCAGCAGCGGCGGCCCGGCCATCATGAGCAGCAAGGTCGTCGGGCAGACGGACGCAGGCGGGATGCTTACCCTGACGGGCAGCGTGGCCCGCGCGGACGTGATGAACGCGACCTACTTCAACGTCCACACGGCCAGCGACGCCCAGGGCACGCCCGCCGACCCCGGCGTGGCCTGCACCGCCGTCCGCATGGCGGGGATGTAGCCTCCCTCTCACCCGCGCCCCTGCGTTACCCTGCCTCCCATGAGCCTGAGAATCCTGGGCGGCAGCGCGAAGGGCCGCGCGATTCAGGTGCCCCCGAGCGCCCGGCCCAGTGGGGCACGGCTGCGAAAAAGCCTCTTCGACCTGCTCACCACCCGGCAGCCGGAGGGCACCTTCCTCGACCTCCACGGCGGCAGCGGGGCGGTCGGCCTGGAGGCGGCCAGCCGGGGCTACACGGTCACGCTGGTGGAGAAAGACACCCGCGCCGTCCGCACGCTGGAGGACAACGCCCGACTCCTGGGGCTGGGCGTGCGCGTCCTGCGGGGCGACGCCGAGGCCTTGCTCCCGCGTTTGGGCGAGTTCGACGTGGTGTTCAGCGACCCGCCCTACGTGCAGGACATCGGGCGGCTGACGCTGCGGCTCCTCGCCTCCGGGATCGTCGCGCCCGGCGGGCTGCTCGTATGCCAGCATCCGGGGCAGGTGCGTCTGCCCCCACACCCCGACTTTGGGCACGAGGAGCGCGTGTACGGCAGCAACGTCCTCACGCTGTACACCCGGCCCGGCGGCGATACACTCGGCCCCACATGAACGCCGTCTTCCCCGGCTCCTTCGACCCGATCACGAGTGGGCATATGGACGTGCTCACGCGGGCGTCGCGCATCTTCGACCACGTGACCGTGACCGTCATGCACAACGCGCGCAAGCAGGGCCGCCACCTGTTCGACCTCGACGAGCGGCTGGAGATTCTGCGGCAGGCGACCGCCCACTTTCCCAACGTCAGCGTGGACAGCTTCGGCGGCCTGCTCGTGGACTACATGCGCCAGCAGCAGAAGGGGATCATCGTGCGCGGCCTGCGGGCAGTCAGCGACTACGAGTATGAGCTTCAGATCGCTCACCTCAACCGTCAGATCGGCGAGGTGGAGACGGTCTTCATCATGGCGGCGACCCGCTGGAGCTTCGTCAGTTCCACGATGGTCCGCGAGATTGCCAGCTACGGCGGCGACATCTCCGAGATGGTGCCCCGCGCCTCGGCGGCGGCGTTGCGGCGCAAGTTCGCCCAGCAGTACGGGGAACGGGACGAGGAGATGAGGGGGTCGCAGACGGGGGGGTGAAAGAGAGAAGGCCGAGTCCTCCCCCGACCCGGCCCCCTTCCCCCTGACGCTTAAACGAGTTCCCTGTGCCCCTCTGCCGCCCTCTTCAGCCCCTCCGCCCGGTCGGTCTGCTCCCACGGAAAGTCCGCGCGCCCGAAGTGGCCGTAGGCCGCCGTCTGCGCGTAGATCGGACGGCGCAGGTCGAGCTGGGCGATGATCGCCTGGGGCCGGGCGTCGAAGTGTCCGCGCACAAGATCGGCGAGGAGGTCGTCGCTCACCGCGCCCGTGCCGTAGGTGTCTACCCGCAGGGAGACGGGGTGCGCCCGCCCGATGGCGTAGGCGATCTCCACGAGGGCGCGCCGCGCGAGGCCCGAGGCGACCACGTTCTTGGCGATGTAGCGGGCGTAGTAGGCCGCCGAACGGTCCACCTTCGTGGGGTCCTTGCCGCTGAACGCGCCGCCGCCGTGGGGCACCGCCCCGCCGTAGGTATCCACGATGATCTTGCGCCCGGTCAGGCCCGTGTCCCCGTGCGGCCCGCCCAGCACGAACTTGCCGCTGGGGTTGATGAAGTACTTCGTCTCGTCCGTCAGCAGCTCTGCTGGGATCACCGCGCGGATGACGTGCTCGATCATGTCCGCGCGAATTCTCTCCTGGGTCACGTCCTCGCCGTGCTGGGTGGAGATGACCACCGTGTCCACGAAGGTCTGCGTGGCCTCATGGACGCCCGCCGCGTTGGCCGGAAGGTCGCGCACGACCGTCACCTGGGCCTTCGCGTCGGGGCGGAGGTAGGGCAGCGCGCCCGTCTTGCGAAGCTCCGCGAGCCGCCGCGTCAGCCCATGCGCGAGGCTGATCGGCAGCGGCATCAGCTCGGGCGTCTCGTCGGTCGCGTAGCCGAACATCAGGCCCTGGTCGCCCGCGCCGACCTCCGAGAAGCGGTTCTCCGGGCGGGCGCGCTCGGCGGGGGTCATCGCGCGCCACTCCTCGGAGTGGTCCACGCCCCCGGCGATGTCGGGCGACTGCTCGTGGATGGTGGTCAGCACGGCGCTGTATTCGGCGTCGAAGCCGTAGATCGCCCGCGTGTACCCGACCGCCTTGACGGCCTCGCGCACGATCTTCTGCACGTCCACATGGGCACGCTCGGCCCGCACCTCGCCCGCCACGACCGCCATGCCCGTCGTCACGAGCGTTTCCACCGCCACGCGGCTTTCCGGCTCCTGCCGCAGAAACTCGTCGAGCAGGCTATCCGAGATGAAATCGGCCAGCTTGTCCGGGTGGCCTTCCGACACCGACTCCGACGTATAGAACTTGCGCATGTCTCCACTCCTGTGCGCGCGGGGGGGCGTCTCACAGAACGGGGCCTGGAGAGGGATGCCGCCCCTGGTGTCCCCGCACGTGGCCCGCCCCACGGGAGGGGCGGCACCGGCGCAGCCTAACGTACGGGCGCGGACACGAAAAGGACGAAAGGCGGCGATTTCCCCCTCAGTGCCCCCGCGTGAGGGGAGGCACCCCATCTTCATGAGAAGCTGACGAACGAGATTCACGTTTCTTAGTCTTCGGCGACCTTATATTTCGCGGGCAGACACAGCACACAGAGCAGACAGCCGTTATCCAGGTACACGAGACATGAGAGGTGGGACCCCCACGGTCCCGCGTCCCACTGGGGGAAGGGCGCGTCACGCCCTCCCGAGGAGAACCCATGCCCTCAACGTCGTTCAAGCGCGGCACCGCCCTCACCCTCCTTTCGCTCACCCTGGCTGCCTGCGGAACGCAGCAGACGAGCACGCCGGGCGCGGCGGCCCCGTCGGATCAGGCCCAACTCGGTGCCCTGTCCACGGCCACCACCGCCGCCCAGAACGAGACCCCCCAGCTCTGGTTCGTGGAACTCGGGGAGCGGCCCACGAGCAAGGGCGGCAACGGCGCGGCCATCGCCCGCGAGAAACAGGCCTTCCGCGAGCAGGCCCGGGCGGCGGGCGTGAAGTTCCAGGAGCGCCTGACCTTCGAGCGGCTGTGGAACGGGCTGTCGGTGCGGGTGAAGCCCTCGGAGCTGGGCAAGCTCAAGGACCTGTCCACGGTGCGCGGCGTGTACCCGGTGCTGAACGTCACGCTGCCCGAGGAGCAGATCGTCAACGAGCCGGAACTCGCCACCGCCCTCGCCCAGACCGGGGCCGACGTGGCGCAAAACGAACTCGGCCTGACCGGCAGGGGCGTCAAGGTCGCGGTGATGGACACCGGCATCGATCTCGAACACCCCGACTTCCGGGGCCGGATCGTGGCGGGCTACGACTTCGTGGGCGACGCCTTCACGGGGGCGAACGAGCCGGTGCCCGGCCAGGACACTCCGGACGACTGCGGCGGCCACGGCACCCACGTCGCGGGAATCGTCGGGGCGAAGGCCGCCTCCGCCGGTGGGGCGACGGGTGTGGCCCCCGACGTGCAGCTCGGGGCCTACCGCGTCTTCGGCTGCGAGGGGTCCACCCAGACCGACATCATGATCCAGGCGATGGAGCGCGTGCTCGCCGACGGCATGGACGTGCTGAACATGTCCATCGGCGCGGCCTTCCAGTCGTGGCCGCAGTACCCCACCGCCATCGCGGCGAGCAATCTGGTGGACCAGGGCGTCGTGGTCGCCGCCTCCATCGGCAACTCGGGGACGGGCGGCGCGTTCGCGGCGGGGGCACCCGGCGTGGGCGAGAAGGTCATCGGCGTGGCGTCCTTCGACAACACGCACGTGCTGCTGAGCGAGTTCACGCTCTCCCCGGATGGCCGCAAGATCGGCTACCAGGCCGCCTCGCCCTCGCCCACCGCGCCCACCTCGGGCAGCCTCGTCTTCGCCCGCACCGGGACGCCGACGAGCGCCGCCGACGCCTGCACGGCCCTTCCGGCGAACTCGCTGGCGGGCAAGGTCGTCCTGATCCGGCGCGGCGGCTGCACCTTCTACCAGAAGGCCCTCACCGCCCAGCAGGCGGGGGCGGCGGCGGTGGTGCTGTACAACAACGCGGCGGGGCCGCTCGCCGCCAGCGTGACGGGCACGCCCGCCATCACGATTCCCGTGGTGGGCATCTCGGACACGGACGGGGCGCTGATCGACAGCCGCGTCGCGGCGGGCGAGACCACCTTGACCTGGACGCCGAACCAGGGCAGCTACCGCAACCCCACCGGGAACCTGATCTCCAGCTTCTCCTCCTACGGCCTGGCCGCCGACCTGAGCCTGAAGCCCGACCTGGGCGCTCCGGGCGGCCTGATCCGCTCGACCTGGCCGCTCACCCTGCCGGGCGGGGGGTACAACACCATCAGCGGCACCAGCATGTCCTCGCCCCACGTGGCGGGCGCGGTCGCCCTGCTGCTTCAGGCCAAGCGCCAGGCGGGCCAGACCATTCGGGCCGCCGACGTGCGCGGGCTGCTTCAGAACACGGCGTCGCCCCGGGCGTGGTCGGGCCTGGGCAGCGGCCCCTACCTCGACATGGTGCATCGCCAGGGCGCGGGCATGATCGACATCGTGAGGGCGGTGAACACGGCGGCGACCGTCACGCCGAGCAAGCTCTCGCTGGGCGAAAGCGAGGGCGGCGCGAGCAGGACGCAGACCCTGACCGTCACCAACACCGGCACGCGTCCGGTGACCTACACCCTGTCGCACGCCGGGGCGCTCAGCACGACGGGCAACTACACCGTGAGCTTCGCCCACACGCCCGCCAGCGTGAGCTTCAGCACGGGCACCGTCACCGTGCAGCCGGGCGGCAGCGCGACCGTCGACGTGACGGTCACCCCGAACGGCGCGGACCTCAGCCAGTACGGCGGCTACGTGGTATTCACGCCGCAGGGCGCGGGTACGACGCTGCGGGTGCCCTACGCGGGCTTCAAGGGCGACTACCAGGCGCTCAAGGTCCTGACCCTCGAGCCTCGCCTCGCCCGCGCGAACGCCGACGGCACCTTCGCGCCCACCGGGGGAGCGGCCACCTTCACCCTTCAGGACGGGGACGTGCCGTACTTCCTGCTGCACCTCGACCACTTCGCCCGCTTCCTGAAGATGGACGTGTACGACGCCGCGAGCGGCAAGCCCGTGCATCCCCAGTTCTTCAACCTGCTCACCCAGGAGTACCTGGGCCGCAACAGCACCGCCACCGGCCTCTACGCCTACGACTGGAACGGCACCGTCAGCCACAGCCGGGGCAGCAACGGCGCGGGCAACGACAAGGACAAGCGCAAGGACGTGCCCAACGGCTCCTACGTCGTCAAGCTCACCGTCCTCAAGGCCCTGGGCGACGAGAACAACCCCGCCCACCTGGAAACCTGGACCTCGCCCGTCATCACCGTCGCGCGGCCCTGAATCAAGCCCTCTCCAGACGCAGTTCCTCCACCGTGGGGAGCTGCGTCTTCCTTTTGGCGACAGGGAGACAAGTGACGCTCAGTACCTGACAGGTTGAGACCAATGGCGTCTAGGACGCAAAACGGCACGACAAAGGGCGGCAAAAGGGGGTGTGATTGCTCCCAGTGCCGCCCGCTCGCATGTTGACACGTTCGCCGCCTACCTCAAAGAACGGCTCGCCCACCACCGCAGCGACACTCTGCGCCGAGTGGCCGAGGTGCTGTTCGGCATCATCCAGGCCGAGTCCACGCTGCACCGCAAGATCGCCCTGCACATCGACCGAGCAGCGTCACAGGCGTCCATCACCCGCATGGTCGCCCGCACCTTCCACGAGACGCACCTCAGCCCGCAGGACGTCTACGACGTCCTGCTCCCGCTGCTCCCCACGGGCAAGCTTACCTTCGTCCTGGATCGCACCAACTGGAAGCTCGGAGAACACGACCTCAATCTGCTGGTGCTCGGCGTGACCTTGGGTGACGTCGTATTGCCCTTGAACTGGAAGGTGCTGCCGCATGGCGGCAGCAGTGAGATGCGGACCCGGATGTTTCTCGTCGGCCAACTCCTGAAGCGTCTCCCCGCGCGACGCTGGGCCGTGCTGATTGCGGATCGAGAGTTCGTCGGGCAGGAGTGGTTCACCTTTCTGCGTGATCGCGGCATCAAACGGTGCATTCGGATTCGAGAAAACACCGTGCTGGACGACAGCCCGGCACGTGACCACTTTCAGAACCTCCAGCCCGGAGAGGTCCGGGGCCTGTTCGAGCGGGCCTGGGTCTATGGCAGTCGGATGCAGGTGGGAGTGACGCTCTCCACGCGTGGAGAGCGCGTCCTGGTCGCCTCAGATTTGTCCCTTTGGGACACGCTGTTCACCTACCGTCGCCGTTGGGACATTGAATGCACCTTTTCAGCCATGAAAACGCGCGGTCTCAACTTGGAGCAGACCCACATGACCCGGCCTGATCGCCTCTCGCGCCTCTTCGGGCTGCTCAGCCTCGCGCTGGCCTGGATGGTCAGGATCGGCACGTGGCGCGCGGAACAGCAAGCCATTCCCCGTAAGAAGCACGGTCGCCCGGCCTGGAGCCGGGCGAGCTACGGTCGTGAACTGCTATGTACAGCCTTGCGCTGGGGGAAAACCACGTTCTACACGTACTTTGACCTGCTTAAGTCCCCTTTTTCCGCTCCTGGACAGCAAGAAGCTCAACCTGTCAGGTACTGAGCAAGTGACGTTCTAAGCTGCGGACGTGCCCGCCGCCGATCTGCCGACCGAAGCTCTGACGCTCGCCTGGGCCGTTCAGGTTGGGGCTGCGACCTGGGAGGAGGTGGTGGCGTGGGCGGATGCATGGATTTTGAGGTTGAGCGCGCCAACCGAAGACTTGCTGGAACTGAGCTTGAGCGCGAGGAAACCGAACGAGGCGTTCACGTTGCTACGGAGGCTCGCACAAAGGGGAGACCCGGACGCGGCTCTGTCCATGCTCGCCTGGAAACTGCGGGACGGTATTGATTGGCAGCGGATCAACGCTGTGGTCCTGGCGAGCCACTTGGCAGATATGGCTGCCCTCAGCCTGGACGAGGAACCCGACGACGTTCGCCTGCCACCACTGCCTCCCGGCTTCCGTGAGGCTGCCTGGGAACTCTACTCCATCGCCGACCAACGCAGCTTCTGGCTTGAGGAGGGTGTGGATAGGCGAGAGTACGACCGCAATTTGTCTGGGGAAGTTGCCGCCATGTTGCAACGCTTCCTCTGACTCGTCCTCACCCCATCGCCGCCTCTATTCCCTGCGGCAACTCCACCACTCCCTCACTCCTTTCCCCTCCCCCTCACCCCTACCCCCCCAAGTAAGCGTGCAATACCCGCTCGTCGTTCACGAGTTGCGCGCTATCGCCCTGCAAGGTCAGCTGCCCGGCGTCCAGCACGTAGGTCCGGTGGCTCTGGCCCATCGCCAGGCGGGCGTTTTGCTCCACGAGGAGAATCGTCGTGCCCGAGTCGTTGAGCGTGCGGATGATGGCGAAGATTTCGCGGACGATCAGGGGCGCGAGGCCGAGCGAGGGTTCGTCCAGCAGGAGCAGGCGGGGGCGGCTCATCAGCGCGCGGGCGATGGCGAGCATCTGCTGTTCGCCGCCGGAGAGGGTGCCCGCAAGTTGGCCCCGCCGCTCACCCAGCCGGGGAAACCGCTCGTACATCCGCCCGATGTCCGCCCGCACCGACGCCCCATCCCGCCGCGTGTAGGCCCCGAGTTCGAGGTTGTCCTCCACGCTCTGCCGGGCGAGGACCTGCCGCCCCTCCGGACTCTGCGCGATGCCCAGCCTTACCGCCTCGTCGGGGGGCAGGCGGGTGATGTCGCGCCCCGCGAAGGTGATGCGGCCCTCGCGCGGGCGCAGCAGCCGGGATACGGCGCGCAGGGTGGTCGTCTTGCCCGCCCCGTTCGCGCCGATGAGCGTCACGACCTCGCCCTCCTCGACGTGGAGGCTCAGATTCCGCACCGCCTGCACGCCGCCGTAGTTCACGCTCAGGTTCTCGATGGTCAGCAGCGCCATTACTCGCCCCCCAGATAGGCCTCGATCACACGCGGGTCGCGCTGGACCGCCGCCGGGTCGCCGATGGCGATGAGTTGCCCGAAGTTCAGCACGGCCACCCGGTCGCACAGGTTCATCACGAGCGGGACGTGGTGTTCGATCACGAGGACGGTGAGGTCGAAGCGGTCGCGCACCTGCCGGATGAAGGCGGTGAGCTGCCCCTTCTCGCTCGTGTTCATGCCCGCCGCCGGTTCGTCCAGCAGCAGGACGCGCGGCTCGGTCGCCAAAGCGCGGGCGATCTCCAGCCGCCGCTGGTCGCCGTAGCTGAAGTTGCCCGCGCTCTCCCCCGCCCGGTCGGCGAGGCCCACGAGGTCGAGCAGCGCCCACGCCCGCTCCTCCACCCGCGCCTCCTCCGCCCGCGCCGTGCCGAAGACGCCCGCCCAGATTCCCGCGTGCGTGCGGACGTGGCAGGCGATCTTCACATTCTCCAGCGCCGTCAGCGCCCGGAAGAGCCGGATGTTCTGGAAGGTGCGGCTCATCCCCAGCGCGGCGACCCGGTGCGGGGCGAGACCCGTCACGCGCTGGCCCCGGTAGGTCAGCGTTCCGGCACTCGGCGGCGTCAGGCCCGTCATCAGATTGAAGAGGGTCGTCTTGCCCGCCCCGTTCGGCCCGATCAGCCCGAAGATTTCGCCCTCCGCCACGTCGAAGCTCACGTCGTTCACGGCGACGAGGCCGCCGAAGCGCCGGGTCAGGCCGCGCGCCTCCAGCACGGTCGTCCGTTCGGTGAGGGTGGCGGTCATGGCGTGCCTCCCTTCACCTCGGGGACGGCGGCGGGTGGACGTTGAGGTGGCCGACTGCGCCGCAGCCGCTCCAACGCGCCGACGATGCCCTGCGGCAGGTACAGGCTCGCCACGACGAGGACCAGCCCGTTGATGACGAGCCGCCAGTCGGCCAGGAAGCGCAGCACCTCGGGCACGGCGGTCAGGAGCGCGCCGCCCACCACCGGCCCCCAGATGTTGCGCGACCCGCCGATCAGCACGAAGGCGAGGATGGCGATGGAGGCGTCGAAGGTGCCCTGCTTGGCATTCCAGGTGTTCAGGAAGGGCGCACTCATCGCCCCGACGATGCCCGCCAGCACCGCGCCGATCACGAAGGCGAGGACCTTGTAGCGGGTCGGCGGCACGCCCATCGCGTCGGCGGCGAGTTCGTCCTCCCGGATGGCGCGGAAGGCCCGGCCCACCCGCGAGCGTTCGAGTTGCCGCGCGAAGAGCAGCGTCAGCGCGAGCAGCGGCCCGAACAACCAGATGTACTGCCAGCGGTCCTGAAAGCCGAACGCCTGCGGGATGCCGAAGATGCCGATGGCCCCGCCTGTGACCGGCAGGTTCAGGCTCACCACCCGCAGAATCTCGACAAAGGCGATGGTCGCCAACGCGAGGTAGATGCCCCGCAGCCGCAGCGCGGGCACCCCGACGACGAGGCCGAGCACCCCGCACACGAGCGCCGCCGCCAGCCATGTCAGCGGGAACATGGCGTTCCCCAGCGACTCGCGCAGGCCCGCGAAGGCCGGATTCGTGAGCGCGATGGCGGCGACGTAGCCCCCCACCGCGTAGAAGCCGGGGCTGGCGAGACTGAGCTGGCCCGCCTGGAGGGGGAAGTACAGGCTCAGGCCGAGCAGCCCCGCCTGCACCATCGTGACGATGAGGAAGCCGTACTGGGCGAGGAAATCTCCCATGTCAGACCTTCTGAATCTGCGTGCGGCCCAGCAGACCCTGCGGACGCACGAGGAGAATGACGAACAACAGGGCGAAGGCCACCGCGTCCTTGTAGGCGCTGTAGTCGGCGGGCACGAACGCCTCCGCCAGCCCGATCACCAACCCGCCCACCACGGCACCGGGAATGCTGCCCAGGCCGCCCAGCACGATGACCGCCAGCCCCTTCAACCCATACGTGACGCCGAAGTACGGCCCCGCCACCCCGAACGCCGTGCCGACGAGCGTGCCCGCCAGCCCGCCGAGGAAGCCCGACAGGAAGAACGTGATCAGGATGAAGCGGTCCACGCTGATGCCGAGCAGGCTCGCCGTGCCGGGACTCTCTGCCACCGCCCGCAGCGCCTTGCCCACCTTCGTGCGCCCGATGACGTACCCCAGCACCGCCAGCATCGCCAGGCTCACCGCGAAGATGATGATTTGTACGGTGCGGATGATGACGACCCGCTCGCCGATCTGGAAGCTGAGAGCGGGCCGCACCTCCCCGTAGGCGTCGGACGGAAAGTTGTAGATTTCCGCCCCCACGAGGAGCTGGATGAGGTTCACGATCACGAGCGCCACGCCGAGGCTGCTCACGAGGGCGAGGAGGGGGTCCGCGCCGCGCGAGCGCATGGGCCGGAACGCCAGCCGCTCCACGAGGACGGCGACCAGCCCCGCCACCGCCGCCCCGATCAGCGTCGCCAGCGCGAACGCCCACGGATTGCCTGACAAGGGAGAGCCGTCCGGGAAGAGGTTCACGCCCTTCAGCAGCCCATTGTTCTCGAACTGCCCGACGACCAGCGTGTAGGTGAAGTACGCGCCCAGCGTGAAGACCGCCCCGTGCGCGAAGTTGATGATCCCGAGGATCGAGAAGACGAGCGTGTACCCCAGCGCGAAGATGGCGTACACGCTGCCGATGGCGAGACCGTTCAGGAGGTTCTGGATGAGTTGGCTCAGTTCCACGGAGGCCCTTTCGTTGGGAAGCTCTCAGCGATCAGCCGTCAGCCATCAGCTTTCTTTTGCTGACCGCTGACGGCTAACGGCTGACGGCTACTTCAGGAAGACGAACGAACCCGTCCGCGCGTCCTTCATCTTGATCTGGGCCACGTAGAAGTCCTTCTGGATGATCTCGCCCTCCTTGTCGAAGCGCAGCTCCCCCAGGGGCGTGTTGTACTTGCCGGCCAGAATCTGCTTGTTCAGGGCCGCCCGCAGCTCGCCGAGGTCCCACTGGGCGAGCTTCTTCTTGCGGTCGATGACCTTCAGCGCCTCCACCATGACCTGCACGCCCGCGTAGGCCTGGGCGGCGAACTGGGGCGGGTCCTTCTTGTACTGGGCGCGGTATTCCTTCACGAACACCTGATTGGCGGCGCTGGGTTGGGCCGGGCTGTACGCCTGCGCGATGATGATGCCGTCGCAGTAGCGCTGGCACACCGGGAAGATGTTGGAGGTGTTCAGGCCGTTGCCGCCGATGATCGACCCCTTGTAGCCCAGTTGCCGGAGCTGCTTGACGAGGTTGCCGCCGTCCGCCGCGAGGCCCGAGATGATCACGAGGTCCACGCCCGCGTTGAGCACCGCCGTCACCTGGGTCGTGAAGTCGGTGTCGGTGGTCTGGAACTTCTGCACGGTGGCGACGTTCAGGCCCTGGGCCTTCGCCGTCTCCTGGAAGGTGCCCGTCTCGGAGGTGGAGAAGGCGTCGTTCTGCGCGTACAGCACGGCGACCTTCTTGATCTTGGGGTCGAGCTTCAGCGCCTGCTTGATCGCGTTGGGGGCGACCACCGCCACGGGAGCGGACACGCGGGCCACGAACTCCCCGATCTGCGGAATGCCTTTGGCCGTGTTGCTCGGCCCCAGCACGGGCACCCGCGCGCGCTCGGCGATGGGGTCGGCGGCGAACGCCTGCTGCGAGAGCGTCGGCCCCACGATGCCGACGACGTTCTCCTTCGTGATCAGGTTCTGGAAGGCGTTGATGGCGCTGTTCTCGTCGCCCGCCGCGTCCTGAAACACGAGCTTGATCGGCGTGCCGTTGATGCCGCCCCGCCCGTTGATGAACCGCTCGGCGAAGCGCGCCCCGATGACCTGCTCCTGCCCCAGCAGCGCCGTGTTGCTCGTCTGGGCGACGGCCACGCCGATGGGCACGGGGGTCTCCACCTTCTGCGCCTGCGAGGCGGTGAGCAGTGCGAGGGAAACAGTGAGGGTGAGTCGTTTCATGGGTCTTCCTCCTGGTCAGTGGTGCGCCCGTGAAGCTGGATTTAGGGTGCGCTCACTATCCGGTGGGGGCGGGGGGAAGTCAAGCGAGGAGGATACAGGCTCCGCGTCGTGTCTGAGCAGGGGAACGAGAATGCAGCGAGGTTGTTTGATGGCACCCCGCCGCAACAGGGGAGGACAAGGAGAAGGAGGCAGACCGTTACGCCTGCCTCCTTCCTCTCCCAATCTCACTTCAACAGGTGACGGCCAATGACCACGCGCTGAATCTCGTTCGTGCCCTCGTAAATCTGGTTGAGCTTCACGTCGCGCAGCAGCTTCTCCACCGGGTACTCGCCGACGTAGCCGTAGCCGCCGTGGACCTGAATGGCCTCGTTCGCCGCGTCGAAGGCCATGTCCGAGCAGTACGCCTTGGCGATGGCCGACTCGTAGCCGTGGGGCAGGCCCCGGTCCACCAGCCACGCGGCCTTCTGGTACATCAGGCGGCCCGTCTCCACGCCCATCGCCATCTCCGCGAGCTTGAATTGAATGGCCTGGAAGCCCGCGATGGGCCTGCCGAACGCCTCCCGTTCCTTCGCATATTTCACGCTCTCGTCGAGCGCGCGGCGGGCGATACCCACCGACCCGGCGGCGACCGGAATGCGCGTCTTGTCGAGCGTCTTCATGGCGATCTTGAAGCCGTCGCCGGGGCCGCCGAGCTGGTTCTCCCTCGGCACGCGCACGTTCTCGAAGACGAGTTCGGAGGTCAGCGAGGCCCGCTGGCCCATCTTGTGCTTGATCTTGTTGTAACTGAAGCCGGGCGCGTCCTTCGGCACCACGAGCGCGACCGTCGCCCCATGCCCGCCCTGCTTGTCGGTGGTGGCGAAGACGACCGTGACCTCGGCCAGCCCACCGTTGCTGATCCACATCTTCGTCCCGTTGATGACCCACTCGTCGCCGTCCAGCACGGCGGTCGTGCCCATCGCGGCGGCGTCCGAGCCGTTGTTGGGTTCGGAGAGGGCGAAGGCGGCGAGCGAGGGCTTCTCGGTCAGCGGCGTGAGGAAGCGCCTCTGCTGCTCCTCGGTCCCGCCGACGAGGATGGGCGTGATGCCGAGTTCGGAGGCCATCAGCACCGTGTAGATGCCCATGCAGCCGTAAGCCAGCTCCTCGCCGATCAGGCACTCGTCCACCATGCCGAGGCCGAGGCCCCCCGCGTGTTCGGGGATGGAGGCGTTCAGGAGGCCGACCTCGAACGCCTTTTCCACCACCTGCCACGGCAGTTCTTCCCGCTGGTCGTACTCGGCGGCGATGGGGATGATCTCGCGGCGGGCGAAGTCGCGGGCGAGTTGCTGAAGCTGCTTTTGCTCGTCGGTCAGCGTGAAGTCGATCATGGGCACCCTCCTGGGGACGGCTCGGGGGAGGTGTGGGCGACCTCACCCCGGCAGACTGGGAAACTCTGGACTGGGTTCAATTTATCACGCCCTTCCTCAACCTCATCGGGTCCCCCCTCCGGCGCAGGACCTATCATCGGCGGATGAACGATGCCCGCCCGCCCGGCACACAACGGCTCTTCTACGGCTGGGTCGTGGTGGGCATCACCGTTCTCGCCCTGCTGATCGCGGCGGGGGCACGCTCCGCGCCGGGCGTCTTCCTGGTGCCGATGGAGGAGTCGCTGGGCCTGAGCCGCAGCACCTTGTCGTTCTCGGTGAGCCTCGGCCTGCTCGTCTTCGGCCTCGCCGCGCCGCTGTCGGGCCGACTGATGGACCGCTTCGGGCCGCGCCGGATCGCCACGGTCGGGCTGCTCCTCGTGGCGCTGAGCTTCGCGTTGACGACGCTCTCACGCTCGGCGCTGGGGCTGCATCTGACGTGGGGCCTGCTGAGCGGGCTGGGTACGGGCCTCGTCGGGAGCGTGCTGGGGGCGACGGTGGCGACGCGCTGGTTCGTGCGGCAGCGCGGCTTGGTGACGGGCATGTTCGGGGCGGCGACGAGCGCGGGGCAACTGCTGTTCATCCCGCTGCTGACGAGCTGGGCACAGGCGAGCGGCTGGACGGGCGGCACATTGGGCATCGCGGCGGTGGCCCTACTTCTCGCCCCACTGGTGTGGTGGCTCCTGCGCGACAGCCCCGCTCAGGTCGGTCTCGCACCAGACGGCGACCCGGTGGCGGCGGGCACCTCCGCGCTGGCCGCCGTCCCGCGCTCGGACCCCGGCGTGATGAGGCGGGCCACGCGAAGCCGCGACTTCTGGCTGCTCGCCGTCACCTTCTTCGTTTGCGGCGCGACGAGCAACGGCATCATCGGCACGCACTTCATCGCGTACTGCGGCGACATGGGCCTCACCGCAGGATTTGCCGCCGGGATGCTGGCGCTGATGGGCGCGTTCAACTTCGTGGGCACGCTCGCCAGCGGGTACTTCACCGACCGGGTGGACCCGCGCTTTCTGCTGGGGCTGTACTACGCCTTCCGGGGCGTGAGCCTCGCGCTGCTGCCCTTCGTGCCGCCGGGCTACGGCCTGACGCTATTCGCGGTGCTGTTCGGGCTGGACTACATCGCCACCGTGCCGCCCACCATCGCCCTGACCGCCGACACCTTCGGGCGGGAGAACGTGGGCACCGTCTACGGCTGGATTTTCTGCTCGCATCAGGTCGGCGCGGCGCTCGCGTCATGGCTGGGGGGCGTCAGCCGTGAGGCGCTGGGCAGCTACGACGCGGCGATGATCGCGGCGGCGATCTTGGCGGGAGCCGGAGCCGTGCTGGCGCTGGGGGTGACGGCACCGGGACGGCGGATTCAGACGAGCGGGTAGGGATGGAAGGGAATTGGGCGATGGAGGTGATCACACGCCCCCTCACCCCGGCCCTCTCCCACGAGGGGAGAGGGAGAAAAACTGCTCAAGCCCTCGCTTTTTAACTCCTCCCCCTTGAACGCCTGATGTGAATTAGAAAATAAGCGTGTCAGATGTACTTTTTGCTCCCTCTCCCCTTGCGGGAGAGGGCTGGGGTGAGGGGTGACGAGCACCGCTCGTCCTCCTGCTAGACGGTAGAAGTACCTCCACCGCCCGATCTGCAATTCACATCAAGCGTCTTGAGGGGGGAGGCCGGGAGGGGGTGAACCGGGCCTGACATCCAGACCCCCTGAGTTGGCCCTCGTTCTTCGCTGGCGGCTGGTCGCTGGCCGCCGACCGCCTCCTACAGCACGTCCTCCGCACTCCCCCGCTTCTTCAGATTGTTCCGCGTCTTGCGCCAGCGCAGCGCCTTCACGATGGCGGGAGCGGCGGGGTTGAGATTCAGGTCGTAGGCGGGATACCAGACGCGGTGTTCCGAGAACTTCAGCTTCATCTTGAAGACGCCGAAGGAGTGCTTGTCCTCGTCCAGACGGCGCGGAATGCCCCAGAAGTCAAAGGTCGTGTAGCCCCGGCGCTTGGCGTCCAGCATGGCGTTCCAGTAGAAGGCGTCGGGCGCTTTGGCGTCCTTGTAGGGCGTGCCGTCCGCGTGGGTGCGGTCGTCGCGGACGCTGCCGCCGAAGAGGTACGAGGTGCCCGTGCCCATCGCCAGGAAGAAGCCCCCGGCGAGAGCTTTCCCCTCGTGGCGGGAGAGAACGAGGTACGCCTCGCCGCCGTGCGCGTTCCCCTCCCGGAGCATCGCCTCATAGTAGGCACGCGGAAAAGCCCCGAGTTTCGCCCGCTCGTTCGTCGCCGTGAAAATGTTCCAGAAGGCGTCGAAATCGTCGTCCCGGCCCGCGACCACGCCGAGTTTCTGTGCGGCGCGGACGTTGCGTCGGGCCATCGAGTGCAGGCCAGTGAACAACTCGTCCTCCGGACGCGTCAGGTCCGCGAGGATGGTGTGTTCGGGCTGCTCGGATTCGGCGCGGCGCAGAGGCCCGTACTCCCCCGGCACGGTCACGCTCCCGTCGGCAAGAACGGGCGAGGGCGGCTCGATCTTGAGGAGGGCGTCGGTGGGTCGGGCCACCTTACGCACCGCCTCCGCGAAGGCGGGCAGCAGTTCCAGCGACTCCAGCGCCGGGCCGCGCGGGGCATAGAGGGTGCTGAGGCCGGGCACCAGCCGCTTGCGGAGGAGCTGCACCGCCCCCACCGTCGCCCCCCCCCGTTGAATGAGGTAGCGGTGGGGCGTCTGACCCAGCACGCGCCTCGCCTCGCCGTACCCCCAGCCTTGCAGGGCGCTGGTCAGGGGCAGCGAGCGCACCGCGTCGTCGTACACGCGCGGGTCGGTGGTGGGCACGAGGGTCAGGCGCATCGGGGCGGATTGTAGCAGGGGGCCAATTGGGGAGGCGGACGCGTGGCCCGGATTCACGCACCGCTCAGGGACAGGTCGGCACCGGGCGCTAGAGTGGGGGGGTGAAACAGAGCATCCTGACGCTCGCCCTGCTGCTCGGCGGCTCGGCCCTGGCCCAGACCACCACGCCGACGCCCGCCACCCCGGCGACGCCGACGCAGAGCGCCCCGGCGACGGCTCCGGCGCAGACCACGCCCGCCCCGGCGGCGACCCCGGCAGCTCCGGCCACCACCACGGCAGCCCCCGCCGCCGACCCTCAGACGGTCGTGGCCGTGGTGGGCACCGAGCGCTTCACGCTGGCGGACTACGAGCGGGCCTTCCGGGTGGCGGTGGCGCGGGTGCTGAACTCCCAGGGGGTGCCGTTCACGACCGACATCCTGCCGGAGTTCGCGCAGGCGCGCGGGGAGTTCCTGCGGCAGTACGCCCGCGACCGCGCCGTGTACCAGCTCGCCCGCCGGGGCACGAGGGTCACGCCCGCCCAGATCGACGAGCAGTTCGCCAAGGCCCGCGAGGGCTTCGAGAACGACGCCGAGTTCGCCGAGGCCCTGACCGCCACGGGCTACACGAACGAGGCCGAGTTGCGCGCCGATCTGGAGCGCCAGACCGTCGTCTCGGCCTACCTCGACCAGATCAAGACCCGCCTGCGCTTCGGGGACGCCATCGTGGGCAGCTTCTACAACTTGAACCGGGCGACCTTCACCCGCCGCGCCGAGTCGTGCGTGAAGCACATCCTCGTCAAGACGCAGGCGGAGGGGCAGACCGTCCTCCGGGACGTGCAGGGCGGCGGGGACTTCGCGGCCATCGCGCGGGAGAAGAGCCAGGACCCCGGCAGCGCGGCGGAGGGCGGCGACCTCGGCTGCGTCGCGCCCGGCGACACGGTGGCCGCGTTCGACCGGGCGGCCTTCAGCGGTCCCGTGAACCAGCCCCAGCTCGTGCAGACCGAGTACGGCTCTCACGTCCTCGTCGTCACGCGGCGCACTCAGGCGGGCCTCGCGCCCCTCACCGAGGTCGCGCCCGTCATCCGCGAGCAGCTCGCCCGCGACGCCGCGCAGAAGTATCTGGACGCCCAGATCGCGCGGCTGAATATCCAGACCACTCCGGCGGCGGTGGCGGCACCCGCAACGAACAGGTAATCAGCCATCAGCGAAGGGGGAAAGGTCGGGTGTGACCTTCCCCTCCTCGTTTGTGTGAGGCTACACCGCAGGTCTCGGCTGACGCGCCGCCCGCACCAGACCCAGGACGACGAGGACGGCGGCGACGACGACTCCCAGAACAACTGTGCCGAGGTCCGGGCGGGCCGCATAGACGCCGTAGAAGGACCAGAGCAGCACCACGGCAAAGGCAGAGTCGCGGAAGCGCACGAGGAAGAACACGCCGAGGAGGGCGGCGATCAGCACGAGGAGCGCCGACCATACGGGGCCGCTCAGCCCGGCGAGGCCGTCCGTCACGCCCCGGCTGACGAGGAAGGCCGTGACGTTGGCGATGGTCGCCACGCTGATCCACCCGAGGTAGAGGCTGGTGGGCAGGGCCAGCGTCAGTCCCTCGACCCCCTGCGGCTTCATCCCGCGCACGTGCAGATAGAGCCAGATCAGGCTTCCGAGCAGCGCGAGCATGATGACGACGCTCGTGCCGTAGTTCAGGCTCTGGAAGGCGAGCAGCCATGCCACGTTCAGCACGTTTACCAGCAGGAAGGGCCAGAACAGCCCGTCGAAGCGCGGCCCACGTTGCGCCGGGAGCGCCTGATACACGGCGAACACGAGCAGGCCGAGGAAGATCGGCCCCCACACCGCGAAGGTCAGCCCGGCGGGCGTGAAGGCGTTCGGCAGGCTGTCGCTGATCTCCTTGTTGGAGTTGCCGAACAGCGGCAGCGCGTTGCTGAGGTAGTTCATCACCAGCGTGAGGACGGTGGCCGCGAGCAGAGTGAGTTGGCGCGGAAGTCCGGTCATGGCTCAGGGTAAAGGGGGGAGGGGTTAGGAGTTAGGGAGGGCATCCGCTTCCGCCTTCAGCGTCGCGTGATCTTCCGCAGTCCGACCGCCAGCACCGCCGAGGCGAGGGGCGCGAGCGAGCGCGTCTCCTGCGCGACGAGTCCGGCACCGAGGGTGCCCACGGCGAGGAGGCGGGCGAGGCGCACCCGCTCGGTGGGGACGAGGGCGGGGGCGCGGTCGCACTTGCTCCGCACGGCGTCCGGCCCGGACAGCACGCCCGGCACCCCCAGCGCGGCGAGGACGAGGAGATCGGCGGCGACGCTCCGGCCCTGGCTCCGGCGCACCCTCGGCAGCAGGCCGGGCGCGGCCACGACCCCCGCCTCCCCCGGCGTGGAGCGGAAGGCGTCGGCACGCCCCGACGACACGCCGAGCGCCGCGCCCGGCAGCAGGGCCGCGACCCGCTCGCCCGTCAGCGCCGACAGTCCCGCCTGACCCGCGAGGGCGGCCACGTCGAGCGCCGTCGGGGCCTGCCCGACCGTCGCCGCCAGCACACGCAGGCCGCTCAGCACGGAAAAGCCCGCCACTGGATTCGGCGTGCCCCCCACGAGCGCCACGAACGCCGCCACGGGCAGCGCCGCACCCGCCGCGTCGGGGTCGTCCGGGTCGAGTTCGCGCGCCGTCGCCCAGCCCAGAAAGGCCGCCGCCCCCACGCCAAGCGCCGACGCGGGGCGGTGCCCGGAGAGCCACGCGGCCACCGCGCTCACCACCGCACCGACGACGACATAGCGGTTGGACGGGAACGAGAAATCCAGCGGTCGGCCCAGCGCCGAGGGTGGGAGCGTGGAGGTGGTCATGGCCCACCGTATCCCTCGCCGGAGAGAGGTGGATGGCGGTTCAGGAAAGGCTCAAGGGTGGGGGCGTGAGGTGGACCTAGCCTCTGCTTTTCGGGCGTCGGTGAAAGGCTGGTGGGAGTTGTTCAATTCGGTTTCTGGGTTGCGGTGCTCGTTCACCTCTCCCAACTTCCTCCTCAAGACGCTTGATGTGAATCAGGAAATAAGCGTATTGGATGTGCTTTTTGCTCCCTCCCTCCTTGTGGGGGAGGGTTGGGGAGGGGGGTGACAAGCGGCGCTCGTCCTCCTGCCGGACAGCGAAAACGCCTCAACTCCCCGATTTGCAACTCACATCAAGAGTTCGAGGGGGAGGGGCTAAAAAACTGACGTGCTCTTTTTCTCCCCCTCCCCTTACGGGTGACTCGGAGAGGTGCGCAGCAGAGGGCTGGGGGGAGGGGTGACAAGCACCGCTCGTTCTGGCATCACAGGGGAGGCCGCGCCGCACTTCCCCTCAGGTCGTGTAGTCCGCGTTGATGCTCACGTACTCGGCGCTCAGGTCGCAGCCCCACGCCTCGCCGCTTGCGCCCCCCACGCCGAGGTCGATCTCGAAGACGACCTCCTCGGCCTTCATGCTGGCGCTCACTGCCGCGTCGTCGTAGGGAAGCGGCTTCCCGGCGAAGACGGGCTGGCCCTGCACGCGGACGGTCATGCGCTCGATGTCCACCGCCGCGCCGCTGCGGCCCACGGCCATGATGACGCGGCCCCAGTTGGGATCGTTGCCGTGGACGGCGCTCTTGAGCAGGGGGCTGACGCAGCAGGTGCGGGCAGCGGTCAGGGCCTCGGCCTCGCTGCGGGCACCGGAGACGCGGACGGTCAGGAGCTTGGTCGCCCCCTCGCCGTCGGCGGCGATCATGCGGGCGAGGTCGCGCATCACTCCCTCCAATGCGGCCAGGAACTCGCCCGCTTCCACCTCCCCGGCCCGCCCGTTCGCCAGCACCACGGCCATGTCGTTCGTGCTCGTGTCGCCGTCCACCGTCACCGCGTTGAAGGTCCGGGCGACGACAGCGGGGAACGCCTCCCGCAACGCCTCCCCGTCCACCCGCGCGTCCGTGAAGGCGAAGGCGAACATCGTCGCCATGTCGGGGTGAATCATGCCGCTGCCCTTCGCCGTGCCGACGATGCGAGCACCCGTGCTCAGTGTGACCGACGCCAACTTGGGGCGCGTGTCGGTCGTCATGATCGCCGAGGCGAAGGGGGCGGCCTCCGTGCCGAGTTCCTCCGGCAGATGCTCCACGCCGCTCAGCACCCGGTCCATCGGCAGGGGGTGGCCGATGATGCCCGTACTTGCGGTCAGCACCGCGTCGGCGTCCACGTTCAGCACGCTCCCCAGCGCGTCGGCCATGTCCACGTTGTCGCGCAGGCCGCGCGCCCCGGTGGCGGCGTTGGCGATGCCCGCGTTCACCACGAGCGCCCGCACCGGCCCGGCCTCGCGGTACAACTCGCGGTTGCGCGTCACGCAGGCCGCCGCCGTCGTGCTGCGGGTGCCCGCGAAGGCCCACGTGCAGTCGGCGTCGCTCACCACACAGCTCAGGTCCGCCTTGCCGCTCGGCTTGATGCCCGCCGCCATCGCCGCCGCCTGAAAGCCCCTGGGAAGAGTTTCTAGAAGGGTCACTCCCGAATCCGTCATGGGGGCATGGTAGCCGGAGCGCGCGGGCTGACCGCCACGTGATGTCGGGCCGCACGGTCCTCACGTGCGCTTCATGGCCGGGAGGGGGCGGGCGGGTAACGTGAGACGCTATGAAGAATGTCCTGCTCTTCCTCACGGCTGCCGCCGTGTTGTCCGGTGCCGCCCTCGCCGCGCCTGTCAGGCTCCAGACCGTTCCCGTGACCGTGGAGCCGAACGCCCGGCTGCTGACCCTGAATGACGCGGGCATCGCCAAAGTCTTTCCCTCGGCGGCGGGCCGCCCGAACGCGGTGTTCCTCACGGAGGACCGCAAGGTGTCGGTCGCCCTGGAGTGGCGCGAGGGACGGCTCGCCCCCGCCGAGGTGCAGGGCCTGGTCAACCAGTTCCCCGCCGTCATCCGCTCGCAGGTGCCCAACGTCAAGTCGCTCAAGGCGGGCCTCGTGCAGATGGGCGGGACCTCGTGGGCGCAGTTCGTCTTCACCACGCCCGGCCAGGGCGACGACGTGCGCCGCGAGTTGCTCGTCACCAGCCTGCAAGGCCGCACCCTCGTTATGACCATCGCCGGGAAGGTCGGCGACTACAGCCGCAACGAGGCCATCATCCGCAATCTGGCGAACAGCGTCCGGCTGAACTGAGGGGAAGGTCTGCGCCGAGGGCCGCGTTCCTGAAGGGGGCGCGGCCTTCGTGTCGGAGTGTGACCCGGTGTATTTAGAGGTCGTGCCCGCTCACGGCACCTGCTGTGGGAGACTCCCCCGCGACGAGGTGGCTCAATCCTCCCTTCACCCTGTCCCCTCCACGTCCCCGCTGCCGAGACAAGTTGAGTAAAGTTGTCATCTTCCGAGTATCCTGTGGGGATGAGGCATCCGGCATTGGGCAGGTCGTGTTCGCCCGAACCCTGCCCCGCTCGGCCCTGACTTCCCCTCCCCGACCCCTGGAGACCCCATGAGCGATATCGAGGCCCTGAAAAAAGAACTGCCCCCGTTCCAAATCTTCGACCTGATCCCGCAGTACGCCGCGCAGGGCTATATCGACCCGGAGCGGATCGACCTGTTGAAGTGGGCGGGCGTGTACCCGCAGCGTCCGCAGGAGGACGGCTTCCTGATGATGCGCGTGCGGGTGCCGAGCGCCGAGTTCGCCACCTCCACGATGCGCGAGGTCGCCAACATCGCGGAGGAGTACGGGCGCGGCTTCCTTGACGTGACCGACCGCCAGGCGTTTCAGTTCCACTGGCTCACCATCGACAAGATTCCGCAGATTTTCGAGCGGCTTCAGCCGCTGGGCCTACACCCGAAGGGGGCGTGCGGCGACACCGTGCGCGCCGTGATCGCCTCGCCGCTCGCCGGGCTGGATGCGCGCGAGATCATCGACGTGCGGCCCCTCGCCCACGCGATGGAGGGCACGCTGACGGGCAACCCCGACTTCCAGGACCTGCCCCGCAAGTTCAAGATGAGCCTGACCGCCACGCCGGAGCTGGAGGGCATCCACCTCGTCAACGACATCGGCTTCCTGGCGCATACGGTGGACGGGGAAGTGGGCTTCGACGTGTGGGTGGGCGGCGGCCTCGGCGCGGTGGCGCACCTCGCCAAGCGGCTGGGCGTGTTCATCACGCCGGAGGAAGTGGTGGAGGTGGGCCGGGCCATCGCCGGGGCGTACCGTGACCACGGCTACCGCCAGAACCGCAAGAAGAGCCGCCTGAAGTTCCTGATCAAGGACATGGGCGTGGAGAAGTTCCGCGAGATCGTGGAGACCGAGTACCTGGGCCGCAAGCTGCGCGACGGCCCCTCCGCCCCGGTCGCCCGCTTCGGCGGCAACGACGTGCTGGGCGTCAATCCGCAGAAGGACGGGCTGAATTACGTCGTCGTGGCGACGACCGTGGGGCGGATCAACCCGGACAAGGCGCGCAAGCTCGCCGACCTCGCCGACCGCTACGGCAAGGGCGTGCTGCGGACGACCGCCTTCCAGAACATGGTCATCCCGCACGTGAAGTCGGAGGACGTGGAGGCCCTGAGCGCCGAACTCGCCGCCGTGGACCTCGCGCCCAAGACGACGCTGCGCGGCACGACCATTGCCTGCACGGGCACCCAGTTCTGCCGCCTCGCCGTGACCGAGACGAAGGCACGCACCGCCGGGCTGGTGGACCACCTGGAACCGCAGTTCAGTGACCTCGACGTGCCCTTCACGATCAACCTCACGGGCTGCTCGAACGCCTGCACGCGCTATCAGGTCGCCGACCTCGGCTTCATGGGGGCGTTGCGCGGTGAGGAGGAGGTCTACAACGTCCACCTCGCGGGGAGCATCGGGCAGGCGCAACGCACGGGCACGAAGCTCAAGGGCGTGGTGCCCGCCGTGCGGCTGAACGAGTACACCGAAGCCGTGCTGACCGACTTCCGGGCGGGCAAGCAGCCCGGCGAGAGCTTCGTGGAGTACGCCGACCGAATGGGTGCCGACCGCTTCACCCCCGACGCGGTGCTGAACGCGGGCCGCGAGCCGGTGGGCGCGTGACCACCACCCTCAGCCGCCCGGAGGTGGGCACGGGCCGGGTGGTGTGGTTCACCGGGCTGTCGGGCGCGGGCAAGAGCACGCTGGCAAGCGCCCTGCACGCCGAACTCGTCTCGCGGGGTGTCGCTGCCGAACTGCTGGATGGCGACGCCGTGCGCGAGAACCTGAGCAAGGGGCTGGGGTTCACGCGGGTGGACCGGGATACCAACGTCCGGCGAATCGCCTTCGTCGCGGGACTGCTCGCCAAGCATGGCGTGACCGTCCTGGTCAGCGCGATCAGCCCCTACGCCGACACCCGCCGCGAGGTGCTGTCGGGCCTGCCCAATCCCACCGAGGTCTTCGTGGACGCGCCGCTGGAGGTCGTGACCGAGCGCGACGTGAAGGGCCTGTACCTGCGGGCGCTCGCCGGGGAGATCAAGCACTTCACAGGTGTCTCCGACCCCTACGAGGCCCCCGAAAACCCGGACCTCCATCTCCGCACCGATCAGATCAGTGTGGAGGAGGGTGTGACGCGACTGCTCACCCATCTGGAGTACACGGCATGACGGCGTGGAGCGAACGCCCCGACGTGCGGACCCCCGAACAGGGCGGCGTGCCCCTCACCACCGAGCCGCGCGCCCCCCGCGAGGCTGCCGGACACGCCGACTCCTCCGCGCCCAACTTCACCCCCGACACCAACCCGCTCGACGTGATCCGCTGGGCGCTGGACACCCACCCCGACCTCCTGATGCCGAGTGCGTTCAACCTCAACGGCGTCGTGCTGCTGGACCTCGCGGCGCGGGCGGGCTACCGGGGCGAGGTCGTGTTCGTGGACACGGGCTACCACTTCCCCGAGACGCTGGCGACGCGTGACCGTCTGGCCGCCCGCTACCCGGAGATGACCTTCGTGACGCTGAACGCGGGGGCCGACCCGGAGGACGGGCGGACCCCGCCCGACCTGTATGCCTCGGACCCCGACGCCTGCTGTGCCGTGCGGAAAGTCGCACCGCTTCAGGCTTACCTGCGGGAGAAGGCCCCCTCCGCCCTCCTCAACGCCCGGAGCCGCGATCAGGCCGCGACCCGCGCCGACATCCCCTTCGTGGAGACCGGGGCACGGGTCAAGATCAATCCCCTCGCCCACTGGACGCGCGAACGGCTGGAGGCGTATGCGGCGGAACACTGCCTCCCCGTCAACCCGCTGTACTACGACGGCTTCCTCTCGGTCGGCTGCTGGACCTGCACCCGCGCCGTCCGCCCCGGCGAGGACGCCCGCGCGGGCCGCTGGGCAGGCCAGGGCAAGACCGAGTGCGGGCTGTGGGCCGGGGAGAGCAAGCTGTAGGCCTCTTCCCCTTTCGTCCGCCTCAAAAGTTGACCAAGTTCATCCACTGCTCGTTTGAAAGGCTCTCCCGTGACGACTCTCCCCACTCCCTCCCCCTCTCCCGTCCTCCTGCCCGCGCCGCTGGGCGGCACCCTCGTGAACCGCGTGCGGCGGCCCGGCCACGACTTCGACCCCAACGAACTCAGCGGGCTGTCCCGGCTGGAACTCTCCGACCGTTCCTATGCCGACCTGGAGATGCTGGCGACGGGCGCGTACTCGCCGCTGACGGGCTTTCTGGGCGAGGCCGACTACCTGAGCGTCATCGAGCACATGCGGCTGGCGGACGGGACACCGTGGAGCATCCCAATCACGCTGCCCGTGAGCCGGGAAGAGGCTGGGCGGTTCACGGGCCGGGTCGTCCTCACCCACGGCGGCGAGGCGGTCGGCAAGCTGGACGTGCAGGAGCGGTACGAGGCGCGCAAGGCGCTGGAAGCGCGCGAGGTCTACCGTACGGAGGACGCGATACACCCTGGCGTGGCGGCCCTGTACGCGGGCGGGGACGTGTATCTGGCCGGGCCGATCACGCTGTTCGAGGTGCCGCGCGGGGCCTTCCCCCTCCACCACCGCACGCCCGCCGAGGTCCGCGAGGTCATCGAGGCGCGTGGTTGGCGAACCTCGGTCGCATTCCAGACGCGCAACCCCATCCACCGGGCGCACGAGTACCTCCACAAGGTCACGCTGGAACTCGTGGACGGACTGCTGCTGCACCCGCTCGTGGGGACGACGAAGGGCGACGACGTGCCCGCCTCCACCCGCGTGCAGGCGTACGAGGTGCTGCTCGACCGCTACTACCCGCAGGCCCGCACGCTGCTGAGCGTGTACCCCGCCGCCATGCGCTACGCCGGGCCGCGCGAGGCGATCCTGCACGCCCTGTCGCGGCGCAACTACGGGGTGACGCACTTCATCGTCGGGCGCGACCACGCGGGGGTGGGCAGCTACTACGGCACCTACGACGCGCAGGAGATTTTCTCGGCGTTCACGTCGGACGAGTTGGGTATCCGGATTCTCAAGTTCGAGCACACCTTCTACTGCCGGACGTGCGGTCAACTCGTCTCCCCGCGCACCTGCCCGCACGGGAGCGAGCATCACCTCGTGCTGAGCGGCACGAAAGTGCGCGAGAAGCTGCGCGCCGGGGAGAACCTGCCGCCCGAATTCACCCGCCCGGAGGTGGCCGAGGTGCTGCGGGGGGCATACAGCGAGCAGGCTTAAAGCACTTCCACCCGACCGACGCGCCCCCCTCACCTGGGCTGTGTTCACTCCTTCCATCTCGCCCCCAAGGAGAACTGCATGACCCGACCCCTGACCCTGCTGGCCTTATCTACCCTCCTCCTCACCCCAGCCGCCCACGCGCAGGGGGCCACGTCCGTGCGGCTGGGCTTCTTCCCCAACCTGACGCACGCGCCCGCCCTGGTGGGGCTGGAGCGCGGCACCTTCCAGAAGGCGCTCGGGGGGGTGAAGCTGGAGCCGAAGGAGTTCGTCTCGGGGACCACGCTGACCGAGGCGTTCGGGGCCGGGCAGATCGACATCGCCTACATCGGCCCCGGCCCGGCGATCAACGCGGCGACGCGCGGGATGCCCCTCCAGATGATCGCGGGGGCGAGTGAGGCGGGCGCGGTGCTCATCGCGCGGGGGGACAGCGGCATCCGGTCGTACAAGGACCTCGCCGGGAAGCGGGTGGCCGTCCCGAGCCTCGGCAACACGCAGGACATCAGCCTGCGGCACATCCTGAAGGACGAGGGCCTGAAGGCGCAGACGGACGGCGGCACCGTGAACGTGACGCCCGTGGCCCCCGCCGACGTGCTGGCCGCCTTCGCCACGCGGCGGGTGGACGCCACGCTCGTGCCCGAGCCGTGGGGCGCGGCGCTGGAGGCCCAGGGCCACCGCCTCGTCGGCACCGAGAAGACGGTGTGGCGGGACGGGGCGTATCCCACGACGGTCGTGATCGTGAATACCCGCTTCGCCGCCCAGAACCCGGCACTCGTGGCCGCGTTCCTGAAGGCGCACGGGGAGGCGGTGGCCTTTCTGACGAGCAAGCCCGCCGCCGCCTCAGCGGTCGTGAACCGCAAGCTGGAGGAGCTGACCGGGCAGAAGCTCAACCCGCGCGTGCTGCAACGCGCCATGAGCCGCACCCGCTTCACGACGGGGCTGGACCTCGCGGCGCTGACCGAGTACGCGGCCCTGAACGTCGAGGCCGGGTACGCGCGGGGAGCCACGGACCTCACGCCCTTCGTCAACGTGGGCTATCAGAAGCGGTGAGGCCATGACGACGACCTCTCTGGATGCACCAGCCCCCGTCCGCCGTCCGTCGCGCTGGCGGACCCTGGGCTGGCAACTGCTGGGGCTGGCGGTGCTGCTCGCCGTGTGGTGGCTCGTCACCGACGTGCTGCGGCTGTACCCCCCCTATGTGTTCCCCAGCCCGCGCGCCGTCTGGACCGAGATCAGCTACGGGCTGTGGGGCAGCGGGCCGCAGGACGGACGCCTGCTCGCGGGCATAGGCAACAGCCTGCGCCGCGTTCTCGTCGGGTACTCCATCGCCGTGCTCCTCGGCGGCGTGGTCGGCCTGCTGATGGGCGCGTGGCGACCGCTCCGGGAGACGCTGGGCGCATACCTCACGGGCGTTCAGAGCGTGCCCTCCATCGCCTTCGTGCCCTTCGCCATCCTGTTCTTCGGGCTGAACGAGCGGGCGGTGCTGTTCGTGGTCATCCTAGAAGGCTTCATCCCGGTCGCGCTCGCCGTGTCCGGGGCGCTGATGAACGTGCCCCCGGCGCTGCGGGTGGCGGGGCGGACCCTGGGGGCGGGCGGCCTCGCCCTGACGACGGGCGTGCTGCTGCCGAGTGCGGTGCCCTCCATCCTGACGGGCCTGCGGACCGCGTGGAGTTTCTCGTGGCGGGCGCTCGTGGGGGCCGAACTGCTCGTGAGCGCGAGCGCCAGCCTCGGGGCGCAACTGGAGATCGGGCGCAACACGGCGAACATCGCCCTCGTGATCGCCACCATCCTCACCATCGGCGTGATCGGCGGCCTGTTCGACACCCTGCTGCGCGCCCTGGAGACGCGGGTGCGCCGCGACTACGGCCTGGAGGTGACACAATGACGGCCACGATGGACCGCCCCGCCCCCGCCGCCACCACCGCCCCGCAGGGGGTGAGCCTGACACTGGACGGGGTGACGTACCGCTACGGGCGCACCGCTCAGAGCGGAGGAGGCCAGACCGCCAGCCGCGCCGGACTCGGGCCGCTGAGCCTCCACGTCGCGCCGGGCGAGTTCCTGTGCGTGGTCGGGCCGTCGGGCAGCGGCAAGAGTACCCTGCTCTCCCTGCTGGCGGGCTTCCTGCGGCCCCAGGTGGGCCAGATTCGCCTCGGCGACACGCCCGTCACCGGCCCCGACCCCCGGCTGACGCTCGTGCAGCAGGAACCCGCCCTCTTCCCGTGGCGCACGGTGGCGGGCAACGTCTCCTTCGGGCTGGAGCGGCGGCGCTTTCCCCGTTCCCAGCGGGACGTGCGGGTGCAGGAGACGCTGCGCCTCGTCGGGCTGGAGGGGTACGGCCCCCGGCGGGTCCACCAGCTCTCCGGCGGGCAGCGCCAGCGGGTCAGCCTCGCCCGCGCGCTCGCCGTGCAGCCGAGCCTGCTGCTGCTGGACGAACCCTTCAGCGCCCTCGACGACCGCACCCGCACCGTCCTCGCCGACGAGCTGCTGTCGATCTGGTGGGCGAGGAAGGTCACGGTCGTCTTCGTCACGCACAATCTGGAGGAGGCGCTGGCACTGGGTCAGCGCGTGGTCGCCCTGCGCGGCGGCGAGGTGGCGCTGGACGCTCCGGCGCGGGAATTGAACGTGGCGAAGTTGCGGGGAATGCTGGAGGGGTAGCGCCGAAGAAAGGAGCAGGAGCCGAAGCGCAAAGCCTCGGCTCCTGCTTTTGCATGAGTTACAGGAACACGCCGGGGTCCACCTCGAAATACCGCCCCAAAATCCGCGCGTGTTCGGCGGTAAAGGGGCGCTTGCGGTTCAGAAGACGGCTGATAATTCCCTGGCTGATGCCCGTTCCGGCGGCGACCTGGCTTTGGGTCAACTCGCGCCCATCCATGTAGAAGGCGAGCATGGCCGCACCGTCCGCCTCCGGCAGAGGATAATGACGCTCCTCGTAAGTAGCGATGCGCTCGATCATCAACGTCATCAGACTGGCGAGGGGATGAGCCGGGTCCTCACCTACAGCGTGCCAAACGGGTTCGAGCAGTCCCAGCGCGCGGGCGTGTTGCTCGTCGTTCTCGATGGGCGTGATGGCGTCGTGGGCCAACGCCTCCACCTGCGACCAAGCGGCCTGAAGTTCGGCGAGTTCAGCGGTCACTTACGGCCTCCAATCGTCGTACTGCCGGTGGGTGAGGACGTGTTTGATCCAGAAGGTCCTGCTCTGGAATCTGGCCGTCACGATCAGGCGGTACTTGTTGCCCCCGATGTCGAAGACCATCTGCCCCTCCACCCAGTCCACACTGCCGAAGTCGGCTCGGACCTCGGCAAAGTTCGCATACTCGGCCCGGCGAACGTGCTTGTACCAGGCGGAGAGAGGCTCTTGCGCCTCCGGGTGAACCGTCCAGAACGCCACGAGCGCGAGCTTGCTGATGACATTCATGCCTTACAGAAAATATGTCACGTTGGAATAAAAACATCAATACCTACTCGGCCATTCTTCCCAAGAAGCGGCGGGCCGAGAACCCTTCCCCAGCCCGCCGCCCTCCCTTTCTCCCCTACTCCGTCTGCTTGTCTTCCCGTGCCCCGGCGAGTTCCGCCGCCCGGTCGCCCCTCGGATTGACGGTGTTCAGCACGCGCTCGAAGGCGGCAATCACCCCGTCAATCTGCTCCTTGCTGATCGTCGCGGGCGGCAGGAAGCGCACGACGAGGGGCGTGGCCTGAAGGGTCAGCACGCCCTCCTCGTGCTCGAGGGCCGCGATGTACGGCGCACTCTTCTCCTTGAGTTCCACGCCGATCATCAGCCCCAGCCCGCGCACCTCGCGGATTTTGGGGGAGCGGATGGCGCGCAGCCGCTCCATGAAGTACGCGCCCTTCTCGCGCGCCTGCTCGGCCATGCCCTCGCGCTTCATGGCGCGGATGGCCGCCACGCCCGCCGCCATCGCCAGCGGGTTGCCGCCGAAGGTCGTGCCGTGACCGCCCTTCGGCATCCGGTCGGCGACCTCGGCGGTCATGACGAACGCGCCCACGGGCACGCCGCCCGCCATCGCCTTCGCCAACGTCATGCCGTCGGGAATGACACCGGAATGCTCGCAGGCGAACATCTTGCCCGTGCGGCAGAAGCCCGTCTGAATCTCGTCGAGGATGAGGAGCGCGCCCTTCTCGCGCGTGAGGCGGCGGGCCTCCTGGATAAACTCGATGGGAGCCGGACGCACCCCGCCCTCCCCCTGCACGGGTTCGAGGATGACGGCGGCGGTCTGGTCGGTCACGGCGGCGCGCAGTTCCTCAATGCTGCCGTAGGTGATGAAGTCGACGTTCCGGTTGTCCACCGCCTCGCCGAAGGGTTCGCGGTACTTCGGCTCCCACGTCAGCGCGAGCGCCCCCAGCGTCCGGCCCGAGAAGCCGCGCTTCATGCTCACGAAGCGCTGGCGGCCCGTCGCCGTGATGGCGAACTTCTTGGCGGCCTCCATCGCCTCCGTGCCGGAGTTGCACAGGAACACGCGGTCGAGGCCGCTCGGCAGCACGCTCACAAGCTCTTGCAGGAACTCCGCGCGCTTGTCGTTGGGGAGCGTCTGGGGCATCACGATGAGGCGCTCGGCCTGGTCCTTGATCGCCCGCACCACGTCCGGGTGGCTGTGGCCGATGTTCGCCACCCCGTACCCGGCCACACAGTCGATGTACGCCCGCCCCTGCTCGTCCCAGACGGTCGCGCCCTGCCCGCGCACCATCACGACCTGATGCTTGTTGTACACGCCGGAGTCGTAACGCACCTCGGCGTCCAGCCACTTGCTCGCGCCCTGCTGCTGGGGTTCACTCTGTACGGTCATGGTGAAGACCTCCTGTTGGAAGTCAGTGTAGGGGTTGGGGGTTAGGGGAAAGGAAGGGGTGTCCAGCCGGGCGGGTCGGCAGGGCTGGAACTGGAAGCCCTGGCCCCTGCTGGCGGCTGGAAGCTGGCCGCTGGCCGCCCCACGTTACGGAACATTTTGCCCCTATGCCTCGTAATAGAAGACGTGAGCAAGTCCTTCCATCTGCCGCTCCTCGCGGCGCTGCCCGCCCTGCTCGTCGCCTGTGGGGACGACGACCTCGACCTCGACAGCTACAAGCGCACGAAGTACACCTCCTACCAGCAGTGCCGCCTGGCGAACCAGGAGGCCATCCAGCGCGGCCTGCGAAACCCCTGCCAGAAGACGAGCGGCGGTTTCTACGGGCCGTACCTCCTGCTCGCCTCGGGCCTGACGCGCTATGTGGGCTACACGGCGGCGGGGCGCGTGGCCTCCACCGGCCTGACCTACAACACCCGCACGGGCAAGGCGACCTCCTTCAAGGCACCGGGCGTCGCTCGCGGCGGCCTCACGAGCACGGGGCGCGCGGGCAGCTCGTCTGGTGTGAGCAGCTCACCCAGCGGAAGCTACGGCGGCTGATGCGGCGTCTCTCCCTCCCGCCCCGCCCGAACTGGGAGGAGCGGCTGCGCGAGGTCGGCTTCACGTGGTACGCGCCCACCCCCACACATCCCGTCCCCTACTGGGGCGAGGACGCCTGCTACGCCTTCACGCCCACGCAGATTGAGGGCCTGAAACGCGACGCGCAGGACCTCACGAACATGGTGCTCGAGGCGACCGGGGCGGCCATCGAGGGCGGGCGGATGAGGGAGCTGGGCATCCCCACCTTCCTGCACGACGCGGTACGCGCCTCCTGGGACCGGGACGACCCGACCGTGTATATGCGGCTGGACCTCGCCTACGACGGCTCCGGGCACGCCCGCTTGCTGGAGGTGAACGCGCAGACGCCCACCTCTCTCATCGAGGCGGCGGTGAGTCAGTGGCAGTGGCTGGAGGACCGTCTGGCGGCTGGGGAAGTGGCCGCAGGAACCTCCCAGTGGAACACGATCCACGAGGGCTTGAGCGAGCAGTGGGCTTACCTCGCGCGGGAACGGGGCGTGACGCAGGCGCACTTTTCCTCGGCGCGGGAGGTGGAGGACATCGCCACCGTCACCTACCTGCGCGACCTCGCGGGGGCGGCGGGCGTGAGCGGGTCCTTCCTCGCGGCGGACGAGGTGGGGACCAGCCCGGACCAGCGGTTCCTCCTCGACACGTGGACGCTGCCTATCCGCCACCTGATGTGGCTGTGGCCCTTCGAGTACGCGTGGGAGTCACGGGACGCGGCCTTCCTGTCGAACACCGAGACGCGCTTCATCGAGCCGCTGTGGAAGGCGGCGACGGGCAGCAAGGGCCTCCTCGCCCACCTGCACGAGCGATACCCGGACAGCGGGTTGGTGCTTCCGGCGACGCTGACGCCGGGGAGCCTCGGTGAGAACGTCGTCCGCAAGCCGCTCTACTCGCGCGAGGGGCAGAACGTCACGTTGCCGGGACAGACGCAGACGGCGGGCGTGTACGGCGACCTGCCTGTGGTCGAGCAGGCCTACGCGGAGTTGCCGACCTTCGAGGCGGAGGACGGGCCGCGCTACCCGGTCCTCGGCGTGTGGGTGGCGGGCGACGAGGTGTGCGGGCTGGGCATCCGCGAGGGCCGCAGCCGCGTGACGGACAACCGGGCGACCTTCGCGCCGCATGTAATTCTGCCTGTCCAGTAGAAACCTATGTTCACTCCCCGCCCGGATGCCGCTCCTCTGGCACGCTCAGGCGGGACTTATCCACGCTTTCGGTCGCGGGCGTGCCCTCCACCGTCTCCCGCGCCAGCTCCCGCATCTCCCGGCTCGCCGCCTCGGAGACCTCGGGCGTCCAGCGTCCGTGCTTGGTCGGGGTGCCTTCCTCGGATGAAGGGTCGGCCTCTTGCTTCTTCTCGGTCATAGAACACCTCGGCGCTTATTTGACTTGCTCGGGAGTCAGGAGGGACGAGAACGCCTGCGGAGAAACTTCAGCCTTCCGCCCTCTCTGTCTCAAATCCCCAGCCAGTCCTCCCCGACTTCCTCCACGTCCCGCCCCACGTCCTCGGCCACCTCGTCCCGGCGGGTCGCCCACGCGGGGAAGGGATAGCTCACGAGGACCGGGTTGGGCACGTCGGGCTGCGAGACGAGCATGGTGCCCGGCTGGAGGATGCCCGCGCGGGCGCGGAAGCTCTGCGGCAGGAAGCGGTACTCGGGGCGCTCGGCCTCCGCGAGATCGAGGCGACCGACGACCCGGATCGCCGCGTTGGAGACGATGCGCCGCTCGACCTCCGAGGCAGTCTGCTGGGCACCGATCAGGATGATGCCCAGGGAGCGGCCACGCTCGGCCACGTCGAGCAGCACGTCCTTGATGGGGCTGTCGCCCTCGCGCGGGGCGTACTTGTTCAGCTCGTCGAGCACCACGAACACGGTGTCCTGCCGCCCGTACCGCTCCTTGTGCTCGAACAGGTCGCGCAGCAGCACGCCGACCACGAAGCTCTGCGCGTGGCCTCCGAGTTTATGGATGTCCACCACGCTCGTCTGCACGCCGGACTTCAGGACGTTCGGGCGGTATCTCTCCGCCTGCGCCGCGCTCACGTCGCCGCGCACGAGGGGAGCGAGGTGTTTTTGCACGCCGCGCAGCCGCCGGACGAAGGCCCGCAGGGTGCCCTGATTCTGCTTGAGCACCCACCGGGGATCGCCCTCGCCGTCGTTCTGGTCGAGGAGCTTGTATTCGAGGTAGGAGACGAGGGCCGCAAACGTCTCGATGCGCGTCTTGCCCATGTCGTCGAAGCGGAGGTTCTCCGAGAGCAGCACCTCGGTGTCGGGCTGCCAGTCGTCCACGGTGAGGGAGGGCGCGTCGTCCCCGGCGGCGAGGCGGGCGAGCTTCTCCTCCATGTTGCCGATCACGAAGCCGAGGTTGAGGCTCCCGCCCGCGTCCGAGAAGACGTAGGGCAGCATCCGCCGGGCGCAGAACTCCCGCAGGCTGAAGACGAAGGGCGTCACCCCCGCCGCTCGTTGCTCCACGTCGGGCACGATCACGTCCCCCTGTCCGGCCCTCGGCGGGGCAAGGAACTGCACGTCGCGGAAGGGTTCGGCGGGCAGGCCGAGGCGGGCGTAGCGGCCCTCCTGCCAGCCCTTGCGCTCCTGAAAGTCGCCCTCCTTCTTGCCGAGCTTGGCGTTGAGGCGGTCGAGGAAGAGCAGGTCCTCGCCCTTCACGTTGAAGATCAGCGCGCGGGTGGTGTGGCCCTCGCCCCGCTGAGTGAGCAGGCCACTTCGGAAGATGGAGTGCAGCAGGAACAGCGCGTAACTCGTCTTCGTCGCCACGCCGGAGATGCCGCTGATGTTGATGTGCCCGCCCTGCTCGCCGTTCACGAAGCCGTAGTTGACGGGAAGCACCTGTCCGTCCGCCAGGAGGCCGCCGGGGAAGGAATAGTCCATCTTGTCGGCGCTCAGGGCGAGGGCCAGCGCCTCCCCGCGTGCCTGCCGCACCTCGTCGCCGGGCTGGGGCGGGATGAAGTCCTCGGGGTCCACCCGCGTCACCAGCACGCGCGCCGCGTAGCTCACCGATGCCGGAAGAAGGCCCGCCATCACATCCTGAACGTCGCTGTCGAAGGTCACGCCCTCATGCCGGGTCCGCACCGCGTCCACGAGGCCGTAGAAGCTGACGGGCTGGCCGCCGGGCTTCCTGGTCCGCACGGTCACGAGGTCGTCCATGCCCACGCTCGCGCCGGGACTCACCGCGAACCAGAAGGAGACGGGGGTAGCGTCCTCGGTGCCCAGGACCATGCCGAGGTGGGCACCCTGTTCGGGGTCGGTCAGCCGGAGGTTGGTCACGCGACTGCCCCCGGCCCGTACTGCCCGGCGATGTGGGCGCGCAGCCTCCGCGTCACGAGGTCGGCGCTGCCCATCGCGCGGCTCATGGCGCTCTCCAGGGCGGCGGTCGGGATGAGGTTCTGGGGGGCGCGGGGGTCCTTGTGCGCCCGGCTGGCGAGGCGGCACAGCAGCTCACCGCTCACGTTCGCCACCTCACGCACGATGGGCGGCAGGAAGTCGGAGTCGTCTGGCGCGTACATCTCCAGCCGCATCACGCCGGACATGGGGTGCTGGTAGAAGGCCGCCTCGCACAGCCGCACATACCAGATGAAGCGCGTCGTCTTCCCCGTCTTGGAGGTCAGGTGCATGATCGGCGTGCGCTCGCCCGGCTTCAACTCCGAGAGCAGGCCCACCCGGTCGGGCGGAAGGTACTGCGTCTGCATCGTCTTGACGTAGCCCACGACCGCGCCACCGAGGTTGCTGCGCCGCCGCAGGGTGCCGTCTTGCAGGGTCAGGGCGGTCAGCGCCTCGCGGTCGTCGCCCTCGTCGAAGGGGACCGCCGAGGCCAGCCCGTGCGAGAGTTCCTGCTCGGCGGAGAGCATGGCCTGTTGCAGCTTGTGGAGCGGCGCGAGCGGGTCGGTCCCCTCCGCGACGATGGGCGTGTACTGGAGTTGCCCCGTGTGCGGGTCACGCGGCGAGAGGAGGCAGGGGTCCACCCGCAGGCCGGGCGCGTGGGCGAGGAGCCTTCTCGCCCGCACGTTCTCTAGCTCGGCGGGCCGCGACCCGTGCGGGCACAGGTTCACCGCGCCGACCACGTAGGCCCCGAAACCGCCCATGCCCGCCTCGCCCTCGTCGTCCTCTAGGAAGACGCGCGACTCCATGCGCCGCTTGCCGTCCACCACATAGACGGTGTGCAGCCGCGCCGGGATTGAACGCGGGGCCACCGCCCCCCAGCGCGGCGTCTCGATGTCGATCAGGTCCCCCTCGAAGCGTTGCAGGCCGAGTTGCCCGCCCTCCATGTCCACGGGCCAGGGGTCAAGGCGAATACGCATGGGGGCCATTGTAGGGGCGGGGTGTGGGATGTGGGACGGAGGTTGTGGGAAGAGATCACTTCTCCTACACCCCACAACCTCCACCCCAAAAGAAAAACGCCCGGCTCTCCTCCCCGGACGTTCCTCCCCACCTGTCCCCCTCAGCCGTGGTAGCCGCTCAGCGCCCGAAGCCGGGCCTCGTCCGTCAGGGTCAGGCAGCGGTAGGCGGGGGTCAGGAGACCGTCGTCGCGCATCTCGCCGATGAGTTTGGAGACGCTCTCGCGGGTGGCCCCGGTGCCCTCGGCGATGAGTTCGTGGGTGGCGCGGACGTAGCGCACGCCGTTGGGGTGCGTGCCGCCCAGGCTGCTGCCCGCGAGGTTCAGGAGGTAGCGGGCGATGCGCTCGCGGAGTTCGCCGTCCTGAATATGCACGCCGTCGTTCATGACCCGCTGAAGCTGCGCGCTGAGGCTGCGCGTGACCTCCCACAGCTCGGCGGCGCTGAGGTGCTGAATGTGGATGGGCGTCAGCGCCGCGTCCGTCAGCGCGATGACCTGATGGCTGCGCGCCAGCCCGTGCAGAGTCTCCTCGCCGAAAATGTCGCCGGGCAACACGTGGCGCACGGTCAGGTTGCGGCCCTGCGGGGTCAGGCGCACGGCGCGGAGGAGGCCGCTCTCCAGCCGGTAGAGCGTCGGGGCCGGGTCGCCCGCGTAGTACAGCGTGTCGCCACGGCGCAGGGGCCTGCTGCGGAGGTCGGGGCTGGCCGGGACGGTGCTGTACAGGGTCATGTCGAACTCCTCGGAGGGAAAGCAAGGGGCGGTGGGCACGGCTGACAGGCTGACCTGAATGTGATTGAACTGTACAAGGTTTGTCCAACCCCTGAACGTTCGGGCGGGACATTGTGAAGTCCTTCATAAGCTAGAGGTGGGTGGCAGCGATGGGGGCAGTCAAAAAAGCCTGTGTGACGCGGCGGGACTCGCCCCCCCATAGGCTCTGGCCTACCGAACGACGTGCAAAACATTTCTCAGACTCATACTCTCTTCATGCCCAATTCGTTGGGCCACAAGCTAAAAGCCGCGCTTGGGCCAACGAGGACGGGGAGCACTCAGGCGTAAACTTCCAGCCCGTCCAGCACGACGCTGGCGTGGGCCTCCACGGTGAGGGCGTGGTCGCGGTTGTAGCCGCCCGCCATCATGGTGACGGTGGGGATGCCCGCCACGTGTGCCCAGGTCAGCACGGCGCGGTTGCGCTCACGCACGCCGTCCAACGTGAGATGGAAGCGCCCGAAGCGGTCCCCGGCGAGCACGTCCGCGCCCGCGAGGTACAGCAGCAGGTCGGGCCGGAAGGCGTCCAGCGCGGGGAGGGCTGAGACACGCAGCACGCGCAGATATTCCACGTCCGTCACGCCGTCGGGCAGGCCGAGGTCGAGGCTGCTCCGCTCCTTGCGGAAGGGGTAGTTGCGCTCGCCGTGGACGCTGAGGGTGAAGGCCCGGTCCTCCCCGGCGAGGAGCGCCGCCGTGCCGTTCCCCTGATGAACGTCGAGGTCGAGGACGGCAACTCGCCGCGCCCACCCCCCGTCCAGTGCCATCCGCGTCAGGATCGCCGCGTCGTTCACGAGGCAGAAGCCCTCGGCGCGGTCGGCGAAGGCGTGGTGTGTCCCACCCGCGAGATTGGCACCCCAACCGCACTTCAGGGCGTCGTGCAGGGCCGCAAGGCTACCCCCCGCCGCCCGCCGTGCCCGCTCTACCACCCCCTCGCTCCACGGCAGCCCGAAGGCGCGTTCCTCTGCCGCCGTCACCTCCCCCCGCCGCCAGCGCCGCAGCCACGCCGGGTCGTGGACACGGGCGGCGTCGGCCCAGCCGAGCGCGGGCGTCTCCAGCACAGGCAGCAGGCCCGCGAGTCGGTCCCGGACTCCCGCGTACTTGTACGCCGGGAAGCGGTGGCCCTCCGGCAGCGGAAAGGTGTACGAGGCGGGCGTGTAGGCCCGGAAGGGATGCGGGAAGGACGGGACGGCGGGCAGGGTCACGGGGTCAGTGTGGGCCACGGAGAGGAGAGACGCCGTGTGCTCCCGCTTGTTCTACCTTTGTCTAAGGTCGAGCTTGGGAGGAGTCAGGACGCGGCCTCCACCCTTTCTCCCCTCGTCACTCAACCCTCATCCCTCCCCCGGTATGTCACTCTGTCCTGCGATGAACAACCCATCCCAACTGCCCCTGATCGTGAGCGCCGGGGAGGCGCTGACCGACCTCGTGACCGCCGGGGAGAACCGCTGGGTGGCGCATCCCGGCGGGGCCGGGTGGAACGTCGCGCGGGCGTGCGCGCGGCTGGGGGTGCCGAGCGCCTTCGCGGGCGCGGTCGGGCAGGACAACTTCGGGGACGACCTGACGGCGGCGGGCGGGGCGGCGGGGCTGGACGGGCGCTTTCTCCAGCGGGTGCCCGCGCCGACGCTGCTCGCGGTGGTGTATCAGGTGACGCCGCCCGCCTACCGCTTCCTGGGCGAGAACAGCGCCGACCTGCACTTCGACCCGGCCCGGTTGCCGGAGGGCTGGCTGGGCACCGCACGCTGGTTGCATGTGGGCGGCATCAGCCTGAGCCGCTGGCCGCTGGCGCACACGTTGCTGGGGTTGATCGAGGCGGCGCGGGCGGCGGGCGTGAAGATCAGCTTCGACCCCAACGCGCGCATCACCCACCGCCACCCGGACTATCCGGCGGTCTTCGCACGAGTGGCCCGACAGAGCGACGTGATGAAGCTCAGCGACGAGGACCTCGCCTTCTTCTTCCCCGGAGAGTCGGAGGAGGACGCCCTCCGCAAGCTGCGCGGCATGAACGCCCGCTGCCCCATCGTGATCACGCGGGGGGCACGGGGCGCGACCCTCTATCACCCCGCCGGACGTGCCGACCTGCCTGCCGCGCCCGTGAAGGTGGCGGACACGGTGGGGGCCGGGGACGCCCTGTGCGCGGGCCTCCTCGTCAGCGCGACCGAGCAGCCGGACGCCCGCTGGACCGACCATCTCCGCCTGGGCCTGCGCGCCGCCGCCGCCGCCTGCGCCCGCCCCGGTGCCTACGCCCCCACGCGGGGGGATGTGGAGGCGGTGCCACTGTAGCGGGCGACGGGGAGCAAAGAGGCGTCGTCAGCGGGCTGAGTTGCCCTGTAGCGTTCAGAGAACCTTCGAAGCAGGTTCTCACCGTGTCGCAGATGTGACGACGAGAGGCCCCCTCGGTCCCAGCGTCACCCCCGGCTGGGGCGAGGGGTCGCCGCGCACGGCCCTCAGCGGCGGCAGGGCGGCCAACGTCTCCAGAATGAGGAGGTGGGCGAGGTGCAGCCCCAAGCACACGCGCTCGCCGCCGCCAAAGGGGAGGTAGGCCCAGGCGGGGGGCGCTGAGCGCCAGCGGTCCGGGCGGAACTCATGGGGTGCGTCCCACAGGCGTGGATCGCGGGCACTGAGATAGGGGCTGTACAGGGCCAGGGTGCCGCGCGGCAGCCGCACCCCCTCCCACGTCATGTCGCGGGCGAGGCGGCGGCTGCCCATCCAGCCGGGCGGATAGAGGCGCAACGTCTCCTTGAGGACGGCGGGGTGATGCTCGGGCGCGTGCCATTCGGGATGCCGGGCGACGTGCCACACCGCCCACGCGAGGGCGTGCGTCGTCGTGTCGTGGGCGGCGGCGAGGCTGACCCGCGTTTCCTCCAGCCCTCCCGGCAGCGGCGCGAGGAGGGCGAGCAGGTCGTCTCCCCCACCCCGCGTCAGGCGAAGGTCGGCGAGGCGGCGCAACTCGGCATGGACCCGGTGGAACAGGAGCGGGCGGGGCAGCGCCGGAATGGGGAAGGGTTGCCGCAGCGGGGCGAGGAAGGCGTGGAGCAATTCCGGGCGGAACTCGCCGGAGAAGTACGCCGCGTTCAGCAGGTGAAGGACGGCGTGGTCGGCCCAAGTGAGGGCGTCGAACTCTCCTGACGGGGGAGGGGGAAGCGCGGCCTGGATGCGGGAGCGGAGAACCTCCAAGTGGCGTTTGCCGAAGCCGGGATTCAAAACCTTGCGGCGAGAACTATGGCCGGGCGCGTCGGTCAGGATGACCCCGCCCGCGAGGTGCGGCACGACCCGCGAGAAGCTGCCCGCGCTGCGGAAGGTGGCGAGGTCGGTCAGCAGGCGGCGGTTCCAAGCCGGGCTGGAGGCTACGACGGCGGGCAGCCCCAGCCGCAGGCGGAAGAGGTCGCCGCCCACCTCCCGCGCCCGCCGCGCCCCGTCCTCGATCAGCGGCAGTGGAGAGAGCGCCCAGTCGCGCAGGTGGCCGTTCCCCAGCTTCGGCGGCGGCTCGGGCAGGTTCGTCAGGCTCACCACGTCTCGCCCTCACCGGGCACGTGGGAGCCGTCCAGATCGTCGTAGGGCAGACCCAGCAGCGTTCCGGCCCCGTTCCAGCCGCTCAGGATGGAGAGGGGCACGCCGCCGCCGGGGTGGACAGTCCCGCCGACCTGCACGAGATTCCGCGCGCCCGGATGGGTCCAGCCCGGTCGGAGGCTTCCCAGCAGGCCGTGGGGTGCCCGTCCGTACAGCGCCCCCCGCGCGGCGGTGCGGGCGTACTCGGCGGGCGAGAGGGGCCGCCACTCGGTCACGGGCAGGGGCAGGCGGGCCTGGAGGCGGCCCAGCAGGAACTCGCCGTACTCGTGCGGGTCGTCCGTCACCTCGGGGTTGGGCGGCGCGTTCACGAGGAGGAAGGCGCGGTCGCCGTCGAGGTGGAGGTAGAGGGTGGGGTCGCCCGGCAGGCGTCCGGCGCGGATGTCGCGCCACTCGCGGGCATAGTCGGCGGGCCAGAGGAGGTGGTGGGCGCGGCCCCGGTCCTCCGCGAGCCGAAGTTGCAGCGCGAAGCCGCTCACCCCGCGCGGCGTGCGGTCGGGGGGCAGGCCCAGCCAGCCGCGCGTCATGGCCCGGTCGGCGGCGCTCACCCAGGCGTCGGCAGTCAGCACGCCCCGGTCCGTGTGCGCGCCCAGCACCCGCCCCGCCCGCGTGATGAGGTGTTCCACCCGCGTCCCGAACTCGAAGCGCACCCCCAGCGCCTCCGCCCGCTCGCGCAGCCGCCCGGCGAGGGGACCCAGCCCCCCCTCCAAGTGCCACACCCCGTAACCCAGCTCCACCCAGGCGACGTTATGCAGCACGGCGGGCGCGCGGTACGGGTCGGCCCCCAGGTACGTGGCGAAGCGCAGCCAGAAGGGGGTCAGGAAGGGGCCACTCCGCACAAATCGGGCGAGGCTGGACCACGGGGCGGCCCGGTGCCCGCGCGTCACGGCGTAGCGCGCGAGCTGGAGACGATTCGGCGGCGGCCCGAAGATGAACGTGGGCGCGGCGTCGAGGTACATCCGGCGCGCGGCGAAGAGGAGCCGGGCATAGTCGCGGCCCTCCTGCCGGGAGAGTTGCGCGAGAGTCGGCTCCAAGCTTCCGGCCACGTGCAGCGCCTCCGGGGCGAAGGTGCGCCCTCCGGGGGCGTGGTAGGTCGTGGTGGGGCGGGCGGCCTCCAGCGGGGGCAGGGCGAGGCCGGTCCGCTCGTGGAGCGCCCGAAAAATCTGCGGCATGGTCACGACCGTCGGGCCGCTGGAGAAGTCCTCGTAGCCCAGCGCCGCCTTGCCGCCGGGCCGCCCCAGCGCATCGAGCACCGTCACGCGCACGCCCTCACGGGCCAGCCGCAGCGCCGCCGCCAGCCCCGCGAAGCCGGAGCCGAGGACGGCGACGTGACCCGGAGCGCGCGTCATCCCCGAACACCTTCCACCACGGGAGATGCGGGCTGAGGCAGATGCTCTCCAGGCTGACCGCTGACGGCTGACCGCTGACGGCTCTGCTCGTAGCTCCGCCCCTTCCACCCCACCCGCGCGCCCCGTGCCCGCAGGAAGACGGGCAGGGCGAGCAGCGGCGTCAGGGGACCGAGCAGCCCCTCGGCGAGGTCGGCGGGGCGGCGGCGACCCGCGACGAGGTTGACGAGGGCGCGTTCGGCCACGCCCGCCACACGCAGGGCGGTCAGCCAGCGCCAGCGCCGGGAGGGCAGCAGCCACGGCAGCGTGTACGCCGCGAGGTGCCAGCCCAGCGACACGGCGAGCAGCACGCGCGAGCGCCCGTGGACCTCGTAGGCGTTCTTGCCGAAGCCGCCGACGGACTCCCGGTAGCCCCGGTACATCCGCACCTCCACGCACTCGCCTCCCAGCGCGAGGGCGAGGCGACCATCCTCCGCCTTGAGCCGCTGACCGAACTTCACGTCCTCCAGCAGCTCGGCGCGGACGAGGGCGTGCCCGCCGAGCCGGGCGTAGGCTTCCCGGCGAAAGGCCATCAGTTGCCCGTTCGCCGCGCTCGCCGCCCGGTGGGGAATCCGCAGCACCGGCTCGGGCAGGAGGGTCAGCAGCACCACGTCCACCAGCGGGGTGAGCAACCGCTCGCCGAACGTCTCGTTGCGCTGGCGCGGGTACACGCTGAGGAGATCGGCCCCCGAGCGCGAAAGCTCGTGCAGCACGGCACCCAGCGCCCCCGGCCTCCAGTCCACGTCCGCGTCGGTGAAGATCAGGAGGTCCCCCGTCGCCGCCTCGCCGAGCTGCTGGCAGGCCCACGGTTTGCCGTGCCAGCCGGGCGGAAGGGGCCGCCCCTCCAGCACCCGCGCCCCCGGCACCCCCGCGCACAGGCGGCGGGCGACCTCCCCCGTGCCGTCGCCGCTGCCGTCGTCCAACACCAGCACCTCGTCGGCCCCCTGCGCGAGCAGGCCGGGCAGGGTGCGCGGGAGGTTGTGCGCCTCGTCCCGCGCGGGCACGAGCAGCGAGACGCGCGGAGCGTCCACGGGCCGGGGCCGGGGCCGCAGCCGGGGAAAGTGCCGCGCGTTGACGAGCAGCACCGCCCCCTTCACCCCGAAGAAGACCGCCGCCGCGACCCCGTACACGCCAAGCAGAACGCGGGCGCGACTCACGCCGCCTCCGGGCAGGGCCGCGTCTGTTCACGGCTCCAACCCTGAGAACCCACCGCCCCACCTTCTGCTGGCCGCTGGAAGCTGGAAGCTGGCCGCCCCCTCACCGCTCCCCCGTCAGCCGCGCGAGCAAACGCCCCGCCCCCGCCAGCCGCTCCTGCGCGCTCGCCCGCCCGCCCGCGAGGCGCAGATAGCCCGCGAGGGGAGATTCCGGGTCACTCGCCCGCAGTTCGTCGTCCAGCGCGGCGAGTTCGTCCGTGAGAACTTGCGTCAGTTCCCCACCCGGCACCGCCCGCCCGAAGCGCAGATAGGCTTCCGGCCTCTGCGCGCCCCGCAACGTGACCCGCAGGGCGACGGGAACGAGAGGCACCCCCGCCGTCCGGGCGATCCAGGCGGCTCCGGGCTGCACGTCCCGGAGTGGTCCGACAGGCTGCAAGGCCCCCTCCGGGAAGACGACCACCCACGCCCCCGCCCGCGCCGCGCGCACGGCAGCCCGCACCTCACTCGTGCCCAGCGCCCCGACCCGCCGCAGGAAGGGGAAGCGGGCGAGTTGCCGCTCCGTCATCAGCACCCGGAATTCCACCCCCAGTACCCACGTCACCTCGCGCATCACGTAGCCGTCCCACCAGGAATGGTGATTGGGGGCGATCACGGCCCCGCCAGGGGGGAGAGGGCCGCGTGCCCACACGCCCGCGAGGTCGCTGTGAACACTCCGGCGGATGCTCGCGCGCAGGAGGGCCGTCACCGGGTCGGGTCTCACGTCCGCACCCCACGCACGGCCCGCGTCAGCCCCAGCCCCGCCAGCATCACCGCCAGCGTCACGCCCGCCTCGGCGTACCGCCCGACGAGGACGAGGCCGCCGGGCAGGAAGAAGGTCTCGATGGGGTAGGCGAGGGCGAAGGTGGGTCGCCTTTGATCAGACGCCCCGAACATCCCCGGCGCAATTCGCGTGAAGGCCCACGCGATCCCCGTCCCCACCGCCCACCACCCCACGAAGTTCTGGACGGGCGCACCGGCCCACACCGGAGCCGGGTCGCTCCAGCGCCAGTAGCCCTCGGTCGTCATCAGCGGCTCCAGCCCCACGTCCCAGGCCAGGACGAGCAGCCCCGCCAGCCACGCCCGCCCGCCCGCGAGCAGCAGCGCGGCGAGGGGAAAGGCGAACCACCCCAGCGGCACGATCAGCGGCACGGTGAGGAGCGTCGGGGCCGGGGCACCCGCGTAGGAGTACACCCCGAACGGGAAGCCCGTGCGGCTGCCGAGGAGTTCCACGCCCAGGCCGACCGCAAAGGCCAGCGCCGCCATCATCAACGCCCGCCGCACTCCCGCCCGCTCCCACGCGAAAGCAAAGGCCGCCGCGAACAGCGCCCCCGTGCTCAGCAGCGCGAGCAACGGAAAGCCGTCGGGCCAGAGGGGAACCGGGATTTTCAACCCCACGTACAGCGCCGTGAGCCACATCCACGGGCGCATCTGCGTGGAAACGTCCGCTGCCCTGAGTCTCAGCACCTGCCCGAACTTCGGCCCAAGCGCATCACCCGCCAAAGCCAGAACTCCGGTGAGCGGCAGCCCCAGCGCGATCAATACCAATCCGCCCGCCACGCCATTCAGCACGAGCAGCGCCCCGAGGAAAGAGACACCCAGCGCGGCGAAGGCGAGGCCGGAGCGGAGGAAGAGTGGGCTGACTCTCCCTCCCCTCCTCTCGCCGCTCACTGTTCCGCGTCTCATTCTCGTCCCGTCACTTCCAGCCCCGCCGCGTCAAATCCTTCACCAGCACGCGCGCCGCATTCCGCCCCGACGCGCCCATAATGCCGCCGCCGGGGTGGGTGCTGGCCCCCGTGAGGTACAGCCCCTTCACGCCCGGCCAGCGGTACTGGCTCGCCGCCATCCACGGGCGGAAGGCGAACATCTGGTCGAAGCTCATCTCCAGGTGCATCACGTTGCCCCGGTGCAGCCCGAGGTTCGTCTCCAACCACTGCGGCGTCTGCACGAGTTCACCCACGATGGTATCCCGCGTGCCCGGCGCGTAGTGCTCGAAGGCATTGAGGATGTTCTCCCGCGCCTCCGCCGTCCGCGTCTCCCAGCTTCCCGAGGCCAACTCATACGGGTAATATTGCGCCCACAGCCACAGCACATCACCCCCCGGCGGCGCGAGGCTGTCGTCCACGGCGGAAAAACTCATGGCGATCAGCGGCGGGTCGGTCGTCGGCTCACCCGCCAGATACTCGCCGTAGCCCTTGAGCAGTTGCCGCTCGTCCTTGATGAGGAGGCCCAGCCCCACCCGGCTCTCCGGCTCGGTGTGGTTCCTGTACCGGACCTTCTCGCTCAGGGCGAGACGCAGGATCATCCCGAAGCCGTTCCCGACCCGGCCAGCGCGGGCGGCAGGCGGCACGTGTTCCTCCGGCAGCGCGTCCGCCGTCGTCAGGATGTGGGTGCCCGACACGACGGCGCGGGCGGTGTACGTCTCGCCGCTTTCCAGCTCGATACCGTGCGCCTTCCCGCCCTTGACCAGAATCCGCTTCACGGGCGCGTTCACGAAGACCTCGCCGCCGTCCGCCTCGATGGCCCGGCGCAGCGCCTTCGTCAATCCTCCCGACCCACCTTTGGGCCGCGCCACGCCGCCCTCGTGGTAGAGGGGATGCCACAGCAGGAAGGGGGCGCTGAGGGGGTCGCTCGGCGGGGGGCCGCTCTGGGCCGCCATCCAGACGAGGGGGGCACGCACCCGCTCCTCGGAGAAGTATTCGCGCGCCACGTCGCCGTAAGGCCGCAGGATGCGCGAAAGCTGCGTCTGCCACTCGCGCCCCTGCCCGCTCTTCATCATCATCTTCCCCATGTCGAGCGGTCCGGGGGCCGAGTTGAAGAGGTCGGCGACCGAGCGGGCGAAGGGCGTCCAGTCGTCAAGGAAGCGGCGGTACGCCTCACCCTGACCGGGGAAGAGGGCCTCCAGCTCCCGCGCGGTGCGGTCGGCGTCGCGCCACACGAACCACGGCGTCTCCCCGTCGGAGGCGTGGAACATGGGGTCCACTTCCAGATAGTGCAGGCCGTGGCGGGTCAGCTCCAGCTCGCGGACCACCGGGGTCATGCGGATCAGGATGTGGGCGCTGCCGCCGTAGTCGAAGCGGTAGCCGGGGACAAGTTCCTCCGTGCTGACCGCCCCCCCGACGAGGTGCCGCCGCTCGAAGACGCCCACGCGCAGCCCCGCCTTCGCCGCGTAGGCCGCCGTCACCAGCGCATTGTGGCCCGCCCCCATCACGATCACGTCGAAATCCGGCATCCCGTCCCGCATCCTTTCACGCCGCGCCGCCCCCGAACGGTCAGGGATGCCGCCTTCCGTTCCGAGAGAATCCGGTGACAGCCCGCCCCCTACCCTGTCCCCATGTTCGGTCGCCGTGTGCCGCCCCACCTCGTCTTCGCGCTCAGCCTCGTCTTCGCCCTGCTGTGCGCCGTGCCTGCCGTGCGCTACGGGCTGGCCGGGGGCTGGCTGCCCGCCGTGCTGTGGGGCGTCGTCGCCGTGTGGTTCACGGTGGACGCGGTGCGGGCGTATGGGTGGAAGGGAAAGGCGTAGGCGAAGGAGAAGACTCTTCACAGTAAGCGGGTAAGCTTCGTTGTAGGGGAGTTGACGAGTGGGTTTGCAGCATTGCCGGGCCAGTTCACCCCCTCCCGGCCTCCCCCCTCAAGGGGAGGAGCTAGAAAGTCACTGCACAAGCCTCGGCTCTTTCTCTCCCTCCCTCCTTGTGGGGGACTTGCAAAGCTGCGAAGCAGAGGGTCGGGGAGGGGGGTGACGAGCACCGCTCGTCCTCCTCCTGAACAGCGAAAACGTCTCAACTCCCCAATCCGCAATTCACATCAGGCGTTCAAGTGAGACGAGCTAAAAGAGCGAGAGCTTATGCGCCTTTTCCCCCTCTCCCCTGTGGGTGACTCGTAGAGCCGCTTGCGGAGGGCCGGGGTGAGGGGGCGACGTGACGACTCAACGCGTTCAAAGCCGCCTCACCCAGAAGCGCATCGGCTTGGCCGTCTCCCCCACCTCTCCTACGTCCCGCCACGTCATCGTCGTCTCCAGGTCGGGGCGTTCGGTGTAGCCACGTGAGCGCCAGAAGGCGTCCAGCGGGCGGTCGTCCTCCGGGCGGGCCGGATGGTCGGACGGACGCTGCACGGCGCAGAAGGCTGTGACACCCAGCTCCAGCCACCGCGCGTGCGCCTCGCGCTCGTCGAAGAAGCGGTGGCCTACCCCGTGCCCCCGGTATTCGGGGAGCAGCACGCTCTCGCCGAGGTAGAGCACGTTTCCAGGGTCGAACTCGGACCCCAGGAAGGGCGATTGCACCCCCGCCGTCTCGTGGACGAGCGGCACGGCGGTACTTGCGCCGACCACCCGCTCCCCGTCGCGGGCGAGGACGACCACGGCACCGGGCGCGTCCAGATACGTGCCGAGGTAGCTTTCCTCGTACTCGGCGCTCCCCTCGTACAGGTAGGGGAAGGCGCGGAACACCTCCTGCCGCAGCCGGGCGAGGTCGGGCAGGGCCGCGCGCAGTTCGTCCCCGGTGGCGGGGCGAACGGTCAGGCTCAACCGCCGACCTGCCGCGTCCACTCGGCGAGGTTGTAGTAGTTCGTGACGCGGGCAATCTTCCCCTCGTCAGGCCGCACCTCGAAGAAGGCACCGACGGGCAGCACGTAGGTCTGTCCCGTCGCCCCCGGCAGCCCCGCGTCGGTCCGCAGGTACTCGCCGTGAATCACGAACTCGGCGGCGGCGCGGGTGCCGTCCTCCCCCGCCATCACGACCAGTTCCTCGGCCCGCTCGCGGTAGTGGGCGTCCATCCTCGCCAGAAAGGCGCGGAACGCCTCCACGCCCACCTCCGTTCCGCCCTCGTTGATGTCGTGGCGCACGTCGCCCGTGAGGAGGGCGAGCATTCCCTCCGCGTCGCCCGCGTTGAAGGCCGCGTAGTAGCGCTGCACGAGGTCACGGGCCTTGTCCTGAACATCCGGGGGGGTCATGGGGGCAAGTCTAGGGGGTGGGACGACCGCACGAGGAAAATGACAGGCCGGGAATGTGCCACTTAGCTCATCCGGAAGGAGCATGATGGGGGCGTAGGAGTTCCCCACCCGCTCATATGTGCCCCCGTCCCGCCCCTGCAACCTTAACCGTTGGTTGCGTCTGTTACTTTTCCTCGCAGTGCGTTTACTCTAGGCAACATCCACAGGCGTCCTTCCGCCCTCAAACGGAAATCGCCCACGAACCGGATCATGAAACGGAGGAGTCCCCGCGTGAACCCTGTGCGCTACATCATCACCCGGCCCTGCCTGCAAGAAGGCAGCCTGCGCCTGCTGAAATACGTCCAACCCCTGTTCCCGGAAAGTGGCCCGGCGCAATTCGTGGACGACCGGGGCACCGAACACGCGGTCCAGGTGGACCGTGAGGGGGGCCGGGTGTGGGGGCTGGGACGGCTCTTCCACGATCTTCACCTCGGCGTGAACGACGTGCTGACGATCACGCCGCTGGCACCGGGCCGCTATCAGGTGGAGGCGACCGTGAAGCCCCACGCGGCCCCGCCTCCCCCCGAGCGCAGCCTGACGCCGAAGAAGCCCGAGCCGCGCCGGATCGTGGTGTCGTCCACTCCCCACGTCCGCGAGGTGCGGCTGGAGCAGCCCCAGCCGACGGCCCCGGCGCAGAAGCCCGTGGAGAAGGCCACCCCGCGCCCCACCCCGGAGGCCGACGCCCCCACACCCACGCCCCTCGTCCCGGTGCAGAAGGCGGCACCCCTCCAGCCCGCACCCGCCGTCCCCGCACCCGCCCCCGTCAGTCGGACGGCTCCTCCCGCGCCCCTGCCCACCAGCCTGGAGGGCCAGCTCATCGAACTCGCGCGGCTCACGGGCTACCGGCTGGACTTCCCGGCGCAGGCGGTGGCGCGGCTGCGGGCCGAGTTGGGAGAACACGGGTACGAGGTGCATCTCGCCCTCAGCGAGAGCGGGATGCGCTCGCCTGCGTGGCAGAAGGGGGCGGACTACGCGGCGGTGCTGACCACCGAGGCCGAGCGCCCCCAGGGCGTGTCCCGCCTGACCCGCGAGGCGCTCGTCGCCCTGATCGAGCACGCACGGCTCGCTCCCCTGTCACCCATCGACCTGCGCGGCTACTGGAAGGCGGGCAACCTCGACCTGGAGACGGCGGCGAGCGTGGCCGAACTCGTCGGGGCGCACCTCGCCCAGCGTGGAGCCTTTTCCTTCGTGCTGCTGACGCTGGCCTCCTCCCCGGCCCACAGCGTGATCCACGCGGGCCGCCTCGCCGAGAAGCTGGGCAGCGGCGTGAACACCGCCGAGCTGAACTCCATCCTCGACACGCTGACCCGCGCGCCCTTTCTCGCCCTGACGCCGCTGCCGGGCGGACAGTACCTCCTGCGCGGCGACGTGCGCGGCCTCCTCGCCGACCTCGCCGAGTACGCCGACGGGGTGCGCCGCCGCCTGCGTGCCCCCGCCGGGGAGAAGCGGACAGACACCACGCTCGTCAACGCCTGAGAGGGAAGGGGGTGGACGAACCGCACACCCCCGCCCCTCGCCTTCTCGCCAACCTATTGACTCTTGTCGTCGTTGCCCGTGCCGAAGGTCGTTCCCGTGGAGGCGAGGCCGCCGCCTGAACCGGGCTGGCCGGTGACGTTCCGATCGTCGCTCGTCATCGGGTTCCCCGTGGCGGTGGGCGTGTCGGTCATGCCGCTCTCCGAATCGTTCGTGTAGCCCGCGCGGTCGCTCATACCGTTGCCCGCGTCGGCGGGGAGACCGCCTTGTGAGTCGGTTGGGGTGCGGTCGTCCTGGGTCATGGGGTGCTCCTGTGAGGTGAGCAGGGAGCTGTCAGCCGTCAGCTTTCAGCAGTCAGCAGGATGAGGGCGTGGGCAATGGGCTAGGGAGGAGAGGGGCAGGACTTTTCCCGCTCATAACCCCGTGGAATGGCGCTCAGCGGTCGTCGTCGTTGATGCCGCCGCCGAGGGACCCGAACGGTGTAGCCGGGTTGTCGCTGCTCGTCGCGCCCACGTCCCCGGTCCGGTCCACAGTGCCCGCCGTGCCGGAGGGGTCGGTGCCCAGCCCGATCTGCCCGCCGCCGGACGTGGTGGGCGACTCGGTGTCGGTGCTGCTGTCGGCGCTGCTGTCTGAACGGGTGGGGTCGGTCGTCATGGGAGCCTCCGGTCGGCGCGGGCAGGCCCCCGACACGGACCGTCCATGCCGCCGGGTTGCCCGTGGGTGCCGTGCCCCCTTGATACGCGCCCAGCGCCCCACGCCGCAAGGACGGACGCTTTAGTGTTCCCGCGCCCTACGGCTCATGGAGGACCGGAAGTTGGCCCTGTCCCCCTGGCGACTGGGACCTGGCGACGCCTAAGCCGCCGCCCGCGAGCGCAGCAGATACCGCACGAGGCTCGCCGGGCTGGGGTCGCGCAGGACGCAGAGAATGAGCAGGTCCTCGTGCGCGACCGCCAGGAGGGTGCGGTGCTCGAACTCCAGTTGGGCGGAGAAGAGCGGCCCGCCCTGCGGCAGGTTCGTCAGCGCGCGGGCTTCCAGCATTCCGCACAGGGGCGCGAGCAGCGCGGCGGGCACCGGCTCGCCCCCGCCGCCGAGGGGCTGGTGGTCGGGGGTGAGGAGGGTCACGCCGAGGACGCCGGGCTTGCCCAGCAGGTCGGTGATGAGTCGGCGCTCGGCGGTGGAGGGCTGAGGCGGCGTCGCCACGAGGGGCAGCAGCGCGGCGAGCGCGACCCGCAGGGTATCGGGGGTGGGGGCCTTGCCCAGCGAGGCGACGCCCTCCGGCACCCGCTCCCCGAAGGCGAGCAGCCGCGTCTGCGGGGGGAGGGGCAGGTCGCCCGGCCCCGTAAAGTCGGCGAGCGGCAGGTCCAGCAGCACGGCCCCCGGTCGCCGAGTTCGCAGGGCCGTCCGCGCCGCCGCGAGGGTGGCGACCCGGCGGGCGCGCAGGCCGAGGTGCTCGACGAGCCGCTCCACGGCCTTTCCACCGCTCACGCTCTCGCTCACGATGAGCACGTCGCCGCCCCGCCCGGCGGTGGTACCCTGTTGGTCCTTACACGTCATGTTCTCTCCCCTCCTCTCCCCGGTGTCACGGTTGGTCTCTGCCGCCACTTCCGGCCTCCACTTAAGCTCCCGGCGTCTCACGATTCCCTTACAGGGTCATCATGAAGGCACCATTGTCAGGAGTATGCGGGCGGGCGGCTTTTGGATCACCTCCTGTCCATCTCGGGCATGTGACCCGCGTGGGGACAAGAGGAGTTCAGGAGACCGCAGTTCGCCCCAGAACCGGGGGGTATGCTGGGGGCGTTATGACGCAGTTTCAGACAGTCATGTCCGGCGGGAACGCGGCCTTCATCGAGGGGCTGTACGAGGCCTACCTCGCCGATCCGCAGAGCGTGGACCCCGAGTGGCGCGCCTATTTCGACGAACTGCGGGGGGGCGCGCGGGAGACGCCGCACTCCCCGGTCCAGCAGGCGTTCTACGAGCTGGGCACCCAGAAGCGCGGCGGCGCTGCTCCGGTCGCGGCGGCCCCGCAGGGCGTCAGCGGCGCGCAGCAGGCCGCCGGGGCGCTCATCACCGCGTTCCGGGTGTACGGCCACGTCAGCGCGCGGACCAACCCCCTCAAGATGCGCGGCCTGCCCGCCGTCCCCGAACTCACGCCCGAGTACTACGGGCTGTCGGACTCGGACCTCGGCGAGAGCGTCCACGACGGCATGTTCCGGGGGCCGCTGCGGGACGTGATCGGGCAGCTTCGGGAGACGTACTGCGGGGCCATCGGCTTCGAGTTCACGTACCTGCCCGCCGAGGAACGCGCGTGGTTTCAGGAGCGGGTGGAGGCCGGGCGGGGCCAGGGACAGTACACCGACGCCGAGCGCCGCCGCCTGATGGTCAAACTCAACGCCGCCGAGGGGCTGGAACGCTACCTTCACGTCAAGTACGTGGGCCAGAAGCGCTTCTCGCTGGAGGGCGGTGAGAGCTTCATTCCCCTCCTCGACCGGATCATCCAGCAGGCGGGCACCTTCGGGGTCAAGGAGACGGTCATCGGGATGGCGCACCGGGGCCGCCTCAACGTCCTCGTCAACATCTTCGGCAAGAAGCCGTCGGACCTCTTCGCGGAGTTCGAGGGCAAGAAGAAGATCAGCGACGACCCGGACATCGCGGGCGACGTGAAGTACCACATGGGCTTTTCGAGCGACGTGCGGACGCCCGGCGGGCCGATGCACCTCGCGCTCGCGTTCAACCCCTCGCACCTGGAGATCGTCTCGCCCGTGGTCCACGGCAGCGTCCGCGCGCGGCAGGACCGCCGGGGCGATACGGAGCGCAAGCAGGTGCTCCCCGTGACCATCCACGGCGACGCGGCGGTGAGCGGGCAGGGCGTGGTCATGGAGACGCTGAACCTCTCGCGGCTGCGCGGCTTCACGACGGGCGGGGCGATCCGCATCGTCATCAACAACCAGATCGGCTTCACGATCAGCGACCCGCGCGACACCCGGAGCAGCCGCTACTGCACCGACGTGGCGAAGATCGCCAATGCGCCCGTGATGCACGTGAGCGGCGACGACCCCGAGGCGGTGGCCTTTGCGGGCGACCTCGCGCTGGAGTACCGCCAGACCTTCGGCAAGGACGTGTTCATCGACCTGATCTGCTTCCGCCGCCACGGGCACAACGAGGCGGACGACCCCACGATGACCCAGCCCATCATGTACCGCGAGATCAAGGCGCACCCCGGAACCCGCGCCCTGTACGCGCGTGAGCTGGAGGCGCAGGGCGTGTTGCAGCCCGGCGAGGGCGACGCGCTCGTGGAGAGCTTCCGCGACCGCCTCGACGCGGGCGACGCCGTGGTGACGGAGATGGAGAACCTGGAGCAGAGCAAGCTCGCCGTGGACTGGAAGGAGTACCTCGGCACCCGCTGGACGGACGACACGCCGACCGCCGTGCCGCAAGACAGGCTCACCGAACTCGGCCTGAAGATCAGTCAGGTGCCGGAGGGCTTCCAGCCACACCGGGGAATTGCCCGTGTCTTGGAGGCCCGCAAGGCGATGAGCCGGGGCGAACAGCCGCTCGACTGGGGCATGGGCGAGATGCTGGCCTACGCGACCCTGCTCGTGGAGGGCTACAGCCTGCGGCTCGACGGGCAGGATTCCGGGCGCGGCACCTTCGTCCACCGCCACGCGGTCCTCCACGACCAGAACGCGCAGGACCCCATGAGCGAGGAATACCTCAGCCTCGCGCACCTGTCGCCCGATCAGGGCCGGGTGGAGGTCATCGACTCCACGCTGTCGGAGGAGGCGGTGCTCGCCTTCGAGTACGGGTACTCAACGTCGGAGCCGAAGGCCCTCGTCGCGTGGGAGGCGCAGTTCGGCGATTTCGCCAACGGGGCGCAGGCGGTGATCGACCAGTTCCTCAGCGCGGGCGAGAGCAAGTGGCAGCGCCTCTCCGGCCTGACGATGCTGCTCCCGCACGGCTACGAGGGCGCGGGGCCGGAGCACTCCAGCGCGCGGCTGGAACGCTACCTGCAACTGTGCGCGCAGAAGAACATGCAGGTCGTGGTGCCCTCAAGTGCCGCCCAAATCTTCCACCTCCTGCGCCGTCAGGTGCTGCGGCCCTACCGCAAGCCCCTGATCGTGATGACGCCCAAGAGCCTGCTGCGGAACAAGCTCGCCATGAGTCCACTGTCCGACCTCGCGGAGGGCCGCTTCCAGGAGGTCATCGGGGACGACACGGTGCAGCAGGCCCGCCGGGTGGTCGTCTCCTCCGGCAAGCTCCACTGGGAGCTGTTCGAGGCACGGAACACGGACAAGGAGGGGCACGCGGGCACGGCGCTCGTGCGGCTGGAGCAGCTCTACCCCTTCCCGAGCGGGGCGCTGAAGGCCGAACTCGCCAGGCACCCCGGCGCGACGGTCGTATGGGCGCAGGAGGAACCGGAGAACCAGGGCGCGTGGCTGATGATCTGGGAGGACCTTGAGAAGGCGCTCGCCCCCGGCCAGACGCTCATCCACGCCAGCCGCCCGCGCGCCGCGAGCACGGCGGTGGGCTACGCCAGCGTCCACACGAAGGAGCAGGCGCGGGTGATCGCCTCGGCCCTCGGGGAGCCGCTGACGCTGGACACGGTGGACGCCCAGGTGGAGACGATCAAGGAGGCGACGGCGCAGGCGTAGAGCGAGGCCGAAACGAGGTGGGGTGAGGTCGAGAGGCCGCCCCGCCTTCTCCTTTGAAAGAAGCAATCCGGCAACCACCGTTCACGACGTTCTTTTCGTGCCTTCCTTCCCCGGATGAAGGAAGCGTCCCCACGCGAGTCACGCCCCGCCGGGGGTATAAAGGAGCACGTTATGGCCGAAATCAAGGTTCCGGTATTTTCCGAGTCGGTGAGCGAGGGCACGCTGCTGACATGGCACAAGAAGCCCGGCGACGCGGTGCGGCGTGGCGAGGTCATCGCCGAGATCGAGACCGACAAGGTGGTGCTGGAAGTCACCGCCCAGCAGGACGGCGTGTTGCAGAGCATCGCCAAGAACGAGGGCGACACGGTGCTGAGCGAGGAAGTCCTCGGGGTGGTGGGCGACGCGGGCGCTTCGGCAGCGGGCGCGACTCCCACCGCTCAAGCCCCGGCCCCCGCCGCCGATCAGGCGAGTGGCCCGGTGGCGAACGAGACGAGCGCGGGCGGCACGGCCACCCAGCCCGACTCCTCCGGGAGCGAGCCAGCCCGGCGCGACGACCTCTCCCCTGCCGTTCGGCGCGTGGTCGCCGAGAACAACCTGAACCCGGCCCAGATTCCCGCGACCGGGCCGAAGGGCAACATCACGAAGGCGGACGCGGTGGCAGCGGTCCAGGGCGGCCTGACCTACCAGGGACCGCAGGAGGCCGCCGTCCCGCCCAGCATGAGGGAGGCGGCCAGCGGCGGGCAGCCAGCGGCCAGCACGCCTCAGCCCGCGCCCACCCCGCCCTCCGTCCAGGCCCCACAGGGGGCGCGGACCGAGCAGCGCGTGCCCATGACGCGCATTCGCCAGCGCATCTCCGAGCGGCTCAAGGAGGTGCAGAACACCGCCGCCCTGCTGACCACCTTCAACGAAGTCAATATGAAACCGGCGATGGACCTGCGGAAGAAGTACCAGGACCAGTTCGTCGCCAAGCACGGGGTCAAGCTGGGCTTCATGAGCCTCTTCGTCCGGGCGGCGACCGAGGCGCTGAAGCAGTTCCCGGTCGTGAACGCCAGCGTGGACGGCAAGGACATCATCTATCACGGCTACTACGACATCGGCATCGCGGTGGCGTCGGAGCGGGGCCTCGTCGTGCCCATCCTGCGCGACACGGACACGATGAGCCTCGCGGGCATCGAGAAGGGGATCGGCGAGTTCGCGGGCAAGGCGCGGAGCGGCAAGCTGACGCTGGAGGACATGAGCGGCGGCACCTTCTCCATCACGAACGGCGGCACCTTCGGCTCCATGATGAGCACCCCGATCATCAACGCGCCGCAGAGCGCCATCCTGGGAATGCACAACATTATCGAGCGGCCCATCGCGCAGAACGGGCAGGTCGTCATCGCCCCGATGATGTACCTCGCCCTGAGCTACGACCACCGCATCATCGACGGGCGTGAGGCCGTGCAATTCCTCGTCGCCGTGAAGAACGCGGTGGAGGACCCGGCGCGGATGCTGCTGGAGCTGTAGGGGCAGTCAGCGTTTAGGCGTCAGCGGTCAGCTTCTCGAACAGGGGAGCTGGCCGCTGTTCGTTGGCTGCTGTCTTGCCTCCTCATCCTCGCAAGCCCCTACACGAAGTCTTCTCCAAATTTAGGATTTTGTCAGATTACTCCCTCTAAAATTAGCCCGCTTGCATCTCAAAAATTGCCGTAACCATGAGGGGTCACGTACATGACGAACGAACAGCGCGCAAACGACATCACCGACGCCTATAACCAGAACGTCTCTATGGAAAGAAGAGTAGAAATTATACGCAACGGCCATAAAGTAGCTCTGGAGATATTAGCAAATAGTGCTAATATCGACCCGATCATTTTCGACTTACTCATAAAAACTGGTGCCGAAAACGTCATACTCAAGCTAGCTAAGCGAGATGACTTAGAGGAGCATCAGATTGTACAAATATCGGAGTTAGGCTCTTATAGAGCACTATCAAGGCTATGCAAGAACTCAGATATACCTCCCAATGTTATACGTAGCATATTACGAGATAATCCAAATCTTGTGATTGATCTTATAGATCAAGCCGATTTTGATGTCACATTAATCGGAGAAGTTATTGAAAAACTGAACCAATATACACTTAGAAAGGTTTTAAACGATAAAAGAATCTCAGAAAAAGTTATGGGTGAGTACATAAGTAGGATTGTTGATTTAAGTATATCAAATGAAGTTGAGAAATTCTTGATTGAAGAATGTATTCTTACATATGAAGATTTGAGACTATTGTATTCTAAAAGTCAAGATCACAGAAGTTGGATAAGGTCCAGTGAAAAGGTGGGCGGAGAAGTAAAGCGAAAGCTGCTTAATGAATATGTCCCGCAAATGCGTTTAGGAGAATTCAACGATGGATTCATGTACTATCTGTGCGAACATGAACCTGCGCTGGAGGCATTAATTCATAGCGAATACATAGACATTATGGCAGTATTAGAAGCAGTTATTGATAGTAAGTACAGTAGAGACATCAACGATATTCTGACGTGCGTTGTATTATTGGAGTATAGTACTACCGACCGGTACTATACTTACTTTAACAACGCCGAAGATAAGTATATGGTCAGTCCTATGACTCTCGAAAACAAGCTGAAATCGGACGAATTGAGAGCCTGCTTATCAAGTGAGCTAGCTAATTGGTTGGGTAGCATAGAGGGCAGCTTTGATATGGTTACATTCAGGAATGAAGAGATAGCAGCGTTTTTAGACAGCGAGCTAACGTGCGAAAAGGTATTTATGATTGGGATGCATTTTAACAGGTTTCTTGAGAAAGTCTGTGGAAGCTATTTTTGCCCCTTTTACCTCCTAGACACAGCGATAAGGCTTGCAGATGAAGAGGTGGCGAGCATTGCCAATGATACGAAACAACGTAAGCTAGATATCACCACATCCGAAGTCATCAATTCATTGAACACCTCACGCAGAGAAGAAATTGACTTCTGGAATGATTACTACCAACGCCTAGATTTAGAAGAACGGGACATCGGCGTTTATGAAAAACACAAAAGAGAAGCCGGCTACTGAAATAGGTTTATAAAATAGTAACTCCGACTACTCAAATTTCCCGCAACGGCCTCGCCGCCAGCCACTCCGGCACCTCGCCCGGCAGGTACGTGTCGAAGGTCAGGTGGGTCAGGCTGACGAGGGGGTAGCCCTCCAGCGGCCCTTCCTCCTGCCGCCGATCCACGATGCAGGCGACGGCGACGCACCTTCCGCCCGCCGCCTCCGCCGCGCGCACGGCCTTCAGGACGCTGCCGCCCGTGGTCAGTACGTCCTCCACGGCGACGAAGGGTTCACCGGGCTGGAGGGTGAACGCCTCGCGGAGTTTCATCCCGCCCCGCCCGTCCTTCTCGGCGAAGATGGCGCGGGTGCCGAGGTGCCGGGCGACCTCGTAGGCGAGGACGACGCCGCCCATCGCGGGGCCGACCGTGACGGACGCCTGAACGCCTGCCTCACGCAACTTCCCGGCCAGCGCTCGCCCGATCTGCTCGGTGAGGTGCGGGTGCTGGAGCAGAGTGGTGGATTGGAGGAACTTCGGGGAGTGGCGGCCCGAGGCGAGCAGGAAATGCCCCTCGTGGTACGCGCCCGCCTCGCGGTACAGGGCCAGAACGTCCATGCGCGGAGTATCGCACTCGCCCGGAGACGAGGGCACGACCCCCTACAGCCCGGAGGTGCGGTCCTTCCCTATGATGGTGCATGGAGTCGCCCGACCATGCGCCGCCCTTTCCCCACGCCCTCGCCCTGCGGTCCCGCCGCCGCCTGCTCGGCATCCCGCTGCGGACGCTCGCGCAGGAGGCGGCCCTCGCCCCCGAACTGCTGGAAGCCGTGGAGCGCGGCGAGTACGACCCGCGCAGCCTCCACGCCCTCGCCCGTCAGGTGCTGGCGCGGACGCTGGACGTGGAGATTTAGGGGAAGCGGTCAGGCGCTGGAAAGGGACGGGGAGGTGTCGGTCTATGTTCGGGGGAGGCCCGGCCCGCTCACCCCCTCCCGGCCTCCCCCCTCAAGGGGGAGGGGCAAAAGAGAGGGGTCCACGTTTTCCTGTAGTCATTCAACTCCTGCCCACCAGCAACCCGGTTCCCCACTCCTCTGCTGGCGACTAGCGACTGGTGACTGGCGACCCCTCCCCCCTGGAGCGCACTCGTGAACCAAGCCTACGTGGACGCGAGCTGGCACGAACTCCCTGACGGTCAGGGCGTGGGCGGCTGGGGGCTGGTGCTGCTCGTGCCAGGGGGATTACCCACGAGCTATCAGGGGCAACTTAGCGCCCCGGACAACAACGCCGCCGAGGTGCGCGCCGTGCTGGAGGCCGTGCGGCATGCCCCGGCGGGCGAGGGGCTGCGGGTCTACACCGACAACGAGGCGGTCATCGCGTCGGTGGGGCGGGGGCGGGGGCCGCACATGCTCGCCGACCTCGCCCGCGAGGTGCAAGACGAGGCGGGCGCGCGGGACGTGGCGCTGCGGGTGAACTACGCGCCCCGCACCCGGCGGCACATGCTCGCCGCCCACGCCCTCGCCAACGACGCCCGCCGGGGCCTGACCACCCCCGCCCTCGCCGGGGCACATGCCGACGTTCTCATCGAGCAGCGGCCCGCCGTCCCCGAGGCCCGCGTGAGCCTGCGCCGCCCCGGTGAGCGGGTCACGGCCCACATCCACCTCGACCCCCTCTCCGCCGTGCCGCCGAGCGCCCAGGCCCTCCTCGCCGCCGTCACCCTCGCCCGCCCCGGTGAGCTGCTCCTCGTCCGGCGCGCGAGCAAGGTCGCCCAGGCCCTGTGGCAGCGGCCCGAGCGTGCCCTGCTCCCCCTCGCCCACGCCACGTTGCGGGAGGCGCGGCAGGCGGCGGACGGGCTGGGAGTACAGGTGGAGTTCAGGGGGTAGGAGGAAAGGCTGCTTCAGCCCTCACACTTCCGTCGTCTCCCCCGGTTGCAAGACGCGCACGTCCACCCCGCGCGCCTGCCCCTCACGGGCGAAGACCTGCGGGTCGCCTTTCAGCGGCGGGAAGGTCCCGTAATGCATGGGCACGGCGACGCGGGGGCGCAGCAGCTCCAGCGTGCGGGCGGCCTCCTGGGGTCCCATCGTGTAGTGGTCGCCGATGGGGAGAAGCGCCACGTCCAGCCCCCGGTCGCCGATGAGGCGCATGTCGGAGAAGAGGCAGGTGTCGCCCGCGTGGTAGACGCGCACGCCGCCCATCTCCACGACGAGGCCGGTGGGCATCCCGCCGTAGGTGCCGTCGGGGAAGGAGGACGAGTGCCACGCGGGCGTGAGGGTCACGCTCCCCCACTCGCCGCGCACGGTGCCGCCGATGTTCGCGCCGATGGCGTTCGTCGCGCCGTTTCGCCCCGCGTAGTTGCCGATCTCCGCCGTGCCGATCACGGGCACGCCCACCCGCCCGAAGTCCAGCGTATTTCCCCAGTGGTCGCCGTGCGCGTGGGTGAGGAGGACGGCGCTCACGTTCCACCCCAGCGCCTCCCCCAGCGTGACGGGCGAGACGGGGTTGCCCTCGATGAAGGGGTCGATCAGGACGCGGTGCTCGCCGCTGTCCAGCAGGAAGGCGCTTTGGCCGAGGAACCGGAGCTGAAGGGGCATGCCCCACGCTAAGGGGTCGGGCCGCGCGCTGAGCGCCCCCGCCGTTTGGAGTTCGCTGAATCTCGGGCCGGATGGGGGACCTCCACCAGCAATAGACCCCTCCGGCCCGCCCTGCGAGGGAACTTCATACATCGGCCCGTATAGTGAAGAGGTGCCGCACGGTCGCCCACACGGCGGAAGGGAGCGCCGGGTCTGCTGTCCTCTCTGGAGTCGCTGAGCCTCCGGGACCTCCTGGATGTGCTGCTGGTGGCCTTTCTGATCTACCAGGGCTACCTGCTCGTGGTGGGCACCCGCGCCGTGAACGTGGTGCGCGGCATCCTCGTCTTCGCGGGCGTGTGGGTGCTGTCCGAGGTGCTGGGCCTGACCACCCTGAGCTACCTGCTGGGGCGGGCGGGAACGGTGGGCCTCTTCGCGCTCGTGGTGCTGTTCCAGCCGGAGCTGCGCGCGGCGCTGGAGCGGGTGGGCCGTCCGCGCGGGCGGGACATCGGGCAGAGCGGGGCGGCCTTGCAGGACCTCGCGCGGGCGATGGAGCGGCTCGCCGAGCGGCGGACGGGTGCCCTCATCGCCATCGAGCGCCGCACCCCCCTCGGCGAGTACGCGGCCACGGGCGTGCGGCTGGACGCGGTGGTGAGCGTGCCCTTCCTGGAGGCCCTCTTCGCGCGCAACGCGCCCCTGCACGACGGCGGGGTGATCCTTCAGGAGTCGCGGGTGGTGGCGGCGGGCTGCCTCTTCCCCCTTCAGGCCGGGGACGGCACCTACCGCCGCTACGGCACCCGGCACCGGGCGGCCATCGGGCTGTCGGAACTCACGGACGCGGTGGTTCTCGTCGTGAGCGAGGAACGCGGAAGTATGCGCGTGGCGGTGGGCGGGCGGCTGGGACCGCACCTCAACGGCTCGGAGTTGCGCGAGCAGTTGCGCTCCCTGATCTACGACCGGGCGGACCTGCTGGCGGGAGGGCCGGAGGCGGGCGTCCCCCTTCCCCACCCCGAGCCGGAGGCGGGCACCCAGCCGGAACGGGGCGGCGCGTGAGGGCGGCCCTGATGGGGTGGCGGCGCTGGCTGGAGCCGCGCTACGTGTGGCGGCGGGCGCTCCACAACCTGCCCGCCAAGCTCCTCGCGCTCCTTGTGGCGGTGGTGCTGTGGGCGGTGGCGACGGGCGACCGCCGGGTGAATGTAGAGCAGGGCTTCGACGTGGCCGTGACCGTGCGCGACACGACGGGCGGGCGGGGCGAGGGCACCCGCGCGGTCAGCGGCCTGACTCCCGCCACCGTGCGGGTGATCCTCTCCGGGCGTCCGGAGCGGCTTGGGGAACTCACCGGGACCGATGTGCGGGCGGTGGTGGACGTGACCGGCGTGCCGGAGGGCAGCTTTACCCTCCCGGTGAGCGTGGAGACCCCCACGGGCACGGCCCTGCGCGTGCAGCGGCCCGAGCGCGTGCAGGGCTTCGTGGACACCCGCCTGAGCCGCACCCTGCCCGTCACCCTCAGCGTCGCCACCCCCCCTGAGACGAGCGTGCCCCGCTACGTCGTGACCCCCAGCGAGGCGACCCTGCGCGGGCCGGGTCAGGTCGTGGCGACGGTGCGGCGGCTGGTGAGCAGCCCCCTCGCCCTCGGCCCCGGCGACGAGCGCGAGGCCAGCCTGATCGCCCTGAACGAGGACGGCGAGGCCGTGCCCGGCGTCACCACCTCGCCCACCACCGTCACCGTGCGGCGGCTGGACACGGGCGACCTCCCCATCAAGGCCGTCCGCGTGGTCCTGAACGACCCGCCCCCCGGCCTGCGCGTCACCTCGGTCAGCGTGCAGCCGGGCACCGTGCGCCTCGTCGCCGCCCCCGACCTCCTCGCCCGCTTGCGCGAGGTGGCGGGCACCGTCTCCTACCGCGAGGGCACGTACACGACGCCCGTCGTCCTGCGCGTCCCGGCGGGCGCTCAGGCATTGGAGACCGTCAGCGCCCGCCTCACGGTGGAACGTGTCACCGCCGTGGAGGGGGAAGAGGAGGCCGTGGTGGGGGCGGACGGGGGGGAGTAGGGCGCAGGAACGATTGAGGTTCGAGTCTTCATACTTCGGCGGCGTGTCTGGCGAGGGTGCTCATGCTTGGCGTAGTGCGTTGGGCAAGCGTTGCTTGCCACCCCCCACCCGACCTCCCCCGCAAGTGGGGAGGAGCTTTGTTTGTGGGGATTGGGCGGTTGGGGTGGTCACACACCCCCTCACCCCGGCCCTCTCTGCAAGCAGCTCTACGAGTCCCACGAGGGGAGAGGGAGAAGAACAGCAAAAGCTCCTGCTCTCCAAAAACCGTCGCTCTCGACGGCCAATGCTTGCCCGTGAGTAGACGACCCATGCCACCACCACGTCGGCTCACGGAGCGAGACGGTGGGCGAGCGACTGGGACGCAGCAAGATCAAACCTTGCCACGCCGAGAACCCGTCTACGGGCGCAGTCAACAGGCCCTTTGCCTAGCGCAGCGCCACTCCCCCTGCCCCCTCCCACCCGAGTAAGCTCCCCCCATGCTCTGGCTCCCCGTCCTCCTGGCCCTCCTTGCGGGGGCCGTCGTGCCCCTCCAGGCGTCCGCCAACGCCCGCCTCGCCCTCGCCGCCGGACACCCGGCCTGGGGCGCGCTCACCAACGCCCTCCTGACGGCCACGCTGCTGGGAACCTTCGTGCTGCTCTTCCGGCCCGGCCACCCGGCAGGCCTGCTCCAGAACAGTCCGCCGTGGTGGGCGTGGCTCGGCGGGGCCTTCGGGGCCGCCTACCTCCTCGGCCTGACTGCCCTCGCGCCGCGTCTGGGCACGGCCACCCTCCTGAGCCTGATCGTGCTGGGGCAACTCCTCGTCGCGGGCGTGCTGGAGCATTTCGGGTGGCTCGGCGTGCGGCAACATGCGCTCTCGCCGGGGCGGCTGCTGGGGTTGACGCTGGTGGTGCTGGGGGTCGTGCTGGTGCGGAGGTTTTGAGGGAGCCGTCAGCCGTCAGCTCTCAGCAGGCCGGACCGTGAGGGGGAGGAGAGAGAACGGAGCCTGGATGAGACCTCCTTCAAACGTCGCAGAAGGCAGAAAGCGGAAGGCTGACCCCGCGTTCCCCACGCCTGGTGGCCTCCGCCTTCGACCTTCTGCTCCCCAGCGCCCACGTTCACAGGAGGCCAATGGAACCTCCCCCTCCCCCTCCCGAAATGGAAGCGCTACCGTTTTTCAAGTCCAGATGTACCCGCCGGGCGGGGTGTATAGTCCGCGCATGGTGTGGCACATCACCGGCGTAGCCATATGATCGCCCAACTGTTGGAGCTGAGACACCCGCTGGCCGAACTCGTCGGTTGGGACGACCGGGTGCGGCTGATGGTCCGCCCGCGCCGCTATGAGCATGTGCTGCGGGTGGCCGAACTCGCCTGCCGGATCGCCCGCGCGAACGGGCTGGACGAGGCGCGGGCCTACGCGGCGGGGCTGCTGCACGACATCGCCCGCGACCTGCCCGACGTCGAACTCCTGCGCCTCGCGCCGCCCGAGTGCGCCATCGACGCCGCGCATCCGCTCGCCCTGCACGGGCGGGCCGCCCGCGTGTTGCTCGAACGCTGGGGCTACCGCGACCCGGTGGTGCTGGAGGCGGTGGAGGACCACACGACCGGCCCGCGCGGGGGCAATCCGGTCGCCGACTGCGTGTACATCGCCGACGTGTCCGAGCCGGGGCGTGGCGTGAACGACGACCTGCGCGAACTCGCCCTGCACGACCTGCCCACGGCGCTGAGCGGGGCCATCGTCTCGAAGGTGACGTACCTGCAAGGGCGCGGGATCACGGTGCATCCGCGCACCCTGCGGGCCTACCACGCGCTGCCCTGCGTGCGGCAGGCGCTCGCGGAGGGGGAGGGGCCGCTGCCCACCCGGCCCGACCCGGCGCAGACGTTCGAGCGGCCCCCGCGTCGACGCCGCCCTTCCCGCCCGCACGCATGACCTATCCCGCGTCCCGGCGCTCCCTCGCCCGGCTGCGCGCCCTGCAAGTCGCGGGGCTGAGCCTCTCCGCGCTGTCGCTGGGAGGCTTCGCGGTGCTGAGTGCGCCCGGCTCCGCCCCCATGAGTGTGTCGGTGCCGCAGGGAGGCGTGCCGCGTTTCACGTTGCTGCTCGCCGGGCGGGACATCGTGTACTGCGCCTACCGCACCCCCTGCCGGGACCAGGAGCAGCGCACGGGCCTCTTCCAGCCGCCGAACACCGACACGCTGATGCTCGTGCGGGTGGACGCCGGGCGCGTGAGCGTGCTGAGCATCCCGCGCGACACGAACGTGGGGGAGTTCGACCCGCAGGGGTCCATCGCCGCCCAGAAGGTGAACAGCCAGTACTGGTCGGGTGGCCCGGAGGCCCTCACCCGCGCGGTGGAGACGATCACCGGGGAGCGGGTGGACGGCTACGTCGTCGTCCGCACCGACTACGTGGCGCGGGTGATCGACGCGCTGGGCGGGCTGGACGTGACGGTCCCGGAGGGCGGCATCGAGTGGATCGACCAGGCGGCGGGCGTGGACCTGCGGCTCCCGGCGGGGAACCACCACCTCGCCGGGGAGCAGGCCGTGCTGTTCCTGCGGGTCCGCAAGGGCTTCGGGGACGACTACGGGCGCATCGACCACCAGAAGCAGGCGCTGACCCAGCTCGCCGGGCGGCTGAGGTCGCCACGGGGAGTCGCGGCCCTGCCCACCATCGTCGGGGGCATCGGCGACGGGGTGGAGACGAACGCCGATCCGGGGCTGCTCCCCAGCCTGCTTCCGCACCTGCCGGGGCTGCGGCTCACCTTCGCCACGCTGCCCACGCGGCCCATCGAGGGCACCTTCAACCTCGCGGCGGACCGGGAGGCGCTCGCCCGGCTGTGGGGTCAGGGGGCCGAAGTCACGTCGACGGGAGTCGGAGCCGTCCCCGACGTGAGCGTGCGGGTGGTGGACGCGAGCGGCGCGAACCTCGGCCCCGGCCTGGAGCGGGCGCTGCGAACGCTGGGGTACGCCCAGGTGACGGTGGAGACGGCCCCCCCCAGCGGCGAGGCGAGCCAGACCTTCACGGGAACGAGCGTGGAGGCGGCGAACGAACTCGCGGGCGCATTGGGGCTGGCGCGGCTGCAAGGTGAGCGCTTCCCGGTCTCGGCGAACGAGGTCGGTATCCTGCTGGGGGCCGACGCCCGCACGAGCCTCGCCGCCCTCGCCGACCTGAGTGGCAGCCGGGGCGCGGGCCTCACCCTGAGCCGCACGCCCAATACGGAGACCCCATGACCCCAGCATCCACCGATCCCATCCAGACACAGCTCCGCGCCATCGTGGACGCCGCCCGTGAACGCCGCGCCGAGGACGTCGTTGTTCTCGACCTCACCGACGTGTCCTCCACCCTCGAATACTTCGTGATCTGCACGGCGACCGCCGGTTTGCAGCTCAACGCCGTTCAGGAAAATATCCGCAACAAGGCGCAGGAGGCGGGCCTGCCCCGTCCCAGCGTCGAGGGTCCCAGCGAGCGTTGGTTGCTGCTGGCCTTCGGCGGCAGCATCGTCGTCCACATCATGACGAAGGACGCCCGCGAGTATTACGACCTGGAAGGGTTGTGGAGCGACGCGCGGACGCTGAGCTTCCCGGAGCAGGCGACGGAAAGAGGCTAGAGTCTGTCAGCGGTCCGCCCCGACGAAGGGCGCAGGCCTCTGCTCTCGCGTCTCATTTGCTGACGGCTGACCGCTGACGGCTCCCCCTGACCCTCCCCTGACCTCCCCGCGCACAATGAAGCCCAATGAGCCATGTGGTCGTGATCGAGGATGAGGGCACCGTGCGGGAGGTGGTGCGGTTCCACCTGGAACGGGCCGGGCTGCGGGTGAGCGCGTTCGGGTCGGTGCGGGAGGCCGAGGGCCAGCTCGGGACGGCGGACGCCCTCGTGCTCGACTGGATGCTGCCGGGCGAGAGCGGGCTGGGGCTGCTGCGCCGCCTGCGCGCCGACCCCGAGCGGCGGCGGCTGCCCGTCCTGATGCTGACCGCGCGGGCGGCGGAGGCCGAGCGGGTCGAGGGGCTGGAGTCGGGAGCCGACGATTACCTGACGAAGCCCTTCAGCGCCGCCGAACTCGTGGCGCGGGTGCGGGCGCTGCTGCGGCGCTCGCTGCCCGACACGCCGCCCCTGCTGAACAACGGGCCGCTGGGCATGGACCTCGGGGCCGCCGACGCGCGGCTCTCGGGGGCGCGGCTACACCTCACCCGTCGCGAGTTCGACCTGCTGGCCTTCCTCACCCAGAACGCGGGGCGGGTCTACTCGCGCACCGAGCTGCTCGACCGGGTGTGGGGGGCCGACTTCCTGGGCGGCGAGCGCACGGTGGACCAGCACGTGACCCAGTTGCGCGCCCACCTCGGCGACGACCCGGCGCGGCCCCGCTTTCTGGAGACGGTGCGCGGCAAGGGCTACCGGATGCGCCCCTGGACGGAGGAGGGATGACGGACGCGCCGCCCCTCTCCCTGCCCGACGCCTGGATGGACGCGTTGCCACAGGCGGTGCTGCTGTTCCGGTCGGGCAGTCCCCATGACATCACCGTGACGCGGGTGAACGCCGCCGCCGCGCGGCTGTGGGGGGTGCCGCAGGAGCGCGCGGCGGGGCGGCCCATCCTGGAGGTCGTGCGCCGTCACACGCTGGAGGCGCTGGCCGAGCGCGGCGGCGAACTGGAGCTGGAGGCGAGCGGGCGCACCCTGCGCTGCACGGCCACCCGCACGGACGATGGGGGGGCGCTGATCGTGGAGGACGTGACCGAGCACCGCCGCCGCGAGGCCGAGTTGCGCGAGGCGACCGCCGTCCTCTCGCACGAGTTCCGCACGCCCGTCACGGGGCTGCGCGGGGTGCTGGAGGCGCTTGAGTACGACATGCCGCCCGATCTCGCGCAGAGCTTCGTACGGCAGGGCTTGCAGGAGGTCGAGCGCCTCGCCCGCCTCGTGGAGGACCTCGCCGTGGGGTTCCGGCCCACCCGCGCCCGCACCCTGCCCCTCGCCGAGACCTTCGCCCGCGCCGAGCGGCTCCTCGCCCCCGAGCTGACCTCCCGACGGGCCACCCTGAGCTTTGGGTCGGATCACCTCGTCCGCGCCGACCCCGACAAGCTGCTGCAGGTGCTCCTCAACCTGATCGAGAACGCGCTGAGGTACGGCCCGCCCGGCGGCCCCGTCGAGGTGGAGACCGCCCGGCGCGGCACCTGGGTCGAGGTGGCCGTCCTCGACCACGGCGGGCCGCTGGAGGAGACCGACGGCCTCTTCCGCGCGCACACGCGGGGCCGCCACGCCACCGGGCAGGGCAGCGGCATGGGCCTGTATATCGTCCGCAGCATCGTCCACGGCTGGGGCGGGCAGGCGTGGACGGAGCGGCGCGGGGAGCGCAACGCCTTTTGCTTCACGCTGCCGGGGGGCAATGGGACCGGGTGAGGGACAGCAGGGGAGAACGGCCAGCGGCCAGCCGCCAGAATGACAGGGCGACTTGCCCCCTTCCAAACACAAGAAAGAGGAGGAGCACCCTCGCTCCCCCTCCCCTGTTCTTCGACGGTGGTTAGCGGCGTGGGCCGTCGGTCGGGCCGCCGAGCTTGACCTCGGTGCGCGCCGCGTTGCCACTCCGGCCCGCCAGCCCCGCGAGGCCGATGAGGCCCAGCAGACCCCAGGGGAAGCCCCGGTTGCCCTGCTGCTCGTTGCCCGCCACGCCGTCGCTCTCGCTGGTGGTGGTCACGGCGTCGTTCTCGACCGCCGTCGCGTCGGTGGAGGTGGTGTCGGTCGCCGTGTCGGTGGCCCCGGCGGCGTCGGGGGCCGTATCCGTCGCGCCCGCCGCCGCGTCTGCCGCGTCCGTGGCCGCGTCGGTGGCGGCACCCTCCGCCCCGGCGGCGGCGTCGGTCGCCTCATCACCCTGAACCTCGTTCCCGGCAGCCCCATCGCTCTCGGTCTCGGTGGTGATGGCGTCGTTCTCTACACCTGCCGCCGCATCGGTGGCCGTGTCCGCCGCGTCCGTGGCCGCGTCGGTGGCGGCGTCCGCAGCTCCAGTAGCGGCGTCAGTGGCCGCATCGGCGGCTCCAGTGGCGGCGTCCGTCGCCGTGTCCACCGCGCCCGCCGCCGCGTCCGTGGCCGTATCTGTGGCTGTGGTCGCCGCGTCATCCGTCTGGGCCGTGGCCGTGACAGGCAGGGCGACGAGGGCGAGGGCGAGGGTCAGGTGTCGGATTCTCAGGCTCATGGTGTTCTCCGGGGAGTTGAAGGAAAGGGGGCGAGGATGAGTGCCGCTCAGCTCTGGTTGTCCCGGCGCTCGTCGCCGTCGCGCAGAACCTGCACGTCGCCCGTCTGGTTGACCTCCAGCACCTCGCGGCCCACGGTGTCGGTCACGGTCTGCTGCTCGGTCACGGTGCGCTTGCCGACCTCGACCTCCTCGGTCACGAAGGCCTGCTTGCTGACGTTGGCCCGCTCGGCCTCCAGGTCCACACGCACGGTCTCGCTCCCGGCGCTCAGCATCACGTCGCCCTCCACGGGCCGCGCGTCGGTGACGGCGTGGCGCTCGATCACGACCTCCTCGCGCTGCACGGGGACGTTCACCGTCTCCTGGTGCGTCTCCACGCGCTTGCCGATCTGCACACTTCCGGCGAGGTACTTCTCCTTGTTGACCGTCAGGCGCTCTTCGAGGAGCTGGAGGCGTTCGGGCGTCCTGAACATGCGCTCCCTGGCCTCGCGGTCGTAGGAGCCGCTCGCGGTTCCCGCGCCCACTGCCCCCGTCGCCGCCGTGCCCATCGCCGCGTCGCCCATCGTGGTGCCGGCAACGGTGGAGGTCGTGGTCGTCGTGGTCGTGCTCATGTCGGTGCCCCTGCCGCGCAGCATCCGCTCGTCGCTCTCCTGGAGGTCGAAGGTGTACTCCTCGTCCTCGCTGTAGCGGTGCATGGAGCCGAGCTGCGCCGAGGTCAGGCCATCGAAGTACACGCCGTCGTTCTCGACGCGCGCCAGGCCGATGGGGATGATGACTGCCCCGTTGAGGCTGCCGTTGTCGTTGTCCACGATCAGGTAGCGAATCTTGCCCTGGTCGTCGTCCACGAGGACATCCCGGACGGTGCCCATCTGCTGGCCTCCCGAGACGTAGGCAGTGGCACCCACGGGGTTGTACATCCCCGAATCCTGAAAGTCGGCGCTGTTGCGGCTGGAAATATCGGACAGGCGGTGAAGGTGCGGCATGATCTCTCCTTTGGTGGAACTGATTTGCGTTCGGGGTCATTGTGCGAAATACGACTTCCGCTTGTCTGAGAAAGCTCAGGTAAAACTGGAAAACTAACGCCGTCTGAAGCCCAAGCCAACGCGGGGTTAACGCCGGGCCTTCCTGAGAGGAGTTCTCCCCCCGCTTCCAACGGTGGGGAGGGCGGGCGAAGGGTCATTCCCATCGTCCATCACAGTTCCATGACCTACCCGCTCCCTCGCGGTGGTACGTTCCTGACAGGAGTGCCCATGCGTGAAGCCCTGGAGACCGACCTGCGCGCCGTGCTTGGCGGTGCCCTCAACATGCTCGGCACGGTCGAGCGGATGCTGCCCATCGCCGGAGACGTGCTGCTGAACGCCCGCCCGGAGCGGCTCGACGAGGTGCGGGCCATCGACCGCGAGGTGGACGCTCAGGAGGCGAGACTCGAGGCCGAATGCCTGCGGGTGATCGCGCTGCATCAACCCGTCGCACGTGACCTGCGGATGGTGGCCCTCATCCTCAAGAGCCTCTCGGACATCGAGCGGATGGGCGACTACCTCGTTCACGTCGCCGCCGACGGGGCCGAACTCGCGCAGGCCCCGGCCCTGAAGCGGTATGTCAGCCTCGCGCGGATGCTCACCCGGCTGGAGGAGATGAGCCAGAACCTCCGCACGGCGATGGAGGGCCGCGACGTGACCCGCGCCGAGGCGACCCTGAGAATGGACGACGAGGTGGACGACCTGTACGAGCAGGTTCAGCGCGAACTCGTCACCTACATGCTGGAAGACCCCCGCAACATCAGCAAGGCCCTGACCCTGATGCGCGTGGGCCGCAGCCTGGAGCGCGTCGGCGACCATATGGAGAACGTGGCCGAGCGGGTGCGCTACTGGGTGACGGGGCAGCGGGAGGCGGAAGGGGAGGGGCAGGAGGCGGAAGGTCGACCCTTGCAGTCGCTTAGGCTGGGGTGAGAGAAGTGCGGCACCCGTGACGACAGGCCGGACCCCACGGCGGGCCGAGCAGGACCCCAACCTCCCCGCCCTGGGCCGCTAGCCCTCCCCAATCTCCACCCCGAGGCCCGCGTAGCTCGCGCCCGCGAAGGTCAGCCCGTGCGCGGGCACGTTCGCCCCGGCGTGCGCCCGCATGCCGCCGGCGAGGATGGCGGCCACCTCCCTCTCCTCCAACCTTCCGCCCCCGACGAGGAGCAACGTGCCGACGAGTCCCCGGACCATGTGGCGCAGAAAGCTCTCGCCCGCCACATGGACCTCCCACACCCGCCCACCCGTGACGGCGGGTCCGGGCCGCACCGTCAGGGCGCGCAGTTCCCGCACCGTCTGGCGGTCCTCGCGGGTGGCGAAGGCGGCGAAGTCGTGGGTGCCGATGAGGGCGGCGGCGGCGCGGTTCATCGCCTCCACGTCGAGGGGACCGGACACGTGGAGCGCCCGATCCGCCCAGAGGGGGTGCCGCTGCGGCGCGGCAAGCAAGCGGTAGACGTACCGCCGCTCGGTACAGGAGAAACGGGCGTGGAACCCGGCGGGCGCGGGCACGGCGTCCAGCACGGCCACGGTGGGGGGCAGGTGCGCGTTCAGGGCGCGGGCGAGACGGTCAGGTGGGACACGGAAGCCGGGCGGCACGTCCAGATGAACGGGCATCGCGTCCGCGTGAACCCCGGCATCCGTGCGTCCTGCCGCGACAGGACGGGCGGCCCCCTCCCCTCCAAGCCGCGCGCGGGCGGCGTCGAGCGTCTCCTGCACGCTCGGCGCGTTCGCCTGGGCCTGCCAGCCCACGAAGTCCGCGCCGTCCCACGCCACGGTCAGCCGCAGGCGGGTGAACCCCTCCGGTGGCGTGAAGACGGGCCGTTCGGTCATGGGGGGAGGGTAACGCGCTGCCCCCCATCCATCCTCCCTGTAAGCAACTTACACATCCTGCTCATGATGAGGCAAAGACTGATGAACACGAGGATTTCGTCCGTCTCCCCCGCCCCAGGAGTGGGAACGAGAAGCGAAGAAGGCGTTGCAGAGCCGTTTTTCAACCCCAAGCCCTGTCAATGGGTGAACAGTACGTCCAGGACGCCGAATTCTTCACATGTGCTTCTTACCCCCCCCGGTTAGGGTAAGGCCCGTGAAGTTGCCTCTCATCAAATGCCCCTCGCTCCGGCGGACGGTCGCCTGCCTGACTCTGACGGTGGCCGGGCTGTCGAGCGCCGCGACGACTTACCGGGTACAGCCCGGCGACAACCTGACCGTGATCGCGCGCCGCACAGGTGTGACCGTCGCCGCCCTGAAGGCCGCGAATCCGGGCCTGCGCGACGCCAACCACGTGCAGGCGGGCCGAAGCATCCACCTCCCGGACCGCCGTTCGTCTGCGGCCCGCCCGGTCGCCGCTCGTCCAGCCACCTCCCGGATGAACACGGGCACCCACCGGGTCAGGCGCGGCGAGAACCTGACGGTGATCGCCCGGCGGTACGGCGTCACGCTCGCGGCGCTGCTGCGGGCCAACCCGACGCTCGACGCCCGCCGCGCGCTGTGGGCCGGGGCGACCGTCCGCCTTCCGGGGCGAAACGGGGGTGGCGTCACGACCTCCCACCCCGCCAACCGCACCTCCGGGGCGACGGTCCGCACGGCGTCGATTCGGGTCAGTCCTGCGCCCGGCGCGGCCTCGGCGGGCGAGTGGCTGTGGCCGGTGCCGGGCTACCGGGGCATCACGAGCGACTTCGGTCCGCGCGTCCTCGGCGGCGAGCGCGAGCTACATCTGGGGGTGGACATCCTCGCGCCGCACGGAACGACGGTGCGCGCCGCCCGCTCGGGCCGCGTCATCGAGTCGCGCGCCGACTTCGAACGCGGCTGGGGCTGGACGGTCGTGCTGGAGCACCCGGACGGTTGGATCACCCGCTACGCGCACCTCAGCGCGACGCTCGCCCGCACCGGGGAACTCGTCACCGCCGGGCAGCCTATCGGGCGCGTCGGCAACACGGGCCGCACCACGGGCACCCACCTGCACTTCGGCACCTACCTGCGCTGGGACCCCAAAGACCCCCTCACCCTCTACAGCGAATGAGCGCGGGAAGGGCAGTCCGCTGGGTCCATTATGCCGAGGCACGCGGCGAGACGGCCCGGCGGGAGTTGGGGGCGCTTCTGGACGCCCTCCCCGCCCTGCCCGGCTTCGTCGGCGCGGAACTTCTCGTCAGCCCGGCACAACCCGGCCTCGTCCTCGTGGCGAGCCGCTGGGCGGGGGACGTGCCCGCGTTGCCGTTACCGGAGAGCGTGCGGTCGTGGACGTTCGAGGTGCTGGAGGGGCGGTGAACGAGAGGGCGGGCAGGGGTGTCTGCTCTTCTGCCAGGAACGATTGGACCAGCGTCAACCCACCTTCAATCACGTCGAAGTCTTCCCTCACACCCCCGGCACGTACCCCCCCACCTCGGCGAGCAGGTCGCGGGCGGTGAGGTCGAGGCGGACGGGCGTGACGCTGATCAGCCCGGCATGGACGGCCCCGTAGTCGGTCGTGTCGTCGTCGGCGTCGGCGGCGGTGCTGGTGCCCGCGACCCAGTGGTACTCGCGGCCCTCGGGGTCTTGGCGGGTGACGAGGGTGTCCTCCCAGCGGTGCTCGCCCACGCGGGTGACGCGGACGCCACGCGGCGGGGTGCGCGGGAAGTTGACGTTGAGGAGCACACGTGGCGGCAGACCGCGCGCCAGCACCTCGGCCACCAGCCGCGCCGCGTAGGCCGCGCCGGGCGCGAAGTCGTACTCGCCGTCCGTGCCGCTCTGCTGGCTGAAGGCGACCGACGGCACCCCCAGCGCCAGCCCCTCGAACGCCGCCGCCACCGTCCCCGAATGCGTGAGGTCGTCGCCGAGATTGGACCCCAGGTTGATGCCGCTCACGACGAGATCGGGACGCCCAAGCAGGTGCGTCGCCAGCACCACGCAGTCGGCGGGGGTGCCGTCCACCCGGTAGGCCGGAATGTCCCCGAAGCCCGCCGCCGCCGTGTGCTTGAACCGCAGGGGACGCCGGATCGTGATGCCGTGCCCGACCGCCGACTGCTCCACGTCCGGCGCGGCCACCACCACATCCCCGACGCCTTGCAGCGCGAACGCCAGCGCCTTGATGCCGGGGGAAAAGATGCCGTCGTCGTTGGCGACAAGGATGCGGGGGCGGGCGGGTGATCCGGTGTCGGTCATGGCGGCCAGGGTAATGCTCAGGGGTCGGGGTGGCGTTCACATGGGCCGCCGTTCGGAAGACGAGGGAGGGTTGGGCGTCTATTTTCTGGGGACGCCTTGCCCGTTCACCCCCTCCCAGCCTCCCTCCTCAAGGGGGAGGGGCAAAAGAAACCACCTGTGGACTTTGACTTTTACTTCTCGTTCCAGAGAAATCAGCGTCCCAGCTTGCTCCTGGCGACTGGAAGCTGGCGACTGGCGACCCGTCCTCAAGGCCCGCCACCCAAGTCAGTACGCCACGCCCCCCCGTTTGAACTGGAAGCCCGTCTTCGTGAAGACCACCATCACGGTGCGGCCCTCGGCCTTGAAGTTCAGTTCGGAGTTCTGGAAGGTTCCCGACTCGCTGACACAGGTTGCGTGGAGGTTGTAGGCACGGCCCTTCACGAAGCGGGGGAGGGTCTTGTTGCCCTTGCTGGTCGCCTTGACTTCTCCACTCGGCAGGACCACGGCCTCGGTGCTGAGCCTGCCGCCCTCGAAGACCTGCACACGGACGCCCCGGCACGGCGAGGGGGCGTCGTTGATCGCCAATAGACCGTCGAGGGCGAAGGAGGACGCATCGGCGGGCGTGCCGAGCGTACCGAGAGCGATCACCAGGGCGGACCATCTCCCCTGGCCGGAGAGCCAGTTCCTCTTGTACATACACCCAGGGTAGGGAGGCAGTCCATTCAACTCTCTTACTGTCCGCCGGGGGGATGGGCTTCATCCGCGCTCCTTCGTCCGCTACTCCGCCCCCTCCTCGGCGTCCACCTTGCCCTGCGCCTTGGCCTCGGTCGCCCGCTCGGCGCGGCGCACGTCGGTCTCCCGAATCTCGCGCTGCTCGCTGTCGTGCTCGAACAGTTCGCGGCGGGCGCGCAGCTTGGCCTCCGGCTGCTGGAGGTCGCCGCCCTGCCCCCGATGCACGCGCTGGAAGAAGACCAGGGCACCTCCGGCCAGCGCCAGCGACCCGGCGAAATACAGCGTCTCCTGCGGATTGTCCCAGCGGATGAAGTGTTCGAGGAACGTCACCCCCAGGATCACGATGACCACCGACACCACCTTCTGCTCCAGGTCGGACAGGCTCTCCACACCCAGCGCGCTCGTCAGGTTGAGGGGTTGGACGAACAACGAGTACAGCCCCACCCCGATGATGTAGAACACGACGGCCTTGAGCATGGTGCTCACGACCTCCAGAAACTCCACCGCGAGCGTGCCCGACTGGCTGCCGATTCCTTCCCGGAAGGTGCCTTCCCACGACTCGTAGATCGTGACGAGGGCGAGCAGCGTGCCCTGGAGAAACAGGCTGAAGGACACCAGCAGCACGGCCACGACGGCGATCAGGACCACGAAGCGGGTGCGCCCGATGAGTTCGCTGAAATACTCGCGCTTGGAATCGGCGGTGTGATCGTGGGAGTGGGGACGGGGAGTCACGGCCCCATCATGCGCGCCGGGGCGAGTGCGGACGGTGGGTGAAGACCGGGTTGAGATGACGGGCGTCGGGTGGGACGAGTCGAGAGGGAGTCTTCCCGCCCGTCAGCCCGCCACCTCCCGCAGAAGTGCCCCGATCTCTGTGTCGTGCTGCACAGCGTCGAAGACGAACGGGCCGAAGCCGTCATAGGACCACGTTTCCCGTCGGTGCGGTTGCTCGAATTCGCTCCAGATCACGCGCTCACCCTCACGGATAATGCGGGCTTGAAGAGGCCAGCACCCCCATTCCAAACATCCATCGCAGACGAGAAGATGGGCTTTCCATTCGCCAGGCACGAGCCACGCTTTCAAGAGATCGGCGGGCGACTCCTGCAAACCGGCGTACTGTCCGGCCAGCTTCGGCTCTGGTGTATGCTCGGCCTCCCAATTCCGTACAAGCTCAATCAGGTTCGTACCGTCCACAAGGACTTCTACTTCACAACCTTCGTCGGCACCACCCGAAATCCAGCGCAGGTTCAGGGTATTCACAGTCACGCCCCCTCCCCCACGTCCTCCGCCCACAGCGCCCGCATCTCCGCGCTGCGCTCCAAGAGTTCGGGCAGGGTGCCCGTGTCGGTGACGCGGCCATGCTCCACGACGAGGATGCGGTCGGCGCGGGACAGGGCGGCCCGGCGGTGCGAGACGACGAGGCAGGTCGTGCCCTCCTCGCCGAAGAGGCCGTCCCACAGCGCGGCCTCGGTGCGGGCGTCGAGGGCGCTGGACACGTCGTCGAAGACGAGGAGGTCGGCGTGCTGGGCGAGCATCCGGGCGACCGCCGCGCGCTGCACCTGCCCGCCCGAGAGCTTGACCCCGCGCGCCCCCACCTCCGTCTCCAGCCCTGCCGGAAGCTCGGCGAGGTCGGGGTCGAGGACCGCCAGCCGCACCGCTCGCCCCAGCCGCGCCTCGTCCGCGCCCGTGAGGACGTTCGCGCGCAGGGAGTCGGAGAAGAGGTTGGGGAGCTGCGCCGTGTACGCGCTCCGGGGCGGCACGAGGAAGGTGGCGGGATCGCCGATCTCCTCGCCGTTCCAGAACACGCGCCCGCCCCCTCGCGGCAGCAGGCCGAGGAGCGCGCGGAGCAGGGTCGTCTTGCCGCTGCCGATGCGCCCGGTCACGACCACGAACTCGCCCCGGCGCACGGTGAGGCTCACGTCCTCCACGCCGAGGCCGCCGGGATGCCGGGCGCTCAGGCCCTCCACGCGCAGCTCCCGCAGGGGGAGGGGCCGGGGCGCGGCGGGTGGAGCGGGCGGCTCGTCGTGGAGGTGGATGGGGTGGTGGGCGACGACCGTTCCGTCGGGTGAGTCCTGAAGCAGCCGCTCCATCCGGTCGTAGCTGACCCCGGTGCGGCGGTGGCGGGCGATGGCGTCCCCGAAAAAGCCCATGCTGCGCGTCAGACGCGGAAGCAGGCCGAGGAAGAGCACGAAATCGGCCACGTCCATTCCGCCACCGCGCACCCGGCTCGCGCCGAGGAGCAGCACCAGCCCGACGACCACGTTCACCATGTTGGTGTTCACGCCCCGGATCAGCTCGGTGAGGAGCACGTCACGCAGGGCGGCGCGGCGGCGCACCTCGCCCAGCCCCTCCAGGTGCGCGACCATCTGGCCCTCGCGGGCGGCGAGCTTGACCGCCGAGACGGCCCCGAAGGTCTCGCCGATGAAGTCGGTCACGCGGCCCGTCGCCTCGCGCATCCGGCGGCGGTAGGCACGGATGCGGGGCGAGAGCCGCTGCACGAAGACGACCACGACCACCAGCGGCGCGCACACGAGCGCGGTGATCAGGGGGTCCACCCGCGCCATGAGCACGACGGCGATCAGCGAGAACGCCAGCAGGCCCGCCCCGTCCACCCAAACCTCGGTGTAGGCGGCCACGTCGTCCACGTCGTCGCGGAAGCGGCTCACCGCCTCGGCGGGCGTGTCGGGCAGGCGGCGCGAGCCGGGCGCGGTGAGGAGGTAGCCCAGCAGGTTGCGCCGCACGAGCGCGTCCAGCGTGTACCACAGCTCGATCCAGAACCGGAACCCCGCGTAGAAGACGCCGAAGCGCGCGAGTCTCACCACCGCGAACCACCCCACCGCCGCCCACGCCGCGAGGATGAGGGGGTCGGCAGGCTGCCCCGCCAGCCGGAGTTTGTCGGCCTCCTCCAGCCGCCCGAAGATGTCGCTCACCGCCACCGTCAGCAGCGCGGGCGAGGCGTGGACGAGGCCCCACAGGAAGAGGTTGAGGCCGAACAGGGCCGGACGGTAGGCGAACAGCCGCCCGGAGAGGGCGAGGGTGCGCTCGGGGGGGGTGGGGGTGGTCGGGGCAGAGGTCATGGGTGGCTCCGGGACGCGGTGAGTGGGGAGTGGTCAGTCGTCAGTGGGAAAGAAGACGGAGCAAAAGCGTTGGCGTTGGCGACGTTCTCCACGAACCACTGACCACTGACTGCCCCCTCACGCCAGCACCCCTTCCCCCTCCCGCTCCACCCCGGCACCCTCCTGTCCGGCCCGGAGCAGCGCCGCGTAGTGGCTGCGGGCGTCGCGGGCGAGGTCGGCACGGGGGCCGTCCTCCAGCACGCGGCCTCCGCCGAGGACGAGGATGCGGTCGGCGCGGGCGACGGTCTCCAGGCGGTGCGCGATGACGACGGCGGTGCGCCCGGCGAGGAGACGGGTCATCGCCTCGGTGAGCTGGGCCTCGGTGGCGGGGTCGAGGCGGCTGCTCGGCTCGTCGAGGATGATCACGGCGGGGTCGCGCAGCAGCACGCGGGCGAAGGCGAGGAGTTGCGCCTGCCCCGCGCTGAGGCTGCCCGTGGGAAGCGGGGTGCGGACGCCCTCGGGGAGGCGGTCGAGCCAGACGCCCAGCCCGACCTCACGCAACGCCGCCTCCACCCGCTCGTCGGGCACGCCAGGGTCGAAGAAGCTCAGGTTGTCGCGCACGCTCGCCTGAAAGAGCTGCACGTCCTGGGTGACGACCGCCACCCGTGAGCGCAGGCTGGCGAGCCGCACGTCACGGGTGTCCATCCCACCGAGCCGCACGTGTCCATCGGTCGGGTCGTACAGACGCGAGATCAGCCGCGTCAGGGTCGTCTTGCCGCTCCCGGTGCGCCCCAGCAGGCCGAGCGTCTGCCCGGCGGGGAGGTGGAAGCTCACCCCACTCAGGACCGGGCGGGCGGAGGGGTCCTCAGGTGTGTAGCTGAACGTCACGTCCTCGAAGCGGAGGTCGAGGGGGCCGGGCGGCAGGTCGCGCGTCCCCTCCCGCAGCCCCGAGCGCAGGGTCAGCAACTCACCCACCCGCACGACGCTGGCCGCCGCCTTCTGGAGGTCCTGAAGCTGCTGGGTGAGCTGGTCGATGGGTTCCTCCACCATGCTCATGTACTGGTAGAGGAGAAAGGCCGTCCCCAGCGTGATCGCGCCCGCCGCATACAGGCCGACCGCCACGCCCAGAACGGCCACGTACCCGGCGGCGAAGAGGCCCATGCTGACCTGCCACACCACGCTCCGACGCCGCCATGACCACGTGCTGCGGTGGAAGAACTCACGCTGCACCCGCAGGAAACCGCGCAGATGGTGTTCGCCCGCCCCCAGCGAGCGCACGTCGTCCAGGCCCGCCAGCCGCTCCTCCACGTAGCCGAAGAGGCCCGCGCTGCTCTCGCGCTCCAGCCGGGTCGGCTCCACGCCCGCCCGCCGCGTCCGGTTCAGCACCCAGAGCGTGACGGCGGCGAAGAGGCTCACGCCGAGGCCCACCCGCCAGTCCTCCAGCAGGAACATCACGAGCGCGCCGACGAGGAGGAGCGCCGCGCCGAACACCCGCACCGCGAACTGCGAGAAGAAGTTGCTCAGGGCCGTCACGTCGCCGTCTATGCGCTCGATCATCTCGCCGGGGGTGCGCTCCTTGTGCTCGCGCATGTCGAGCGAGAGCAGGTGCCGCATCAGGTCGGCGCGCAGGCGGTTGGTCGCCGTCCACCCCACCCGCGCCCCCACGTAGGTCGCCCCCGCCGTCAGGACCTGCACACCCACCCCGAGCGCGATGTATGCCCCGGCCAGCCGCACCAGCAGCCCCGCGTCCGCCCCCGCCCCGAGCTTCGCGCTGTCCACGAACTGCCGCAGCAGTTGCGGGAGGAGCAGGTTCAGGCCCGTGCTGGAGAGCAACAACACGGCGAGCGCGGCCACCTGCCATTTCAGCGGCCCCAGGTACTCGCGCAGCACGCCCACGGTCCCGGAACGCGGCGGGGACGGGTCGGTGGGTGAGGAGGAGGGCGCGCCTTGCATATCCCCCCAGGGTAGAGCGTTCGGGAGCGGGGAGCATCCGCCGAGTGGCGCAGTGACGAGGCTTCCCGAAGCAGGGCCTCAGCGCCAGAAGTTCATCGCCATCCGGGAGAAGTCGAACTGTCACCCCCGTTGTGTCGGATGAGGAGATGCGCGGCTTCCAACGAGTGCCGCCGCCGTCGGCGTCCACGAAACAGCCTCTGAAAGTTGCCTGAAGTCACAGCGTACCCGTGGAAGCCACAGTTCAGGCAGATCGAGTCAAAGACGTGCGAGCAAGCTGCTTACCGTTCTCGTCGTACTCGGCAATTTCCACACGAACGGCCTCAACCTTCGGGCAGGGATTTCCCCTCCTATCTCGGAAGTAGGCGACGGCGTAAGCTCCGCCCCGAGGCGTCGGCCCTGAGTGACGTTCACTGGTGGTCTCCATCAGGAAATCCATTGGCGCTCCTCACTTCGGCAAGGAGAACGGCCCATTCGGCGAGCAGCTCTCCCCGTCGTGTCTACAACGCCGCGATCTTCCCCAGCACCACTTCCGGTCTCACCGTGTACTCGCTCGTCTTGGCCTCCACGTGCTCGAAGCGGACCACGCCCGCCCGGTCGATCAGGAAGACGGCCCGCCCGCTGATGCCGCGCTCGTCAATCGCCACGCCGTACTGCCGGGCCACGTTCAGGTTCATATCGGCGAGGAGGGGCACCTCGATGCCGTACTCGGCGGCCCAGGCCTTGTGGGCGTACACGCTGTCGCGGTTGATGCCCAGGATGACGGCCCCCGCCTCGGCGAAGTCGTCCTGCCGCCCGGAATACTCGGGAAGCTGCATAGAACAGACCGGGCTGAAGTCCAGCGGGTAGAACACCAGCACGACGTGCTTGTGGCCCCGGAGGCTGCTCAGGCTCACCGTCTCGCCGCTCGTGGAGGGCAGCGTGAAATCGGGCGCGGGCTGACCGAGAAGGCTCATGGGGCAGAGTCTAGCGGCCCCCGTCCGGCGGGAACTGTGGACGGGGCGGGGAGGGCTAGAGTGGACGGCTCTTCTCCCCCTCCCCACCCCCCAGCGAATGTGAAGGCTCCCCCCCTTTGCACCGCGTCCCGACTCACGGCGTTCCCCGAAGCGCGGGCGTAGGCTGGTCGGGTATCGTCGTTCAACTCTGTCCCACCCCTCCGAACGGCGAAGGAGGCCCCCGATGGCTGACGTGATGCCCCCCAACATGCTGAACGACCGCCCGCGTACCCCCGCCGGGCTGCTGAGCAATGCCGAAAAAGACCGTCTGATCGAGCGCGGCTTCCTGGGGCTGTACCGCTGGTACACCGCCCGCAGCCAGGAGACGCGCAACTGGAACGCCGACCGGAGCTTCGACTGGCGCAACCTCCGCAAGGACCTGCCGCCCGAGATCGTCACCGTGATGCAGGGCTTTTTCGCGGTCGAGCAGTACGCGCCCGATTTCACGGGCAGCCTGCTGTACCTCGTGCGGAGAAGTCATGGCCGCAGCCACTTCCAGATGCGCTGGGGCAGCGAGGAGGAGAAGCACGCCGACGCGTGGGAGAACGCCGTCCTCTTCTCCGAGCAGCGCAGCCCCGAGTGGATCGCCGAGTACAAGCACCGCCTGAAGTCGCAGACGTGGGAACTCCCCTTCCCCGACGCGATTCACAACCTCGTGTACACCGTGTTTCAGGAGCGGGCGACCCAGCTCAACTACCTGAACATGATGAAGATCGCCCAGGGCAGGAGCGAGAAGCCGCATCTCGCGGGCGTGGCCGACCCCGTGCTGGCCAAAGTGGCGCAGACCATCGCGGTGGACGAGGCGGCGCACTACAACTTCTTCCTTGAGGGCGTGCGGATGTACCTCTACTACTACCCCGAGCGCACGCTGGACGCCATCAAGAACGTCATCGGGCAGTTCTCCATGCCCGCCGCGCAGCTCGTGCCCGACTGGCAGGAGTTCGCAGAGACGGTGTACCGCGCCGGAATCTACGGCCCGCGCGACTTCCAGCGTGACGTGATGCAGATCGCCTTCCGCAACCTCGGCATCGAGAGCCGCAAGGCGCTGGAGGAGGGCATCAAGAAGACCCGCGAGGTTCCCGACTTCGAGGGCGGCAACCACAAGACGACGGCCATCTTCGAGACCTTCGACTACGGGCAGGTGGAGGGCGACGTGCGGCGGCTGCACGTCAAGATTCAGGACTACGAGAAGGAGATCGGCTTCGACAAGCTCGACCCGACCACCTTCGTGGAGAACCCGGCGGTGCCGCGTGGGGCCACGGGGGAGGGGCAGGCGGCGGACGACTGAGGAGCGGTCAGCCTTCAGCTTTCAGCGGTCAGGGTCAGCACAGAACAGTCAGCACAGAAGCAGGCTCCTGCCCCGGCGGGGGCCTCTGCGTTTGTGGTGAACCCGCTCCCGGTAGGCTGGGTGGATGATGGGGTGGAGGGTTCGCCGGGTGGCCGGACGCACGCGCCCCCTCGCTGACCTACCGGGGCAAGCCGTTGGGGTCCGCCTCCCCCTCCAGTCCGTAAATCTGGAGGAAGCGGACCACCCGCGCCGACAGGGTGGGCAGGGGCGCGACCTCGCCGCACACCCAGTCGGGCTGATAGTTGCGGCAGACGGCGGGCCGCGCCGCGTACACGCCACACAGACAATCCGGCCCGAGGTGGGCGCACGGCACCCCCAGCGGCTTTCCGAGCGCATGGATGTCAGGAGCCGCGCAACACGCCCCGCACGCCGTACAGTCGCGGACGACGGACGAACGGGGCGGGAAGTTGGGGGGAGCGGCGAAGGAGTCCATAGGGGAGGCGATGGACGAAGGCTAACGCCGCCGCTGAGAGGAGATTGTTTTTTGCTCCCTCTCCCCCTGCGTGAGAGGGCCGGGGAGAGGGGTGACGAGCAACGCTCGTCCTTCTCTTCTGCTGGACGCAAGTCCTACGCGGCTCCCAACGCCTTATTCTCCGCCCCCTCGACCCCTCGACCCCTCGACCGCCCCAAACGCCCACGCCGCCGCCAGCAGCGCCTCGTTCTCCTCCCGCGTGCCCACCGCCACCCGCAGGCAGCCCTCCAGCCCCGGCAGCTTGTCCTGACGCCGCACCACGATGCCGCGCGAGAGGAGGTGGCGGTACGCGGCGTCCGCGTCGGGCGTCCGCAGCAGGAAGAAGTTGGCCCGGCTGGGATGCGCCCGCCACACCGGATGCCCGGAGAGCGCCGCCAGCACCCGCTCCCGCTCGGCGACGACCTCGCGGGCACGTTCGGCCACGTACTCCGGGTGTTCCAATGCGACCTCCAGCGCCGATTGGGCGAGCATCCCGACGTTGAAGGCGGAGACGAGTTTCTGAATGTGCGCGGCCATCCCCGGCGTGCTGAGCGCGTAGCCCAGCCGCACGCCCGCCAGCCCCCATGCCTTGCTGAAGGTCCGCAGGCCGACCCGGTTGCCCCCCTCCAGAATGAGGCTCCGGTAGTCCGTGCCGCTGTACTGGTGGTACGCCTCGTCGAGCACGACGACCCACTCGCCCGCCGCGTCCACCACCTCGCGCACGGCGGCCTCCGAATCCGCGAACCCCGTCGGCGCGTGGGGCTGGGTGACGTACAGCACGCCCGGCGGGTAGGCTCGCAGCGCCTCTTTCAACCCCTCCACGGGAAGAGAAAAATCGGGATTCAGCGGCACCTGCACGAGCCGCGCGCCCAGAAGTTGCGCCTCCAGCGTGTAGACGCTGAAGGTGGGGCTGACCGTCACCACCGTCTGCCCGATGCCCGCGAGTTCGGTCAGGAGCTTGATGAGGACGTTGCTGCCCGGCGTAACGACCACGCCCGCCGAGTCCCAGCCCTCGAAGGCGGCGATGCGCCCCCGCAACTCGTCCGCGTGGAGATCGGGGTAGCGGTTCCAGGGGCGGGCGAGCATCCGCTCGGCGGCGAGGGCCTTCAGCCCCTCGGGGAAGTCGAGCGGACTCTCGTTCTGGTCGAGCTTGATGGGCGCGTCGGTCGGCGTGAAGGGATACGCGGGCACGGCGCGCACGGCGTCGCGCACGCCCGCCGGTTCTCCCGAGGGCACCGTGCCGGGACGGGAAAGAGGCTCGGAGGTCATGCCGTTCTTTGTATCATCCCCGGCCCAAACGGGCGTTCGTTGGCCCCCGTGCTACGCTGCCGGAACGCGCGCCCCGCGCCTCATTTGCCCATGACTGACCTCCCCGCCGAACCCATCGTCCCCACCAAGACGCGCCGCGAGCAGATTCACGACGTGGCGAGTCGGCTCTTTTCCGAGCGCGGCTACCACGCCACGAGCATGCGTGACCTCGCCGGGGAGCTGGGAATGCAGGGCGGCAGCCTGTACGCGCACATCAGCGGCAAGGAGGACCTGCTCGTCGAGATCGTGAACCGGGCGGCGCGGCAGTTCGACGCGGCCCTCTTCGTGCTGCGGGACGAAGCCCTCCCCGCCGACGCCAAGTTGCGCGAGGCGATGTACCGCCACCTCAGCGTGGTCGCGGGCAACATGGAGAGCGCGACCGTCTTTTTTCACGAGTGGAAGCACCTCTCGCCGGAGGCGTACCGCCACGTCACCGACTGGCGCGATACCATCGACGCCTTCTACCGCGACCTCGTGCGGCAGGGCATCGGGGAGGGCGTCTTCCGCGCCGACCTCGACGTGAGGATGGCGGCCAACCTGATCCTCTCCGCCGTGAACTGGTCGTATACGTGGTATCGCCCCGGCGGTCCGCTCTCGCCGCGCGACGTGGCCGAGGGGTACGCCGACATGCTGCTGGGCGGTCTGCGCGCCCCCACCCTGGGGGAAGGATGAGTCATCCCACCGTCACCGTCCGCATCCGCGACGCCCTGCGGTACGCCCAGGGCCGCGCCGCCAAGCTGGGTCGCACCCAGCAACTCGAACTCGGCACCGACCTCTTCATCCGCATCGCGCCGGGGGGCCGCCGCTTCCTGCTGTTCTGCCTGGACGCCGAACCCGACCACGCCACCGCCCGCGCCATCGCTGAGGCGCTGGGGCTGAGGGACCCCCAGTACGGCTGGCATCAGGGCGCGACCCTGCGCTCGCTGACGGTGGTGGAGGCGGGGGCGGAGGTGCAGGAGGAAGCTTCACCGGACGATGCTTCGACGGACGCCCAGTTTGAAGACCCAATCTGACGGCATGGAAAGCCCCAATCTGGAACGTCTCCTCCGCGAGCTGAACCGAGCATTCGACCAATTGGTGATTTTCGACTGGTATGACGGTGTGTTGAGTAGCGTTGCGCTGATGCACGAGGAGGAAGTCGCCATCTTTCTAAGGGCAGTTTGGGCGGACTGTCCATACCCTGAAGCAGACTCCTATCTCTACCGAGTCTCCAGCCTTCCCTACACGGCAGTTGCACTGCGGCTGTCGGAAGTGGCCTCACAATGGGTCAACAAACAGGCGGAAGTGCTAGAGGAATTGCTGCCCTCAGCAAAACCCGAGAACTTGCTGCTTCTCATGGACAGGGACAGCAATAGAATCCTCTCCGTATGGCGACAGGTTGATCCAGGCATGCCGTAGAGGAATCCACCCAAGCGACCGAGAAATCTCTCAAAAGATGAGGGGCAGCAGCCCGCAAGCCACCGCCCCTCACCCCTTCCCGCTCAGTTCGCCGGGTTCGCGCCCTCGAAGGTCTGCTTGAACTTCTGGAGGTCTTCCGCGATCTGCTGGCTGGGTTCCTCGCCGAAGAGCCTGGCGACGGCGGCCCCCAGCGCCCCGGCGGGCGGACGGTAGGAGAGAGCGACGTGGACGCGGGTGCCCCCGCTCGGCAGATTCTCGAACTGGACGCTGCCCGCGTTGTCCACGGTCGCGCCGGGGAGCGAGTGCCAGCCGATGCGCTCGCCGGGCTTATCGTTGACGATCTCGGCCTCCCACTCGACATGGGTGCCCAGCGGGGCCTTCGCCACCCAGCGGCTGCGGCGGTCGTCCAGCACGGTCACGCTCTCCAGGTGGCTCATGATCATGGGCAGGTTCTCCAGCTTGCGCCAGTAGTCGTACACCTGCTGGGGCGAGCGGTCCACGACGACGCTGTGCTCCACGAAGATCGGCTTGGCCGCCGCCGTGTTGCCGCTCAGGCCCGCCGCCGCCATCACCGGGTCGTTGCCC